>DEIP01000148.1:3337-22692 GCA_002352605.1 Desulfobacteraceae bacterium UBA2771 | reverse complement strand
TCGAGCTTACCACCGATAAATCCGCGGGCATACGGAAGCATGTCGAAGGTATGAAACGAAGAAGCAACGACAGACGAGGGGCGGCAAACATGCTCGAGGATGTTTCCAACCGTCATGGCACCTACGCCCGGGTGTTCCGATGCAGAACACCCGTCGAGGCAGCGGAGGGAAAGCTTGGGCCTGCTCTTTTTCACACCGGCTACTGGATCCATATGGGCAGCGCCGACAGCGCTGTTTTATGGGCTTTTGTTCGAATCCCTTGACTTCACGGGTACCTTTCCATAAAGTGGCTGCCATCTGGTCTGCACCCGACCCACCCACCGATGAAAGGAGACACCCCATGGCCGATACCGTCGGCACAATCGATGATCTGAGCCAGGAACAGACCGCTCGCCTCGTCATGGATGTCATGCATCGGACCATCATCCACTATGCGCTCTGGTTCACTGAAATCCGGCACCAGATGGGCATGGAAAAGGCGCTGGACGCCCTTTCCGTGGCTTCTAAAAAAAGCGTCGGGATTCAGCTCAACCGGCTGTCAAAAATTCTGGGGTTCGAGATGCACGACGGCATCCCCAAGCCGCTGCTCGACATGGAAAAAAAGGACCTGCTGGCGCTTCTGGACGGCGCATCCATCAACTGGCTGGCCAATGACGGGGTGTGGTTTCAGTCCGTGGAATTCACCAGCGGCATGAACGATGCTAAGCGTTGCAACGACTCTTGCTGGGCCCATTTCGCCCCCTTCGAGGCCTGGGCCATCAAGCAATTCTTGGAACTTGGGGAGCACCCCGGCCTGGAAGGGTTAAAAAAAGCCCTGGGTTTTCGCGTCTACGCCCGGATCAACGTGCAGTCTTTTACCGATGATGGGCCCAACGCCTTCATTTTCACTATGAACGAATGCCGTGTTCAGGTGGCCCGCAAAAAGAAAAAACTGGCCGACTACCCCTGCAAATCCGGCGGCCTGGTGGAATACACCTATTTTGCCCGGGCCATCGATCCCCACATTCAAACCGAATGCATCGGCTGCCCCCCGGACGAACACCCGGATGACTGGTATTGCGCCTGGCGCTTTTCACTGAAATAGAAAACGCTTTTTTTAGTTCGCGATCCAAAAGACCTCGGAAAAAAATTAACTAATGCCAGGTCCCAAAAGACCGATATTTGTGGCAGCATGCGGTATTCTTCGCCTGTGCCACCGCCAAACCGCAAAAGGGATATTTTGGACAATGGATCGTCTTGCCGGCATGTTAAAGAAAGTGAACCAGTTGGACCCCGTTCCCGTAGTCATTCACAAAGTACTCAGCCTGGCCGATGATCCCGAGGCATCCTTGAAGGACCTGGTGGAAGTGGTCGAGCGGGATCCGGCCATTACTGCCAACCTGCTGAAAACGGTCAACTCCGCCTACATGGGGCTGCCGGTCAAAGTCGATTCCGTGCATCAGGCGGTCTCCATGCTGGGGTTGCAGAAGGTCGTGGAGATGGTGCTGTCGCAAAACCTGTCCGGCAACCTGAACCGGCCCCAGAAGGGCTATGGCTTGGCCAAGGGCGACCTGTGGCGCCAGAGCCTGGCAGTAGCCATGGTGGCCAGGAGCCTGGCCCGGCAGCAGGATCTGATGGGCCTGCCGGCCATTTACACCGCCGCACTGCTCAAGGATATCGGCAAGGTGATCCTGCATGAGTTCGTTGCCGACCAGGTTGAAGCCATCCAAGAACTAGTGACCGAAAAGGGCATGAGTTTCGTGGAGGCCGAAAACGACGTGCTGGGGATGGATCACACCACTCTGGGGGGCATTATCGCCAAACAATGGCAATTCAGCCCCCACATGATCTACATGATCGAGAACCATCACTTGACCAACCAGGCATCACGCAACGATCCGGCCACAGCCACCCTCTATCTGGCCGACATGATAGCCATGATGGTGGATACGGGCATCGGTGTTGACCGGTTGGCTTACCATGTGTATCAGGATGTCTTCAATGACTTTTTCCCCGACAAGCAGCAGGTCAAAGCGCTGATGATCACCTACAAAAGCTTCCAACGCGAAATCCGGGAATTCATGGAAGCCGTCTGACCCCGCTCCCCTCGCCAATTCACCTTCCACAATTAGACGGAAAGGCCTTTTGAAAAGTCAGTGGTAGGGTGGCACCCACCATACCGATTCCGTAAACCGAACGGCGAGCGAAAATTCGTCTTCGGTTTTTATGATGTCGGTAATTTTCCCACGCGCGGCCTGCTCACCGGGAATACCCGGAAACACGCAACGGAGGGTGACGGGTTCATTCACCTCAAAGGGGTTTTCTAGGGCATCGGAGGGATTAAAAATACAACGCGCCCCACTTTTGCTGATATCCCGGATAATCCCCGTAAGGACCTGTCCCTTGTGAATGGCTTCGATGTTTGCAGACACGGAACATTGAATCCGCTTGTTGTGGCGAAGATCATATTTTTTCACGTCCGTCGGCGCATGGATTCGCCACAGGGTTACCGGATGGTCGGTGATTTCCACAATCCGGGACATAAAGGCAACCATATTGTCCATGAACATGCACCGGCCATGCAGAATTGCACCTGCTGCCGGTTGGGATTTGTTTTCCGATAATGGAACCACGACAAAATCCCCGTTATCTCCGGTACCGATGAAAATCCCTCCGGTTACAGCATCCGTATTGGGGTCAATGAATCTGATCAGGGCGCCCTGTTCTAATGCTAATCCAGGTTTTTCCATACCCATGGTTTTTCCCTTCATGGATTTCGGGATTAATTTCGACCCTTGGGCCGTAATACACATTCACCATCGTGTAAAGCGGATACCTTTTTCATTCGGTGCGTCCTTGTGGTGGGACTGTTTTCATACCGACCGGGATCACACATGCCGGTGGGGTTGGTTGCCCATCAGATGGGCGTGCCGGTGGGTGTGGATATTCAGCTCCCGGTCAAACCGAATGCGACCGCCTTCCATGGTGTAGATGTGCCGCGCCGTTTGAGAGAGGAAATCGAATTCATGGGAAATAAGCACAAAGGAGAGATCCAGCGTGTTGAGGATATCGATGAGTTTTTCCTTGGTGGATGAATCCAAGCCGGTGGAGGGTTCGTCCAACAGCAGCACCTCCGGCTCCATGGCCAGTATCGTAGCCAGGGAGACGAGTCGCTTCTCCCCGCCGGACAGCTTGTAGGTGACCCGGTCCTCGAAACCGTTCAACCCTAAAAAATCAAGGGTCTTTACGGCCACCGCCACCGCCTGCTCCCGTGATTTTCCCAGGTTCAACGGTCCGAAGGCGACATCCTCCAGCACCGTGGGGGAAAAAAGCTGGTCGTCGGCGTCCTGGAACAAAAGCCCCATGCGCCGGCGCACCTCAACGAAATCCGTTTCCACTTTCCGCGCCTCACCAAACGCCTCTACGGTTCCGGAAAGGGGTTTAAGCAACCCCATGACGATGTGAAACAAGGTGGTCTTGCCGCTGCCGTTGGGCGCCACCAAGCCGATACGGTCTCCGGCATGGAGGTGAAAATCGAGATCATCCAGAACCAGCGGTCCGCCGGGGTAACCGTAGCAGATCTTGGTCAAGTTGAGAATAACGGGGCTCATCTATTGCTGCCTTCGACGGGTTGGTCCCTGAAACATGACAACCGTTTGTATATCACGGGCGGGTGGACCGCATCAACTCAATTAAATTCAAAACGCAGATATCGGATCTCTTTACGAAGCCGTAAGATTTAGGTCAGCCACTCCAGGGCGACCAGCATGACCAGCGACAAGACGGCGAAAAGGCAAAAAACAGGGTTTCGGATACGGGGTGGATACTCACGAAGGCTGACAAACCGGCCGTTAAAACCCCGACAGATCATGGCGCCGTGTACCCGCCGGGCCCGCTCCGAGGCCCGCACAAAAAGCATGCCCACCAGGTAGGCATAGGTCCGATAGCTATGCAGGTTGGTCTTGGGATGAAAGTTACGGATTTTCATTGCCCGTACCAGCCGCTGGTATTCCTGCTCGATAACGAACAGGTAACGGTAGGTGATCAAAAGCATATGCACCATTTTGTCCGGCAGTCGCAGCCGGTTCAGGGCGTGACCGAGGGTATCCACGGTCATGGTGGCCAACAGGGCCATAAAGGCCACCATCAGGGAGACGGTTTTGACACTGATCTGGGCGCACAAGATCACACCCGGACGGGTGATCACCACCGGCCCCAACGTCGTCAGCGCATCCCCTTCATAGGACCAGGGCAGTACCGCCCACAGCAGCAGCAGAAAGATCAGCGGCGTCAAAAGCCGATGCACGACATCTCGAAAAGCCAACCGGGCCGACAAGGCCATAGACAGAGACAGGATCAGGGCGGCAAACAGCACCGCAAACTCATAGGAAACGGCCACCACGACGGCAAATACCACGGCCCCGATCACCCGCAGCCGGGGATCGATGCCGTGCATCCATGAATGGCCATCGGCAAAGGGGGCATTGATCATACGCGCCGACCGTCCTTTCGATAGCGCATATAGGCGCCCAGTCCCACCAACCCCATGATATAGCCGATGCCGCCAAAAATATCGCTTAGGGTCGGCCCCTTTTCCTGGGTCGCCACAAGCATGCGGATCAAGGGCTGAAGTTTTTGTTCCAGCTGACGGGCCACGATGGCTTCCACCGCCTGGGTGGTGAGGCCTGGATCCGATGCCGGTGGCGCTGTCTCGGGAGGCGTTTCCGAAACCAATGGCGCCGACAAAACGGGTTCAGTCACGGCTGGATCAAGCGCCCCCCCACCCAGTTCGTCCGCGCTCAGCTTCCATGAATTCTGATGCCCCATACCCGCTGAGAGAACGATGGTCAGGTCGGTGATTTTGGGCACCTCGAAGGAGAATTCCCCGTTGTCGTTGGTACGGCCGTCCAGCAGGTGGGTCCCTTGGCTGTCGAGTACCTCGACCTTGCCGTCTTTGACCATTTTACCCCCGCTGAACTTGCTTTCCGTGTACACGGTATCTCCCTCGGCCCAGGCGAAGATGCTCACCTTATGGGCCCCGGCAGCCGGAATGCCAGCAAGGCTGAAAACCATAACCAGGACGATTTTTTTAATCAGATATGTCATTCCTTTTTCCTATTTTTCTGAATTTTACGCGCATGGCGTCGTCCTCGAACGCCCCGTGCGGGTATCCGAGCGCCAAGTTGGTAGTTTCGAAAAACCCCCAGTTCAACGCGACGCCCCCGAACCACGGAAAAGGGATTCACCGTCTGTGATGCTTTCCCTTAAAAAGGGTTGCCGCCGGGCCATAAAAACCATCATCCACCGGCGTTACGCGGAAACAGAAAGGCCACGACGCCACCTGTCCTCTGAGACGGAGACCTTCGCGGCCTTGATTGACGCACAACTCACTTTTTCAAATCGATGAGACAGACTTCAGCCTGCCGGTTGGACGAAATTCATATCCCAAAATGGGTCCAGGTTCAACTCATTTTTCACCCTCCGGCGGGGCAACCGCATAGGGTATCATTTCATTGTAGGGGAGAAGCGGGTCATACCCGCGATAATGACTTTGCCTGAATTATATGATATGTGACTTTGATGCGGCGAGTGGTTTTCCCGATCTCCCCATTGCTGAAGGCATCTGCTTGGTCCGCCGACTCACAAAGCCTGCATCGCTTGCCGGCAAGGTCAACCAAACCATGAAAAAAAAGCAATATTATCCCCAAAAAAGGAACCCGGCCGATCGAAAAAGACCGGAATGGCTCAGCGCCGTGGTGGCCAATGAAAAAGGGGAGATTTTCGACCTGGAAGGATTTGCGGCCATGGGCGCCGACGGACCGGAGACTTCCCCCCTGACCACCGCCGATACAATCAAACTGCCCCACGGCAGCGAACTGATGTTTCTGCCGGACCGCAGGCCGGTGCTCACGGAACTTTCAAGCGGCGTGGTCCGCACGATTGACCGAAACCCCTATGCGAAGCACGAGAAAATCTTTCCCGTGGCAGCCTTCAACTCCCCCGGCGTTGTACTGACCCGAACCTGTGCCTACGAAGAGCGTTCCGGGGCCGAGATTCTGCCCCTGTTTTCATACGGCGCGGTGGGTTGGGACGGAAACGGGTTCCAATCGGCGGCCATCGTGGTGGACACCGAGCCCCGCCAGGACCTGCGTCGCATGCCCCACGATAAGATCGTTGCCGGCGTCAAGCATATGCAGACGCACTTGCCGGACAACCGTCTGGCTCGCCACCTGGAGCGCTGCGCCCTGACATACGGCTGCCCCGCAGGCAAGAACTTCTTTTTGGGCCGCTACGAGGCGCCCCTGCCCACCTCACGCACCTGCAATGCCCGCTGCCTGGGCTGTATCTCCCTGCAGCACGACGCACGTTTAACCAGCAGCCAGAACCGCATCGCCTTCACTCCGTCGGCCGAAGAGATCGCCGGGGTGGCTATAGCGCACATACGCCGGGTGAAAAACAGCGTGGTCAGTTTCGGCCAGGGCTGCGAAGGCGACCCCCTCATGGGGGCCCGGGTGATCGGCCCGGCCATCCATCTGATTCGTAAACAATCCGCCGACGGCACCATAAACATGAACACCAATGCCAGCTTGCCCCATCTCCTGGCGCCACTGTTGGATGCCGGCCTGGACAGCATTCGCGTAAGCATGAATTCGGTGCGTGAAGCCTTCTACAGCGCCTATTTCCGACCCAAGGGATATCGTTTTTCCCAGGTACTGGAGAGCATCGACTTGGCCATCGCCAAGGGCAGGCACGTGGCCATCAATTACCTGAACTGCCCGGGCTTCACCGACAGTCCCGAAGAAGTGGCGGCCCTGGCGGTATTTTTAGAAAAACATCCCGTTCACCTGATCCAGTGGCGCAACCTCAACTTCGATCCGAATCGCTACCTCCGGACGATGAACGAGGTCAGCCCCCTTGGCCCGCCCGTGGGCATGGACCGCCTGCTGCAGATGATCCGGAAGCGTTTTCCCGACCTGAAATACGGCTACTTCAACCCGCCGAAAGAGCGTTTTTCGAACGTTTCCACGAAGTAGGCATGTTCGTGGCTGGAGACATTATTTATTCGTGATATAAGGAAACCACCCCGTGAAATGGATTGCGTCAACAGTGACCTTCGACGGCCCGGAGCATGACCTGGCAACCGACCTGGTGGCCGATATCTTCTATTCACTGGATCTAAAAGGTGTTGTCGTGAACGACCCGGAGATGGATCCTGGGCAGGCCTGGGGCGAAGATGCCGTCCGCCCCCCGCAAACGCCCGGCGTCACCGGACATTTTGCCGACACGCCAAGCGCCGCCGATCATTGCAAGGCCCTTGAAGCGGCCCTTCGGCGCCTGGCGGCCACCACCGGCATCGCCACGCGGGTGGCCTATTCACGTATCGACGAGCAGGACTGGGCCGACGCCTGGAAGGAATACTTCTGGCCGGAGAAAATCACTGACACCATCGTGGTCAAGCCCTCCTGGCGGGAATACCCGGCCGGACCGCAAGAGATCATTCTGGAGATCGATCCCGGCATGGCCTTCGGCACCGGCACCCATCCCACCACGACCCTGTGCATCCGCATGATCCAGACCCATCTCCAACCCGGCGACGCCTTTTTGGACGTGGGCACCGGATCGGGCATCCTGATGATCGCCGCCGCCAAACTGGGCGCCGGAGCCGTCTGCGGCGTGGACAACGACGAGGTGGCCGTGAGTGTGGCCGGGAAAAACCTTAAGACCAACCGCATCGAACCGTTCAGCCTCTCGGTTGGCAACCTCGTAGAAAACATGCATCAACCCTTCGATCTGGTGGCCGCCAACATCCTGGCCGAAGTGATCCTGGAGCTTCTGCCGGAGGTAACGACGGTGCTGGCGGAAAGCGGCATCTTCGTCTGTTCCGGCATCATCACGGCAAAAAAGAAGGTTGTCCTATCAAACCTGAAGAAAAATGGGTTTGCGGTGGTTCAAGTACTGGAAAAAGAGGGCTGGGTGGCCATCGCATCCCGCAAAACACCATCTGCACGATTGGACGCCCGTTAGCGAATCTATCCCTGTATGAATATACAATCTGAAGTTTCTCACCATTGCCCCGGAACGATGGTTGCCGTTGGCGCTGGGTCCGCTGGTGGGCGCATGGATCACGATGCCGGCCGGCTTTGAATAAGGGCCTCCAGCTTTTGCAACGCCGGGGTAAAGTCTTTATTGACCGCGCTGGCGGTCTGTGCCATTGGTATGACCGGTTCCGAACAGGACGATGAAGCGGACGACGTCCTTTTTCCACCACCCCCAAACGCCAGGTTTCAGCTCCCATGAAAAAAATCGTCCAGACCATCACCCGCTGGTACGGCCGAACCGTTTTGGACCGGCCCGTCATTGTTGTTTTGTGTTTAATCGCCGTCATCGCTGTTTTGGGGTACCATGCCAAAGACTTCAGGATTGACGCGTCGGCAGAAGCCCTTTTACTTGAAAATGACAAGGATTTACGCTACGCCCGCCAGATCGTTGATCGGTATGGCGTGTATGATTTTTTGCTTATTTCCTATACGCCCAACGATGAGGACCTGCTTGCGCAGAATAACCTCGAAGCATTAGGCCGTTTGCGAAATGAGATCGAAAAACTGGATTGGGTTGAGTCGGTTCTCACCATTCTGGATGTCCCCCTGCTGGAAAGCCCGCCCATCTCTTATGAGGACATTTCCGATGATATTCCCAACCTGCAAACACCCGCCATCGATAAGCATCTGGCCAGAATCGAACTGAGGGAAAGCCCTTTCTATCGAGATCTGTTGGTCAGCCGGGACATGCGGACCACGGCCCTTGTGGTCAATCTGAAATCCGACTCGATTTATAACGATTTGATTGCCAGACGAGACGGCTATTTGGATCAACAGGCCCGGGTCCGATTATCCCCGGAAGAGGCCACTCATCTCGACGCCGTGGTGGAGGAAATTCGTATTCACCAAATCCGGATGAATGAGATCCGGCATAAAAACATGGCGGCGCTTCGGACGATTATGGATCGATACCGCCCGCACGCCCAGCTCTTTTTGGGCGGCATCAGCATGATCGCAGACGATATGATCACCTTCATCAAAAATGATCTTAAAACATTCGGGTTGGGTGTATTTGTACTTCTTGTTTTCATGCTGGGAATCATCTTTAAAAACATCCGCTGGATCGTGATCCCCATGCTCTGCTGCTTTCTGGCTGTCATCTGCATGATGGGCGTGTTAGGCGCTTTCGGCTGGGCGGTGACGGTGATCTCCTCCAATTTTGTGTCCCTGCAACTTATTATCACCCTGGCCATTGTGGTTCATCTGGTGGTGCGCTATCGCGAGTTCCAAAGCACACTTCCCCGGGCAGACCACCGCACGCTTGTCAAAGAAACCATCCGCACCAAGTTCGTCCCCTGCCTCTATGCGGCCCTGACCACCATCGCCGGCTTCGGCTCCCTGTTGCTCTGCGACATCAAACCCGTCATCCATTTCGGATGGATGATGAGCATCGGTATCCTTCTATCCCTGGGCCTGACGTTTTTACTGTTTCCCTCCGGCGTCATGCTGCTCAAGCAGCCAAATCCACCAACGGCACCAAAATATTTTAGGTTTTCCCTAACCGCCTTTTTGGCCCGGTTCACCGAATCCCATGGGATAACAATTTTGATTATCACCGTCATTTTTTCGATTTTAGCCGTGATGGGCATCTACCGGCTTAATGTGGAAAACAGCTTTATCGACTATTTTAAAAAATCCACCGAAATCTATCAGGGCATGGCGGTCATTGATCAACAATTGGGCGGCACCACCCCTTTGGATGTGATCATCCAATTCGAAGCCATCGACCTGGAGGCAGAATTCGCTGAAGAAGATGAGGAATTTGCCGACCCCTTTGACGAAGCCACCCAAGCGGAAGACTACAATAAATACTGGTTCACGGAAGATCGCATGGAGGTGATCGAAAAGGTCCATGATTATCTCGATGGGCTTTCCGAGACCGGCAAGGTGCTTTCTTTGGGAACCTTGCTGAAGATCGCGCGACGACTCAACGACGGCCAGGCATTGGACAGCCTCGAAATGGCGGTACTTTACACCAAATTGCCCGCCGAATATAAAGATCTTATATTACTTCCGTTTGTTTCCTTTGAGAACAGTGAAGCCCGCTTTGCCTTGCGCATCATAGATTCGATGAAAACATTAAAGCGCGACGCCCTGCTCAAGAGAATAAAGCAGGATCTGGTTCATCAACAAAAATCAGAGCCGGACAAGGTCAGGCTGTCTGGAACCATGGTGTTGTATAACAATATGCTGCAAAGCCTATTCGCATCCCAAATCAAGACCCTGGGTGTGGTGGCGCTGGCATTGCTTGCGATGTTTCTTTTGCTTTTCCGTTCGATCAAGGTGGCCTTGATCGCGCTTTTCCCCAATCTTTTTTCGGCCGGCGTGGTATTGGGGGTGATGGGTTGGCTGAAGATTCCGTTGGATATGATGACCATTACCATTGCGGCCATCAGCATCGGAATTGCCGTAGACGACACCATTCACTATATTTACCGGTTCCGGGAGGAGATTAAAACCGATGGCGATTACTATAAAACCCTGCACCGCTGTCATAACAGCATCGGCCATGCCATGTACTACACCTCGGTAACCATCATTATCGGTTTCTCGGTTTTGGTGATCTCCAACTTCTGGCCCACCATTTACTTCGGGCTGTTTACCAGCCTGGCCATGCTGATCGCCCTGGTTGCCGCACTGACCTTGCTGCCGCAGCTTCTGGTTTTATTTACACCATTTGGCCCGGATTCCGCGCGCGTCGCCGATCACAGAGAGGAATAGACTTTCGTTGACGGAATCCCTTGCTTGGCTCGATTCCGGTGACACAAACATGGACCCCATATGGTTGTTTGCTCCCCTTGACATCAACCAAAGGATCACCATGAACGACAACGACACCCATCTCAAATCCGTCGGCTACATTCTCTGGATCTTCGGATTTACCGGCGCCCACCGGTTTTACTTCGGAAAACCCATATCGGGCACCATCTATTTTTTCACCCTCGGCCTGCTGGGCATCGGCTGGCTCATCGACCTGTTTCTGATTCCTTCACTGGACCGGCAGGCGAGCATCCGCTTCCGCAGCGGCCCCATCGACTACACGGTGGCCTGGCTGCTGCTCACCTTCCTGGGTTTATTGGGCATTCACCGCATGTACATAGGCAAATGGCTGATCGGCATCGTCTACCTGCTGACCGGCGGCATCTTCGGGCTGGGTTACCTCTATGATTTCTGGACGCTGAACGATCAGATCACGGTAATCAACGGGGCGTAGGAAGAAGCCTTCCGCAGTATCCTTATCAGCGTCTTCAAATTGGCTCATTCAGATGGCGAATCCACCTTCGTTCGATCGAGTTCTCCACGCACGGCCATGGCTATTTTTTCGAGGGTATAGGGCTTTTTCAAATATAGACCGGCGCCGATCCGTTGGATCTCGCGGACCCTTTCCGACTCGGAAAACCCGCTGGCAATTATGGCTTTTTGGTGGGGATGCCGTTCGACAATACGCCGATAGGTCTCACAACCGTTCATCCCCGGATCCATAATCATGTCGAGAACAAGGATATCCGCCGTATTTTCCTGAAGGTAGTGCAACGCTTCCTCACCCGATGCCACAGTGGCCACATGGTATCCGAGCTTGCCAAGCATGCCGGCAGCGATTTCCCGTTGCTCGACCAGATCGTCGACCACCAGAACCCGCTCCGTCCCCCGGTAGTCGTCAAAGGTCAGGCGTGCTTCCTCCGCCGCGCCCGCCTGGCGGGTAATGGGGATGTAAAGGCTGAAAACAGTCCCCTGCCCCTCCCTGCTCCGGATATCAATATAGCCGCCCAGGTCCTTTACCGTGGTCCACACGACAGACATGCCGAGGCCGGTGCCGCTCCGGCCCATGCGCTTTTTGGTGAAGAAAGGCTCGAAAATCTGTTTTAGATCCTGCGGCCCGATACCGACACCATCATCGCTCACATGGACGATTGCATAGTCCCCTTCGGAAATCGTTTCGTACCCCTGTAGCGGCCGATCTACGTAGCAGTTGGCCGTGATGATGGCAACCTCCCCTTCCACCAGCAGGGCCTCGGCCGCGTTGGAAACCAGATTCATCAGCGTTTTGGACAGATGCACGGGTGAAGCCGCCACATTCAGGAGATCGTCGTCAAGGCAGGTACGAAAGCGTACGTGGGGATGCTGCTGTTTAAGGCTCAAGAACTCGGGAGAACCGAGGTAATCATTCACCAGCCGGTTGAGGTTGACCACCTTTTGGTCGGCCACACCACGCCTGGCCATGGTCAGCAAATCTTGAACAATGTCGGCCGCCTTGTGGCCCGAGTTTTTGATGGTCACAATAGGCTTTCTCAGGGGGCTGCCTTCGGGCAGGTCCATGAGAAGCAGTTCGGGATAACTGACCAGGCCGCTCAGGATATTGTTAAGGTCATGGGCGACGCCTGCGGCCAGATTTCCGATCGCCTCCATCTTTTCGGCCTGCTTGAGCTGACCGGCCAGCCGGATGCGTTCTGCCTCACCGCGCCTGCGTTCCTTGATTTCAAGGGCCAATTCCCTGTTGATCTGTTCGAGTTGTGAGGTTCGCGTTTCGACCCGCCGCTCAAGCTCCCGATTGGCTGAACGAACTTTTTCCTGCTCTGCCGCCAGGAGGTGAACCAGGAAGAAGTCCCTGCGGGCATACAGCTCGATTGAATAGCATGCCAGCATGCCGATAATATTGGCACTGATAAAAAAGGAATTGTTGTTGATCAACACCGGCACCGGCGTGTGGGTGATCCCGATCGCGGCAATTTCGTATAGCACGACCAGGCACCAGGCACCCAGCGTGGCCCAGATGAACTGCACGCGGAGGAACGTATATCCAAGGATGAAAACCAGCATCAGACCGGCATAGTAGGAGTAATTGACCGGCGGGGGTGCGATCAGTATCATTATGATGATTCCTGATCCGGCGATGACGATGAGGCCTGCCAGAATAGGCTGGATCCACTGCTGAACCGTTGTGAAATAGGAAAAGAAGAACGCCAGCAGGAGAGTCGGACAAACGAACCCATAACGGATTATCCAGGTCAGATGTTTTTGGCTGGGAATAAGGATCGCGTCGAGAACACCGAAGGCGGCGTAAAAGATTACCGACAATATGAGAGCGACACGAATGTGTTTTAGGGACTTTTCAAGGTATTCACGCTGAAAAGTACCCTCGAGATGCTCGCAAGGACCGGTAAAACGCAAACTCAATAGGTTCAAATGCATGCGCTTCAGATCCTGCAGGGCGTGGTGTTTTTTTTCAGAAACCGACGAGTTTGCGTCCATCACCGTAATCGCTTAATCTATTATGCTTCCGCATGTTGTGCAAATAATAGCCAATCAGGAGATATGGATAGCGTGTTCTATTACCGCAGAGCCGCTCACCGTCGGAAGTTCCGTTTTAAAAAGCCGGTTCCCCCCAGCGCGTTCATCTGCTGAATTATCTGCCAGGTCCGTCGATTCACATAATCAGACGGCCGGTCGGCAGACATGCACCTGGGGCTGGGCAGAACCGCGGCAAGCGTAGCGGACTCCCGCTGATTCAGCCGGACGGCCGGCTTGTGGAGAAACCGTTGGCCGGCGGCCTCTACGACAAAGACACCTTGCCCCATTTTCCGCGATGTTGAGATAGACTTCCAGAATCCGGTTTTTGGGCCACAGGATTTCCATGAGCAGGGTAAAGTAGACCTCAACCCCATTTTTCAACACCTTGTACTCGCTCAATCATTTTTTCCAATTTTTGCATAGTATTTTTGGCATATTAACGCCTTTTTCATATGTTTGAGTTACGAGTTTCACACACTGGATTAATGCCATTATATGTCATGGTTCTTGCTATGCCTACAACTTTATGGTGGATATTGTTATAGAAGATAATCGAGGATTTGTCATTGGCATTGAAGTCAACTAAAAGATAAAAGGAAAACCAGTATGAGCACATATTCATGCACCCAACCCGTAACCGCCATTCATGACCGCCCCCTCGAGGGCGAAGAAAAAAACCTTGCCGATAGCCTGCTGTCATCCATTATCCAGCCGGATGCCGTTGTGGAAGAGATCGTGGCAGGTCCCAAATTTGTCGCAGTGAAGGCCGGCGGACGTATGGGACTTTCCTCCCTGCTGGGGGCAAGGCCCCGGGAACACGAAAAGGAGCTGGAACATCAAATGATTGGAAAAGATGTCAAAGACGTGGCTGGCCTGATCAGCAAGCCGTCTCCTTTTTCAATCTCTCTTGGCTTTGCCGCATTGAATGCAGGCAATGCACCGGACCCAAGGCATGTTGAAGCATCTAATTTTCCGGCGGACAACCTGATCGCCAGGCTCGGCAAAGATAAAATCACAGGTCTTGTGGGAGCCTTCCCTTTTGTGGAATCCTTAAAAGATCGTGTAGGCACTTTTCATTTGTTTGAATTAATGGCCCTCCCGGACGCGGTTCCCCGCGATCAATGGGAAAGCGTACTGGCCGAACTGGATGTCTTTGCCGTCACAGGGACAGCCCTTTTAACCCGCAACATGGCATGGTTTCTGTCCAGAGCGCCCCAGGCGAAAATCGTGGTCCTCGGCCCCACCACCCCAGTTTCCCCTGCGTTGTTCAGCCATGGAGCGGACTATCTTTGCGGATCAGTAGTGACAGACATGGAAAAAGTGGCACAGGGAATTCGAGCCGGCCTCCCATTTAAAAAAATTAAAAAGAATGGAGGTGTTATTTTCACTCAATGGGAAAAATAAAAAGTGACTGTTTGCCTGCCTGACTGTAATGAAATAACCTATAGTTTCATCCCTTTAAGTTTTTTGTTAATAACGTTCATATCAAACTCATCAGGATCAAATTCCCCACCAACCCATTCGAGCATAGATTCATGTTCTTCATGTTTTGGATCTTGAATTGCGTCCAAAAAATCAGAGTATCCCCAAATACCCCCGCAGTCCTCTGGAGGACATGCCTTTTTCCCTTTAATGGCTACAGGTGATTCGGAAAAATCTGAAGGAAGAATTTTTTCGAGAACAATTTTGTGCTCCCAACCATCACCGAGATCATATTCATAAATAAAATTGTCTTTGGGATTGGAAATGATGTCTTGTAAATAAACCTTCCGCTCATCGGTTACATCCATATCAAAATCCGGGTCTGGAATTCCGATATAAGACCTTCCAACTCTATATTGATGTAAATGGTAATCAGACCAACCCATTGCTACCTGCAAGACGGAATGTAATTGATCTAATCTGATATTGTCTTTGACTATCAATCGTCTCCATATTGGAGGCTTGCTTCCAACCAAGGTAACTTTGATTTGGCACAACGATTCTGATTTTTTATTCTTTTTTATCACTATGACCTCCATGTTGAATTTGATTGTCAGCCAACGCCGCTAATCAGCCGCTCGGCTTTTTGCGTCGGCACGAGAATTAGCATTGTTAGAAGCTTGCGAATTTTTTCATTGTTTCTATTATTTATCTCTGAAAAACCGAGGTTTAATCTTCGACCAACTATCTGTGGAAAGAAAACTTTCATCCATATTTTCCAGCATACTCAAAAATTTAGGCCAAGGGACTGAGAAAGTGGAAATATTCGGCTTAAAATAGATTCTTACTGAAGGATCTAGTGGGCCTAAAACCGCCTTAGGCTGCTCAGATTCCAATTCATTCATCGGAAATCCAAGGATTGAATCACAGCCGGTACCAAACGGAGCAATCACGTCATATGGTGTCATTGAATCAAAATTTGCCAACCCATGGAGGCCGGTGATAACATCCGGGTTGCCGAAGAAGAAAACCACCTGTGGATTATCCTGTTCTTCAAGTGTATCCCAACGCTTGAACACAAGGTATTTTCCTGGAGCCTGTTTAGGCGGACGGTGTTCATACATGCTCTCAAGATGAGCATAGCTCTTTTTGACACGTTCCACATTGCAGACATAGTTCTTAACCTCCTCGGTGACTTCGGTGTCAAAACCAAATGGCAGGTAGCTTCCGAAACACCCTAGGTTTTCCTTGTTAAAGGCACAGGCGCACCCTTTCCTTACTGGAGTTATTTGGGCGAAAATACATGTATACCCTTTGCGATTAGGCTTAGGAGCGTTCGGAAACTCCACGTTATTCAGCTCATTTGAGTAAAAACAGGCGATGGGTAGTTCGCTACCGGTGAAGTGTTTTTCCCATGCTTCCATAAAGCGTTCCTTGATTTCGATGTTCATGGTATTTTCCTTTGTACGATGAATTTAGGCGTGAACCGGATATTCACGACGACTCCTTAGGATAGGATTAAATCAGCTTCAGCAAGAACAGTATATAGATCATAACCCTCGTCTATTCCTATTTCCTTATACATCTATTTTTTTAAACCGTGCTGATCGAACAGGGCTTTGATTTGGCCCACTTCGATATGCAATCCGGTGTGCTTTGGCCCTAACATGGCGGCCTCTTGATAAAGTATTCCACAAATAAAGTTCTTTGTGGGATATACGCGATACTTTATCATCATATAATTATTTTCATACGGTTGGATAGAGCCATTGACGCAACGCCGTAGCCGGGCTAAAAGACAAGTAGGTCAGATGAAACGAGACGAATGTTGTCAGGGCTTAGGAGATCAAAAGCGCAATACTAAAAAAAACAGGCAGGCAATGTCAACTGGTTTGATGGATTGTGGCGATGCAAAAAACCACCAGGCAAAGATTCTCGAAGCCATGACGCATCCGGGCTTCTATCCGCACCCGGTCAAATCCATCGAGCGTCTGGAAACGCACATCTCTACGGTGTTTTTAACCGGCCCCTTCGTCTACAAAATCAAAAAACCGGTGGATTTGGGTTTTCTTGACTTTACGACCCTTGAGAAGCGGCAGCATTATTGCCGGCGGGAAGTCGCCTTGAACCGTCGCCTGTCTCGTGGTGTTTACATGGAGACCCTTCCCATCACCGCACAGAGGGGTGGCTACGCCCTTTCCGGGCCTGGCGTCCCGGTGGAGTTCGCCGTGAAGATGCACCAGCTCGCAGAAACCGATTCCATGCAACAGCGTTTGAAGCACGCCACGCTGGATAACAGGGATATCGAAGAGCTGGTCCACCTGCTGGTCGGTTTTTACGCGCATGCCTCGATGGATAGTAAAATGGACACGGCCGACGCCGCGGCCGACGCTTCCCTCCCCTGGGAGGAAAATCTGCGGCTGATCGAGGCATTTGCCGGTGTGTGGGTCGACCGGCGGCAATTCGAGATCGTCCGGTCCGCCACACGGTTTTTTTTTAAAAGGCATAAAAACCTTTTTCACCTGCGCAGGAAAAACGGAAAAATCAGGGATTGCCACGGGGACCTGAGGACCGATCACATCTACTTTACGGAAAACGGTATCCAAATCATCGACTGTATCGAATTCGATGACCGACTGCGCTACCTGGATGTCATCAGCGATCTGGCTTTTCTGGCCATGGACATAGAATACAACCATTTCCCGAAAATGGCAAAAACGCTGATCCGATTGTACGTAGAACAAACCGATGACATCGGCGCCCTGCCGCTCCTGAATTTTTATCGCTGCTACCGGGCCATGGTGCGCTGCAAGGTATGCTGTTTCCGCCTCCGGGAAACCGGCAGCCGGAGTGCGAATCATGACCCGCTGCGGACGGCGGCCGAACGTTACCTGGCAATGGCCCTTGGCTATGCCGCCGCCTTCAGCCGGCCGACCCTGTGGATTGTGTGCGGCCTGCCCGCCTCGGGAAAAAGCACCATCGCCAGAGCACTGGCAGAGGTCTTCGACATCAGCGTAATCCGCTCGGATGTGATCCGCAAGGAACTGTTTGTCGGTTCATCCGGCCTATCCGATGAATCCGCTTTCGAACAAGGGCTTTACTCGGCCTATGCCACCGAGATTACCTACAAACGAATGTTCGATCTGGCCCAGGAGGACCTCAAAAAGGGGAAAAGCGTGGTGATGGATGCAACCTTCAGCCGGGCGGCGCGCCGGGCCGAAGTCCTGCGAATAGCCGAACACCGGCAGTCAACACCTGTTTTCGTTGAGTGCAGGACCACAGAACCGATCCTTGCCGCACGGCTGCTGAAACGGGATACCGAGCCGTCGGTGTCCGATGCCCGGCTGATTCACCTGGAGGACTTTAAAAATCGCTTCGAACCCATAGCCCGGATCGGGAATGAAATCCATATTCCCGTGGACACCGGAACCCCACTGGCGGTTTGTCTTCGGCAAATGCTGTTGACCGACTCCCTGTGGGACGGTGTTACCCGGAAAGGAGGCAAAGATGTTTAATCGAATAGTGGCCGCTACAGACATCGTCACCACCGTCGATGCGCCGGTGATATCAGCCGCCCGGATGGCGCGGCGGCAGGGCGCCCGTCTTTATCTGCTCCATGTGATGGAGTCCGCCTCAACAGATAATCGCCACCTGATCCGTCATTTCGAGACCGGTGCGGAAATGATTGCAGACGCCGCCTACGAGAGTATCCTCCGAAAGGCGCTGGAAAAGGCTTATCAGCCTTATTTGGCGGATATTGCGCACGAGGTGCGGATCACCGCCGGCTTCCCGTGGGAGGAGATCTTGCGGTGGGCCAAAGAGATCGATACCGATCTCATCGTGCTGGGTCCCCATTCGACCCGGGCGGAAGAAAAGGGCGTAGTGAGGATTGCCGGCCGTGTCGGATCGACGGTGGAAAACGTCGTCATCCGAGAGACCTGCCCGGTGATGGTGGTCAACCGGCCCGCAGGCAAGGATCAATTACTGTTCCAACGGGTCCTGGTCGGTGTTGATTTCTCCCGGTCCTGCGAATGCGCGGTCTGTTTTGCGGCAAAGCTGGCCACGCACTACCGCAGCCAGCTGTTTGCGTTTCATATGATCCCTGTGCCCCCGTTCCCCAAATACACCCGGACCGACTACACGGCCGATGTGGCCCATGCGAGAAAGCGCCTCGAATCATTTTATGAGGCGTACCTGGATGGTACCGACCACCAGTACATGATCCGGGGCGGGGCCATGCCCCACCTGGAAATACTCAAATATGCCGGGGAGAAGGATGTCGATTTGATCATCATGGGGTCCCACACCAAGGAAAAGCCCGGCAAATGGTACCCGGGCAGCGCGGTGGAGCGGGTCGGCTACCGGGCTGACTGCCCGATGGTGGTGGTCACCGATCCCGGGGTGCTGGCTCACTGGGACGGCACAGTCACCGCCGACGATCGCGAAAGCAAAGACCGGTTGATCCACGTGTTCACCGGAACATAACCTGGAAAACTTACAAAAAGATTGGGCCATATTACCAATGCATTAGACAGAAAACCGGCTAAGGATCGTGAACTTTATAAA
>DEIP01000148.1:0-3225 GCA_002352605.1 Desulfobacteraceae bacterium UBA2771 | reverse complement strand
ACTTTATTTTGTCCCCAATCCTAAACAGGTATCAGTACATCCTGAACTAGATCGGGTTTATCCGGGTCATGGACCTCGGTGTTGAAGGCGACCAGCAAACTGTCTGTTTCACCGGTGTTCTGAATGGCATGGGATATCCCCGGAGGAATTATCAATCGGCAGGTCATATTGGTGGGAACGAAGAAGTCCTCTGTGGCACTGTCACTTTTAATCCTGACCCGGGCCGGTCCACAAACCACAAGCGTTTCCGTTCCCCGGAGGTGATAATGATTCCCTCGAACGGCCCCGGACCGGCTCACCACCACATGGGCATTCCTCTGGTTCGCCAGAAGTTTTCCTTCCAGGGGTTCAAATACAAATCCTCGTTCATCCGAGAAACAGTTGATGGTTTCCTTTTTAATCATTTTCTATCAACGGTGAATTAGCTATTAAGCGGAAAGGCCCTGGCGCCGAGTTATTTAGTTATTTAGGGTCGGACCAAGCTATGCAATTGTAATTAAAACTTAATGACCTTTTTTAACCCATAATTATACGCTTACATGTCGGTTTGGGCCACAAAACTGACCGTCTGAAATTATATTTTCATGATTTTTTACGTTATGTCAATAGGTTGGTTTGGTCTGATTTTAAAAAAGAGTAATACCAGATATGGATCTGAACAAAATTCAAAAGGAATACCAAATTACCTTGCCCAAGAGCGTCAGCGTTATTCCCAAGGATCAAAGATATTTCCACACTCGGGAGTGGTAAAAGAAAGAATCCGAAGCGGAGAATGATATCAAGGAGGACGCTGTTTCCGGGCCTTTTAACAATGCTGAAGATGTGCTTGCAGCTCTTAATGAATAATATTGCATTGCGGAACAAGAATATGGAATTCATGAAAAAAAAATGGGAAGACAGGAGAACTTATTCTCCGCTCAATTGCAGATAAGGTGATCAAGTCAAGGATAACAAGCCCATTATTGTTGCCCCTCATCTGCCGAATCAGCAATGTCGATTGCTGCATGATTAAATAAATATGTCAAAAAAAAAGACCATTCAAATTCAACTCAATTTTGATCGAATAATTTATACGGTTGTCATCTTCTGCCTCGCATCGGAGGTTGTCATCGTCGTCCTGGATATCCTCATGAATCTGGCGGAATTCTGGTATCTCGAGAAATTTAAAAAACTGAGTAATGTGGCCCTTGAAAAGAGCTTCGGGACCTGGTTCTCGGTCGTCCAGAATTTTATCGTGGCCATAACCGCCCTTATCATATCATTGCACCATAAATACATATCTGATCATAAAGGCCGGTTTGCAGGCTGGATACTGATTGCCATCTTTTTTGCGTACATCTCTCTCGACGACCACCTTGTTCTGCATGAACGGATAAGCGGCACTTTTGGGCCAATGATTTTCAACTCGCTATTTTCAAGACCAGTAACAATGCCAACCTATGAATGGCTCTTTCTCCTGGGTCCCTTTTTCGGGGCATTCGGCGTTTTTTTGTTTGTCTTCCTCTACAGGCAGCTCAAGCAAAAAAAATACCGACTCACGCTTATCACAGGACTTTTACTCTGGGTCGCGGCAGTAATCCTTGACGCATGGGATGGCACGAGTGACCCCTATGATTGGTTTTTAAAGATAACAGGGTTCAAAGGAATTTACATCATGCATTTCTTCATGCTTATTGAGGAGATGCTTGAGATGTTAGGTTCGACTCTTTTTTTATATCTGTTTTTATCTCACATAAAAACCCAAAATCTCCAATCGTCAATCGATAAATGTGGCAGAAATTAGAGACAAGACGGAAGCATTACCTATTTCTCACGAATTGTCAGCAACAAGATGAAGTTTGGGCCGTTGTTCACCAGTACGGCTCTTCTTAAGCTTCATCTTTCTGTTCTCCATGATCCGGTCAAACATTTTATTGTATTTGGCACAACGAAGCTTCAAAATATTGTTTGCATTTGATCGGTACCACCACGCTCCGGATCGCTTAAGCCGGACATTGGATATAAACTTGTTCGAACTTTCTATGCCGCCGCTACCAATATGGAAACCGCCACGCTTTAATGATCCGTAATTGACCATATCTTTACGTTTGTCCAGGTACCCCACGGTCTTGTTAATTTGATCTTTGGCCTCCTCCGATCGGGGTTTCATCCGTTTTATACCGGCAATAATTTGATCGGCGTTATTCATGAAGAGGCGGCAAAGCGTCGCCTCGACCCACTCCCGTGCTTTCTGGCTGTTCTTGCCGTATTGGGCGTTGGCCAAGTCGTGCAAGTACTCGCTGCAATGAAAATAGTCCAGCACCTTTTTGGCATTCGGATAGATCTCTTGTATCCGATTCCAGATCCAAGGGGCGCCGTCTCCGATGGCACATATCCGTACGTTGTCTTCAGGAATTAACCCTGCTTGCTTGATCTGAACAAGATCGTTGGCCAACGCTTTATCGTTTTCGATCTGATGCCAGCTGATCAAATGAACGATCTGTTTGTCATCCAGCAGATACATACGAAAGCCTTTGACTTCCTTCCATTCCCCTTTACCCCTTTTCCCTTTCCGTGGACTCGGTTCAGGCCGTGTTGGCGCATGGGCACCATCAATACCTATCATTAGAACCGGGCGACGAAATCTGCCTTCGGAAATTTCGTCAATTTTACGATGAACTTCGGTTTTATCGGGGCAAACATCCAGCAATTGAATATCCGCTGCGATTTCGTTGACCACGTCGTGGGCATGGTGGTTACTTAATTGAATACCCGCACACCGCTCAAGGGCTTCACTGGCGGTTTCATAGGGCATCTCGGCGGCTAACCATGCTTCTAATTCTTGGATATCCGCCTGGGCTTTCCTGTTGGAAAGCCCCAATGCGTCGTCCAATGGATAAAAACCGAAGGAACAGGTCTTACAGTAAAAGTAAGGTCGATATAGCGTCACAGGCCCAACGACCGTATCGATTTTACGCCGGACCTTTTCGGATTTTGCTTTTATGCGGCGATTACAACTCGGACATTCACAATATTGTTGATCAAGCAGATGTCCGAACTTTTTCTCGATGAGCGCCAACGCTCCTTGACCCATGATTTGCGAACGATTTTGGAAAAGGCTTTTCGATATATCAGTTATGGATTCCATAGGATAATCCTTTTCGATTTCATCCAAACGGTTGCTGACAAATGATAAAAACGATGACTTCCAATCATCTATAGATGCCTGCTGTGCGGCAGCTAACA
>DEIP01000152.1 GCA_002352605.1 Desulfobacteraceae bacterium UBA2771 | reverse complement strand
TCTCAGCTTCAGCCCATCTTTGGCTGATACCTCACTCTCAAATCCCACGAAATAGCTCGCTATTCCTGTGGTTTTGCTCTCTCGGATCAGCCAAACCTGAACCAAATCTGAGCGCCAATTCTGCGAAGTTATTTTTGCGCGAACCCTTAGAGGATGAGTAAACGAACCATCACCACCACAAAGACACTCAAGGGAAAGTGGCTGGCCTTGTTGAACAGATCCATGGCCTGCCGGCGACCGTTGGTTTCCACCAGTCGCAGGATCGGCAACAGCAGCAGCCAGACACCCAGGCCGGCCAGGGCGATCAGGTGAAGGAAACCGAAGGTAAGCGGTGAGACCCATACCAGCAGGAAGGTAAAAAAGAAGGCCGCCACCAGGCAGACCATGGCCAGCAAACCGCCCCGTTCCAGCCCCAGGCTCACGGGGATGGTCTTGGCCTTGAAGCGGCGATCCTCATCGATGTCGGTCCAATCGTTGGGAATATTCTGTCCGCCGATCTCCCAGAAGAATACCCAGCCGAACAGGAGGATCAGAAAAATAGTCGACGGTTTTGGGTTAACGGCATAGACGGCGGCCACGGCGCCCAAGGTCTTTACAATGCCGTTAACCAGCGCCCGCATGGGCGTTAACCGCCACAACAGGCAGTAGACCGCCTCCAGCAAACCGCCGGCCAGGAAGATATAGAAGCACACCGGATTGAGCAGCCAGGCCCCGACCATGGCCACCAGCGCCCATCCGGCGGCCCACAGGACACCCTCAGGCAGGGTCAGCGCCCCTTTGGCCAGCGGATGGCGCATCAGCAGACTGTCCAGGTCCAGATATTCCTCGCCGCCGGTGTATTCGCCCGCCCGGACTTTCTCCCGGTCCGTGCGGTAGTCCACCAGGTCGTTGAGGGCGTATACGGCCGTGTATCCGGCAAAGACGGTGATCAACCCCAGCAGCGTAGTCACCAGCGAGGGAAAGCGCCCCAGGCACAGCAGCGCGGCCAGTGCCGGGGTGGCAATGTCGATAATCCCGTGGGGGGTGCGGGAAAGGGCCCAAAACAGCTTCAGTCGCGGATGGGTCAAGATGGCGTCTAAGGTCATTGGATTGATGCTGCCGATTTAATGGGTTTTGGTGATGGGTTCAAGATCGCTGCAACTTGCCAGAACCGTACTGATTTGTCAATTTCAAGGTGGCCGGCAGCCAATTTTGGCCGCTTTCTGAAACGAAAACGATATGCTCCGATGGTTTTCGGAGAACCCGGACCAGAGTGACTTGACTCTTGGCCGGTCGATTCTTAGTTTTAGTTTAGACCGGAGCAACGCATTGGGCACTCAGCTGCCCAGCTGGTCACGCCCGTGGTCGGCCCCCTCGCACCGCCCCTGCTCCGGTTCCACATTTATTTGAGTGACAGGGGTCTGGGGAAAATGAGCGAACCTTGGATCTTGGGCCTCTAAGTATGACAAGACGGCACCTGTGTGTTAATCCCAAAATTATTCAGAATGTTGTATGGTATAAAATTCAAACGATGGGGCTCATTTATCGGGCCGGGACAGTCCCTTCTTTGCGTTGTCCGCCAAGGCTTGACATGATAAAAAGGATTCGACGAGGATGCCGAATTCCATGGCCACCAACCCCACCGTAAACCGGATCAGGATAAGTGAATCGTACCATTGCAGGTATGCGTTTGACAGAAGAAGGTGAGAACCCTTACCCGAACTCGGGAACGAACAACCCGATGAGGTCACTATGGATAGATACAGCGTTTTTCCGGATGAAACCATTGCGCCTTCCGGCTTGGTGTCGGACCAATTTTTAAGCCTCGGCATCGACACTTTTCTCAAGGCCTGCCACCATGTGCATGAACTGCCCTATGGTTATAACTCGGCCCGGAACAATCTCATGATTCTCTTTAAAGAGAAAATGGGCACCTGCACCACCAAGCATGCCGTCATCGCCACACTGGCGGCTGAATTGAATCTGCCGATCGAGAAAAATATCGGCATTTATGCCATGACCGAAGCGATCGTCACGGGCACCGATAAAATTCTGGAAACCTACGACTTGCCTTATGTGCCCATGGTACACTGCTTTTTGGCTTACGACGACTACCGGGTCGACCTGACCGACGGCAACGCCAATGGCAAAAACCGACCCATCGACGCATTCCTTCACTCCGAAAAAGTCATACCCAGTATTTCCGCAAAAGAGGAGTACCTGAAATACCGGAAGGCCTTGAAGAACCTTATTCTAAGGCGGACCGAGCTAAACGGTATCGAAATCAAACAGGTCCTGCATGCCCGTGCAAAGGGCATTGAGTTGCTCAGGACCCATGTTGCCGAAACGATATGGACGAAGACGGCATCGTCTGTGCCGTCTCTTCACCAAGATTTGCTTGAGTTCTGAATACGACCTTGCTATGAACGGCTTTTACTTTTAGTCTTTGATATTATATTTAATATCGGTGCATTTGGCTTGGCTGCCCGGATCGATTATCGATACACCATTGCCCTTATCGAAAAAACAAAAACATGAAAAAAGCGTTGATTACAGGAATTACCGGACAAGATGGTGCATATCTTGCCGAGATGCTTTTGGCAAAAGGATATGAGGTCCATGGCATCAAACGCAGGGCGTCCCAGTTCAACACGGATCGCATCGACCATCTCTATAAGGATCCCCATGAAAAAGATCGAGACATGGTCCTTCATTACGGGGATCTCACCGATGGCACCAACCTCATTCGGGTGCTCCAACAGGTACAGCCGGACGAGGTATATAACCTGGCTGCACAGAGTCACGTTCAAGTCTCTTTCGAAACCCCCGAGTACACGGCGGATGTGGATGGATTGGGTGTCATGCGCCTCCTCGAAGGCATTCGCCTGTTGGGGTTGGAAAAGAAAACCCGTTTCTACCAGGCCTCTACATCGGAATTGTATGGCCTGGTCCAGGAAGTCCCCCAGACCGAAAAGACCCCTTTTTATCCCCGATCGCCTTACGCCTGCGCCAAATTGTATGCCTACTGGATTACGGTTAACTATCGTGAGGCCTATGGCCTTTTTGCCTGCAACGGCATTCTGTTCAATCATGAATCCCCCAATCGCGGCGAAACCTTTGTGAGCAGAAAGATCACCCGGGCCCTGGCGCGTATTTATCT
The DNA here is from genome assembly GCA_002352605.1 of Desulfobacteraceae bacterium UBA2771. GTDB lineage: Bacteria > Desulfobacterota > Desulfobacteria > Desulfobacterales > Desulfosarcinaceae > Desulfosarcina. The sequence continues at coordinate 6,711 of DEIP01000152.1, read as the reverse complement.
GGGGCTTCAAGATTGCCTCTTCCTCGGCAACCTTAATGCACTGCGCGACTGGGGGCACGCCAAAGATTACGTTGAAATGCAGTGGCTCATGCTGCAGCAGGACCAGCCGGATGATTTTGTCATCGCCACCGGTGAGCAACATTCGGTCAGGGAGATGGTCAACTTGGCGGCCAAAGAACTGGGTCTTGCCATCAAATGGGAAGGTGACGGCATCGATGAAAAAGGCATCAATCTGGCCGATGGGAAGACCATTGTGGCCGTCGATCCGACCTATTTTCGCCCCACCGAGGTGGAAACGCTGCTCGGCGATCCGACCAAGGCCAAGGAAAAATTGGGGTGGGCGCCTAAAACCACCTTCGAGGAACTGGTCAAGGAGATGGTTCAGGTTGATCTGGAGGAGGCCAAACGTGATGAACTGGTTCAACGGGCCGGGTTCAGGGTGAACCAACATCAGGAGTAAAAAAAGGGATCATGAATAAAAACGAGAAAATATTTGTCGCCGGGGCATCCGGGATGGTGGGTAGCGCTATCATTCGCAAACTGCTTTCCATGGGTTATACCAACCTGGTGGGAAGTTATCATTCCCGTTTGCCCGATGCCTCTATTTTTTTGAGCGACAATATTCAGGGGGGCGTGCCGGATGGGTTTAAATGGGTCCAGGCGGATTTGACCGATCAATCCTCCCTCAAGCGTCTTTTTACCCAGGAGAAGCCGGCATACGTATTTCTTGCTGCGGCTCGGGTGGGCGGCATCCAGGCCAACAACAGCTATCCGGCTCAATTTATCTATGATAACCTGACCATTCAGGGCAATATCATCCATACTGCCTATCAAACCGGTGTGGATCGCCTGTTGTTTTTGGGATCCTCCTGCATCTACCCCAAACTGGCCCCCCAGCCCATGAAGGAAGCACACCTGCTCACGGGTCTGCTGGAGCCGACCCACGCACCGTATGCCATCGCCAAGATTGCCGGCATCAAGATGTGCGAATCCTACAACCGGCAATACGGGACGCGGTTCATGGCCGTAATGCCCACCAATCTATACGGCACCAATGATAATTTTGACCTGGAAAACTCCCATGTGCTGCCCGCCCTGATGCGCAAATTTCACGAGGCCAAGGCGGCGGGCGAAGACCAGGTCATTGTCTGGGGAACCGGGGCGCCCAAGCGTGAATTTCTCCATGTGGACGATATGGCCGATGCCTGTATGTTCGTTATGAACCTCGATGAAAAGGCCGCCGCCGATGAACTGTTGAGCTACCCGAAGCCCTGTTTTGTGAACGTGGGATGCGGCCGGGACCACACGATCCGCGAGTTGGCCGAGATCGTTCGGGATGCGGTCGATTTCGAGGGTCAGATTCTTTTCGATGTCTCAAAACCGGATGGCACGCCGCAGAAACTACTGGATGTGTCGCGGCTGGCCGGATTGGGATGGCAGTCGACGATCGGCCTGACCGAAGGCATTGAGCAGACTTACCAGTGGTATCTGAATCATCTTTAGGAAGGAGATCCAATGAATATCTGCATTATCGGGACCGGTTATGTGGGGCTTGTGGCAGCGGCTTGCCTTGCGGAAATGGGCAATGATGTCGTCTGCATCGATGTCAACCCGGATGTGATCGACCAGCTGAAGGCGGGAAACGTGCACATCTTTGAACCCGGATTGGAGCCTCTGGTTACCCGAAATACCGCCGAAGGGCGGCTTAGATTCAGTACCGATTTGGCTGAGGGGATGGAAGACGCCCTGTTTGTCTTCAGCTGTGTGGGAACGCCTTCGACGCCGGATGGATCCTGCGACCTCTCTTATGTGGATAACGTCGCCCGGCAGATCGGCGAAACCATCTCCGAGTACACGATCATCATCAACAAATCGACAGTCCCGGTGGGCACGGCGGACCGGGTAAAAGAAATTATCCAAGCGCAGCTTCTACGAAGAGGCCTGTCGTTGGAATTCGATGTGGTTTCGAACCCCGAATTCCTGAAAGAGGGAGATGCAGTCAACGACTTCTTGAAGCCTGATCGCGTGATTGTGGGCACCGACAACGTAAGAACGGCCAAGCTGTTGGAAACCCTTTACGCCCCTTTTGCCCGAAGTCGGGACAAGATGATTGTGATGGGTATCAAAAGTGCGGAGATGACCAAATATGCGGCCAACTGCATGCTGGCCACCAAGATCTCCTTCATGAACGAGGTGGCCAACATCTGTGAAAACGTCGGTGCGGATGTCCGGGAGGTCCGGGCGGGAATCGGTTCTGACCGGCGTATCGGTTATCATTTTATCTATCCCGGTGTGGGCTATGGCGGTTCCTGTTTCCCAAAGGATGTGCGGGCACTGATCAATACGGCCAGGGAATATGGTTGCACACCCAATCTCGTGGAGGCGGTGGACGCGGTGAACAACCGCCAGAAGGTAAAGCTTGCCGAAAAGGTCATCCACTACTTTAAAAGCCGGGGCGGCCTTGCAGGCAAGACATTGGCCATGTGGGGGCTGGCCTTCAAGGCCAATACCGACGATATTCGCGAGTCGGCGGCACTGGATATCATTCAATCCCTCACCGCCGCCGGCATGACCATTAAGGCCTACGATCCCGTGGCCGGAGACAATGCCAAAAAGATTTTGCATGACAATGCGTCGGTAACCGTAGTGGACAACCAGTACGACGCCATCGATGTTGCCGATGCCCTGGCTGTGGTCACCGATTGGAACCAGTTCCGCAACCCGGATTTCAACCGAATCAAAAAAATGCTGACTGATCCTGTAATTTTTGACGGGAGAAATCTTTTCTCACGGTCCTTCATGAAGGAGATGGGGTTTTCCTACATCAGTGTGGGGAGGCGGCCGCTTTTGGCTGAAAGCTGATCGCGTAAAGCCCAACGGTTGGAGCAAAAAGGACTGAGATCTGAAGCCATCACATCAAGCGGATTGTCACAGTTAGAGCATCCACACGATTCGTCATACGGCTCATTATTACGATCTATCGGCATCGCCGTTCATTTTTGTGGATTTTAATAATATTCCTCACGATTAAGCACGGTGTTGGATTTGTTTAATGCACGATTTACTTTCTTCAACGCCTTGTGGAGGTTTTCAACATCTGCAGAATCAGATACTGCAATTTGAGCAAAGTCAATACTTGCTTTTACTAAACTGAATGCTGGGCTATAAATTGCGGGATGATCCAGGCTTCCTCTTAATTTATTGGCTTTGGCAGCGAGCTCATCTAATTCTGCACCCCAGCTTTTTAATGGTTTACTTTGAAGCGCCTTTGGGGCTTTTTCGTGATGTATTTCAATGGAATCGATGATTCGATTATTTTGTTTGGATCGCATGTAAATTTCTTTTAATCTGCGCTTTATCCCCCCACCAAAGTATATATTGTGATGCCCCAAGAGGCCGTCATAAATTATTGTTCCTTTGAATGGTAATAAAATTGTGTTTGCATACAGAGGGAGAGCGGAACGGTGAATAATTTCATCAAATCCTTGGCGTAGACCTAAAACGCCATAAACTTTTTCTTCTTGTATAAAAACAGCATATTTTTTCAAAAGACGTTCAACATAAAAATTCCCGCCAATATATTTTTTCCAACTCGAAATAATGGCCAAGTTTTCCTCAGAAAAATTTTGAGGATTTTCTTCAATAAAGTGATCGATAATTTCTATATTTTTATAAAGTGCCTCACGTACTTCAGCCTTTTGTTCAGCATTACAGGCAGAATAGTCATTGACATCTTTTATTTGTGGATGGATTGACATCTTACAATTAACAAAATATTGCAGCGCCCACATCAGTTCAAAAAAAAGATCGGCTTCTTGCTCAGAAAGTTTCATTATTATAACCCTTGCCTTTGGCTACCGTTGCCGCTCGCTACGCTCACTCTCGCCGTTGGCTCGCGNNTCCGTCGGGCTGGGTCTGGACTTTTCCCGGTGCCTGTGTAAAAGTACCGGACATCACTATTTAGCAGCCGGACCTTGCCCGTCACACAACATATCACTGGAAAGGGATGTGAAAAACGCATGCGCGTTTTCCTCGCCCCTCAGTTCTGCGTTGGGAAGGGAGATCAATATGAACGACATCAATATACCAATTCAATGGCAGGAAGGCAACGGCGAATCCGTAGAAATTGGTTACTTCAATTCTAACGGCCAGCAGTGCTGCGGGAATTGTGGAGTTCCGGGGACCGATCATGGACAGTATGCATATAAAACCGAATGTACCATATGCGGCTATGTGTATGGAACAAATGGATCCGATATGCATGAAAGGCGATGTCCGGAATGCCAGAAAGGGGCTGCGGGGATTAAGTACTGGAGGACTATCAACGGCTAAAGGCATGCGATCTCAGCAATTCATCTACGGCCCTTACCCGAGAGACAGAGGTGAAAAGGAAAGGCGTTTCATATGAAAAAAGGCGCAGTTATATTATCATTGTTATCTGTTCTTTTTACCAGTGGTTTATCTTATCCCGGAGCGCCTATGATAAATCTGGAAGGCGTGGGTGGTGGCGGATTGGTTCCGAGCGCCTATTTGGTGAATCCCCCAAAGGATGATCAGAAAATCGGAACCCCTGCCATTGCGCAGTGGTGTGTTTTGGGTACGGATACCAATATGTATTCCACCGGAATCGGATTTTCTTTTTTTGATCGGTTTGAGTTGGGGTATGCCCGAATTATCCTTGACTACCACCGTATTAGATCGGATATCCAAAAATTAACGGGAAATGCTGTGGATCCGGGAAAAGATTTTATCTATTTAGATGTTTTCCACCTGAAAACACTTATCCTGAACGAAAATGATTATATTCCGGCCTTCGCAGTGACTGCAGAATTCAAATTCAATGAAACTATTGATGACATCAATGATAATATCGGTAATGTTCTTGATATCGCCGGTTATGATGATAATTATGGAACCGATTTTGATTTCACCTTTTCAAAAACAATAACCAACCTGATTAAATGTCCCGTGCTTGTTCATGCCAATCTCCGGTTAACGCGTGGCGCACAGCATGGACTTTTTGGGTTTTCCGATGATTATACCGCCAATATCGAAATCTATGGCGGTGTCTGTATCATGCCCAACCTTATAATAGGTGGGGAGTATCGCCAAAAACCGGATGAATACAGTTCGCTGGCATCCGTGCTTCCCGGCTTTACACTAGAAGAGGACGATGCGTGGGATATACACATCGGATATCTTCCGACAGAGGATTTTTCCATAGCAATCGCCTATCTATCATTTGGCAATGCTGCAAACAAGGAAAGAAATTATGGCGTTATTAATTTAAAATATGATTTCTAAAGGGTGTCAAAACAGCTGCTCCTCTAAGTCCCTTATCCCGCATTACCGGTTTTCGTTTTCCGACCATGTCAAGGCTTCCATTGGATCACCTCGCGTGCATAATCGATTCGATAATCCAAGCCCTTTAGAAAGTTCATTCCCAATAGGCCTTGATACGGTGTTTTGGGGCCTGCATGTTGAATAACGCTGGCCTGAAGGCCATGTTTCTTGATCGGCCCCACGCCAACGTAATCCAGCCTGACGATGTCACTGTCGAGGACGTTGCCGCCGGCTACCATCAGTTTGGCTTTCCGCATGCTATTCAGGTTCAGCCGATCGGCAATCTCCCGATGGAGCACCGTGATGCTCGCACCGGTATCCAAAAGCATCAGGACTTCCATTTTGTTTCCTTTGTTTCCAAGAGTAACAGGAACCAGAATATGGGTTCCATTCAGAAGGTTCACCTTGGTTTCAACGCCTTGATTCTGTCGTTGTTTTTCATTAAAAGTTTGAACTTCAGACCTCGTTAAGGATTGGACCATTGTTTGGTATGGCTAACTGTATTTTCAGGTAGTTAGCGCATTGCCAATGCAAGATTGGACAATCGTAATGTCAACCGATTGTTATAATATTTAATGTTTTTAAATATGTATAAAAAGATTGACACTGCGGGGGGATGGGTTAATCTCGTTTGTTGAAAATAATAAAGCGAGGCAAGCATGACCCAGCAGCTACTATTCGGCGCTGTATCGAACGAAGACAACGCGGCTAAATTCGTCGGTCGGCGGCTCTATTTGAAATTCAAAGACAACATCGAAACGCATGTCACCCTTTACCATAATGATGTTTTGGTAAAGACTGCGAATCTCGCTGACACGGTGGCCAAAAAGCTTTTTGTCGTCGAAGCCGTTGAGCTTGGCGCTACAAAATCCCGTCTTGCAGATGTCCTTAACATCAGCCGCCAGACCATCCATAACTACCTTGAAACAAAAAAGCATTTTGGCCTTGAAGGCCTTATCCGCAACTATACGCCTTCAAAAGGTGGGACGTTGCGTCAAAACCGTGAAGCCCACGCTACTGAAGGTCTTAAAGGGAACAAGGCCAGGCAGCTGGAGCAGATACGCAAAGAGAAAAGAGAGCGGCTGGATACACAAACCGAACTCCCTTTCGGAGACCGCGTTCTTGACCCGGAAGATCAACCCTTCAGCGAAAAACATGACTGGAAAGTAACGCGCTATGCCGGCATTTTCACAAACCTGATTACTTTGATCCATCTCAATGACTGGGTGCGGATGCACATCATCCTTTTTGGGTAGTTAATACAAGTTATTATTCACTTTTATGCTGATGATTGCAAAGAACATCCGCTCCATTGAGTTACTGAAAAATATCTGTGGACGGGAGGCAGGTCTTGTTCTTGGCATCCGG
>DEIP01000088.1:26381-43283 GCA_002352605.1 Desulfobacteraceae bacterium UBA2771 | reverse complement strand
TTTTTTCCCTCTTTTTACCACTCTTCTTATCTTAATCTTCGGCACCCGACAAGAGACTCACGGCGGGCCGGATTCTTGGTCGGCAGGGAAAATTGCATCGGTGGATCAAGAAAAAGGGGGGGTGATGGAAAGCATTCACATTGGGGCCTTGGTTGAATCCATACGTTCAGCCAAACCATGGTTTAAAAAAGGAGGATTCAAAATGACAGATCGTTTCATCAAGTTATCCGAATGGATGCTGGCTATCATTTTGACGGTGCTGCTCACGGCAGGCGCCGCCATGGCCGGGGGAATCATCAACAAACAGAACCAGAGTGCCGACTATATGCGGACGCTCAACCGAAACGCGGCGACGGACTATGCAGACATTGTGAGTTACAACCCCGCCGGCATCATGCAAATGGAGGACGGGCTGTACGGCAAGCTGGACCTGTTGTACTTCGGAAAGGATTACTCCAACGACGTGCCGAGATTCGGTAAGCTGGAGCAAGACGAGCCCTCGATCATACCGGGCATTTTTTCCGTCTATAAAATGGAGAGATGGGCCGGCTTTTTTGCCTTCACCATTCCGGCTGGGGGGGGGGAACTGAAATACAAGAACGGCAATGCCCGAACGGTTGCACTGGCATCAGGCGTAGCTGCGGCTGCCAATGGACAGTTGGCTGCCAACAGTGTGCCTTCCATGTTTTTCTACGATCAAATCGACGCCGGCAGACTGGAGGTGAAACAGAGCAGCGTCTACGGTTTCACATTGGGTGCCTCGTATGCCATTAACAACGTGTGGTCGCTGGCCGTCGGCACTCGCTATTCGTCCGGGGTGCGGGAATTTGATGGCGAGGCGACCATCAGTGCAACGAATCCACTCCCCGGTCCGGGTGGCGTGCCCCTGAATGCGCCAATTACACCGAGCATTCACATCGAAGAAGATGCCGACGGATGGGCCGGTATTTTAGGTGTCAATTTCGCGCCCGACGATAAGCTGAATGCCGCATTAACCTTCATTTCCAACACGAAAATGGAATATGAAATGGATGTCAAGCGCGATACCCTCGGTATCGCACCGGCTTTGGGATTCGTTGATGGCGCCACACACCGAATCGACATCCCGGGCCTGTTGGGCTTCGGCCTCTCCTACCGCTTCATCCCTGAATTCAAAGTCGATCTCAACTACACCCTGTATCTGGAAAAAGACGCCACGATCGATACCTTCGAGGATGAGGGCAACAGCTGGGATTTGGGGATCTCGGGCGAGTACACCTTCACCCCCCAATGGAAGGCCAGCCTCGGCTATATGCTGACCAAGATCGAGCTCTCCGACGACCAGCAGATCAATGAACCGGAAGAACCAAAGCTTGGCGCCAACGCCTTTGCGGGGGGCGTGGTGTGGAGTGCGACCCCGGACTTGGCCGTCACCCTCGGCGCCCTCTATGCGATGTATGACGAGGTCAAAGATAGCCGGGGAATCGAATACGACAAAACCATCTGGAACGTATCGGCTGGTATTCAGTACCGGTTTTTCTAAAAGTTTGGTATGCGGGTGGCAGCAACCCGGATGATGACGATCCAAAGACCGATGCCGGAAAAGACCCCGGCGCCCACAGTTTGGGCCGCCTGCTTTCCCAAGGAGTGACAAACAAGGAAAAACTCGCCGACGGTTCTTTGTGCCGCCGGGGCTTTTTTTCTCCGGCCGATTCGTGGGAAGCGGCGTGATCCCGGATCGAATACAGGGATAACGCCAATCGCGTAAATCCATTTTCTTCTTTCCATCCCAGGACATATGCAATCCGATCGTGTAGTCGTTACCGGGCGGGGAACCGTCAACGCCGTCGCCAAAAATGTGGATGCGTTTGCCACCGCCCTGAAGGCCGGCGCCTGCGGCATCGGCCCGGTGACCCTTTTCGACACCACCGATTATCGCACCCACACCGGGGCCCAGGTTACGGATTTCGATCCCCGGGAGCATATTCCCAAGACCTTTTCCTTAAAGCGCATGTCACGGTCGGATTGCCTGGCCATGGCGGCTGCGCTGGAAGCCATGGCGGACGCAGGCCTGACACCGATTTCAAAAGCAATTGCCGCGGATACCGGTGTGATCATCGGTGGTGGGGCCGGGGGCATGCTGGAGTGTGAACCGGTTTTTGCCCGCTACCTGGAAAGCGGGGCCGGCCGGATGCCCGGATCCCCGTTTGCCGCCTTTTCCTGCGCCTCGTCGGCCGACCACATCGCCACCCATTTAAAACTGATGGGACCCAAAACCACGTTCATGACCGCCTGCTCATCCGGGGCCACGGCCATTGGATACGCCCGGGACCTGATCCGACTGGGAAACGCCGAAGTGGTGGTCTGCGGCGGCGCCGAACCCTTGTGCCGCATCACCTATTCGGCCTTCAATGCCCTTCATACCGTCGATCCGGACTACTGCAAGCCCTTCGACCGGCATCGCCGGGGACTGACCCTGGGAGAAGGCGCGGGTATATTGATCCTGGAATCACTGACCCATGCGCGCAAACGAAAGGCAAAAATATACGCAGAAGTTCTCGGTTGCGGTATCAGCTGCGATGCCAACCACATGACCGCCCCAGACGTAAACGCTACCGGCGCCGCCGGCGCCATGAGCACCGCCCTGGCCGACGCCGGCATTGCCACCGATGTCGTGGACTATATCAACGCCCACGGCACGGCCACCCCGGCCAACGATATGATGGAAACCCGGGGCATCAAGGCCGTGTTCGGTAGCCGGGCTAAACGCATTCCGGTCAGTTCCACCAAATCCATGACCGGACATACCCTGGGGGCTGCCGGGGCCATCGAAGCCGTCGTTTGCATATTGGCCATTGAGCACCGATTCGTTCCGCCGACCATCCACCATGACACCCCCGACGGGGATTGCGACCTGGACTACGTGTCAAACGGCGCCAGGGATATGGCGGTAAACGTTGTTTTGTCGAACTCTTTTGCCTTCGGCGGGAACAACACCGCCCTCGTCTTCGGCAGGTTTTCGGGAAACCGGGGTGCCGGGTGAGCAGACGGGTGGTGGTTACCGGAATGGGGCTGGTGACGCCCCTGGGCATCGGCTGGAAGACGTTTGCCGACAATCTTTTCGGCGGCGTGTGCGCCATCCATCCCATCGAAGGCTTCGATACCACATCATTTAAATCGAAAATGGGCGGCGAGGTTCACGACTTTGCACCCGCGGATTTCATCTCCGGCCGTACCCTTCGGCGCATGGACCGCCTCTCCCGGATGGTCACCACCTCGGCACGCATGGCTTTGGAAGATGCCGGGATCGATCTCGACGGTACCGATCGAAACCGCATCGGCATCGTCATGGGAACGGCCTTCGGCGCCACGGATGTGGCCGCCCGGTTCGCCGGTACCTTGTTCACCGACGGTCCCCGGCGGGTCAACCCCATCCTGGTGCCCAACACGGTGATGAACGCCCCGGCCGGCCATGCGGCTATCGAACTGGGGCTACGGGGAATCAACACCACGGTGAACCACCGGGAGGCCTCGGCGGAAACGGCCATCGCCTACGCGGCGACCCAGATCCGACAGGGCCGGGCCGATGTGATACTGGCCGGCGGCGGGGATATTCTCTCCCCCTTTTTTTTCACCGTGCTGGAGCGGTTCATGGCTTTATCGCCTCAGGATGGCGGTGGGGAGCAAGCACGCCCCTTCGGGCGGGACCGCAACGGCCCGGTAGCTGGAGAAGGGGCAGGGCTGCTCTGCCTCGAGTCGCTGGAATCGGCCCGGTCACGGGGGGCGACCGTTTACTGCGAAATTGCCGGATGGGGCATGAGCAGTGCGCCGGCACCGGCCAACGACTGGCCCGATGACCCGGCCGCAATGGTCTCGGCCATGCAAAAAGCCATGGCCATGGGGGATGTGCGTCCCGGTGATATCGACACCATTTCCGCAGCAGCCAGTGGTGGAATCCGGTCCGACCGGCTGGAGGCCCGGGCCCTGGAGCAGCTCTTTGAAGGCGGACAACAACCGGCGGTAACAGCCCTTAAAGGCGCCATGGGAGAGAACTTCGCCTCCGGCGGTATCCGTTCGGCAGCCATGGCCCTGTCCATCCATCACGGTATCGTGCCGCCCACGCCGGGGGTTGAGAATCCCATCGCCTCGATAGACGTCGTGAGCGCGAAAAGCCGCAAAATGAACACCAATCATGGATTGATCAATGCCTGCGCATCCGGGGGAACATTTGTCAGCCTCCTTCTGAAAAAGGACCCATGACCGCCTGGCGACAATCTTTTCGAAGGTTGCTGACTTTTGGCACCGCCGGTCTCCTGTGAGATCGGCGTCAACCGACTTTCTTGTAGAACATCTTCACACCCGGACTCCGGGCCTGCCGCTGACTGTATTCCGCGCGGTTCTCCTGAACGAATCCCAACCGGGCATACAGTCCTTCCAGACGCGGGTTGTTGGTCAGCGAGATGAAGCGGGTGTATCCCTGTGACGTCATCAACGCCATGAAGGATTTTACCGTATGCACCCCCACCCGCTGATTGCGAAAGCGGGTAGAGATGGCCAACGCGCCCAGCTCCACGGTCTTCGCATCGATGATTTTCTGCTCCACGCACCCCACCACGATGCCGTCGATGGCGGTGACGTAAAACCGGTTGCGGTTTCTCTTCAGGTAGGCTTTGGTGCGGGGTTTCAAAAAGCCCGAGCGCTTGTACATCTCAAGAATTCGGTAAACGATGGCCACCTCTTCATCGGTCCGCACCTGACAAAAATCTTCCTGAAAGTTGTTGGCGATGAGGGTGCCCGCCCCCTCCACGGTGAAGAGTTCGTGCTTAATGCTGTTTTTGCCCGCCGGCAGGATGTGCACCCGGTCGCACTGCCCGGCCTCGATCTTGCTGCAGATGCAGGCCATGGCGCCCTTGAAATTGATGTTGGCGATCAGATCGCCGACATCCGACAGGGATTCGTGGACCCGGACGGTAGTGAGGGCGTTTATTTTGTTTCCTCGGTGGTCGATCAGATAACGGCGCTCCGGAAAAATGACCTTGAACATGGATGGCCGATGATCGAGTACCGCCTCGTAAAAATCGATCTCCGGTGAAATCCGCACGATGCCGGTGGCCGGCAGCCGGCGCTCCAGCTGTTTGATCAGCTTCTGGTTGGCGAACCGGTTGGGCATGTTATGGAGCAGGGTAGTAAGTACGCCGTGACGCACCAGGAACTTGATGTCGGTGATGATATCCTGAAAGTGGTCACGCAGAATGCCTTCCCGGCAGGCAATAAAGACGTCCCTTCCGGTAAGGGCACGCGCGTATTCTTTGAGGTAGAGTTTGGGCATAGTTAAGACCGACGATCGATGCGGATCTTGCCGGCTTAGAAATCGTGAATTCCGGTGTAGGTTTCCGGAGTAATTGCCAGCAGCTCCTTTTTGACGGTCTCCGCCACATCCAGAGTGTCGATGAACGCGGCGATGACGGCCTGGTCGATGGCCGCGTGAGTGCGGGTGAGCGCCAGAAGGGTCTCGTAGGGCTTGGGATAGCCTTCCCGCCGCAGCACGGTCTGGATCCCCTCGGCCACCACGGCCCAGTTGTTTTTAAGATCTCTTTTTAGCGCGTCTTCGTTGAGGATCAGCTTGTCCAGCCCCCGTTTAAGCGATTTAAGGGCGATGAGGGTGTGGCCCAGAGGCACCCCGATGTTGCGGGAAACCGTGGAATCGGTCAAATCGCGCTGAAGCCGGGAGATTGGCAGCTTGGCCGACAGGTGTTCGAGCACGGCGTTGGCTAACCCCAAGTTGCCTTCGGCATTCTCGAAATCGATGGGGTTGACCTTGTGTGGCATGGCCGAGGAGCCGATCTCACCTTTTTTGATTATCTGTTTGAAATAGCCCATGGAGATGTAGGTCCACACGTCCCGGCAAAGATCCAGCAATATGGTGTTGATCCGCTTCACGCCGTCGCAAAACGCAGCCAGGTGGTCGTAGTGTTCGATCTGGGTGGTCACCCGGGAGCGGTGCAGCCCCAGTCCCTCGTTCACCAGCCGGTTGCCGAATGCGATCCAGTCGATATCCGGATAAGCCACGTGGTGGGCATTGAAATTGCCGGTGGCGCCGCCGAACTTGGCGGCGAAGGGAACGATTTCCAGCAGCTTCATCTGCCGGGTAAGCCGATCCACGAACACGTAAATCTCTTTCCCCAGCCGGGTGGGTGAAGCGGGTTGGCCGTGGGTCCGGGCCAGCATGGGCACCGGCTTCCATGCCCGGGCTTTGGTCGTCAGGTCGGCCACGGTCGCTTCCAGCGCCGGCAGCATCACGGTGTGCCAGGCTTCTTTCAGGGAGAGGGGCACCGCCGTGTTGTTGATGTCCTGGGAGGTAAGGCCGAAGTGGATGAACTCCTTGTATGGAGACAGGCCCAGCCGGTCGAAGGTCTCTTTGACGAAATACTCCACCGCCTTGACATCGTGGTTGGTGGTTTTTTCGATCTCCTTTATCTTGGCCGCATCGTCCATGGTGAAGGTTTGATAGGTTTCACGCAGCCGGTCGAAAACCGCCGGATCGATATCGACCAGCTGGGGCAGGGGAAGCCGGCACAGGGCGATGAAGTATTCGATCTCCACCCGGACCCGGTAGCGGATCAGGGCGCCTTCGCTGAAATAGTCGGACAGGGCGGCGGCGGCCCGCCGGTATCGGCCGTCGATGGGCGATACGGCGGTCAGGGGGGTCAATGTCATGGGAGCTCCTTGAAACTTAAGTCGTCGGCCAGTGGTTCATTCTGGCCGCTTATAAAAAAATGGTCCGGCAATGTCAAATTTTCCGTAAGCTGTGGATCGTTGAATGATTGCCTTCCCGCAGGCGTTCATCCAGCCGGGTGAAGCGTTTTTCCGTTTTGTTGGTGTTCACACCGATGGCCAGTGCCCGCCGGGTGCCCACCAGCACCACCATCCGCCGGCCCCGGGTGACGGCGGTATAGATGAGGTTGCGCTGAAGCAGCACATAGTGCTGGGTCATCACGGGCATGACCACGGCCGGGTATTCAGAGCCCTGGGCCTTGTGCACGGAGACGGCATAGGCCAGAACGATTTCGTCCAGGTCTGAAAATTCGTAGGCCACGGCCCGGCCGTCGAAATCGACAATCAGTTGTTGCAGGTCGTCCGCTATGGCCGTGATCCGGCCGATGTCTCCGTTGAACACCTCCTTGTCGTAATTGTTGCGGATCTGCATCACCTTGTCGTTCATCCGGAATCGTCGATCCCCCCGCGTGATCCGGTCTTCACCGGGATTCAGGGCTTCCTGGAGCTGCCGGTTCAGATTTCCCGTCCCCAGCAGTCCCCGGTGCATAGGGGTGATCACCTGGATGTCGTTCACCGGATCGTAGCCCAGTTTGGGAAGCCGTTCGTCGACGATGGTGATGATCGTCGACAGGGCATTTTCCGGCGCTTCGCGCTGGATGAAAAAAAAATCGCTATCCCTTTCATTACCGGCTACGGGCATCTTTCCACTGTTGATACGGTGGGCGTTGACGATAATCCGGCTCTGTTTCGCCTGACGGAAAATTTCGTTGAGCCGAACCGTGACCACGGCCTGCGAGGCGAGAATGTCCTTGAGCACACTGCCCGGACCTACCGACGGCAGCTGGTTAACGTCGCCCACCAGGATCAGGGTGGCTGAAGGCGGCACCGCCTTCAGCAGGTGGTGCATGAGCAGGGTGTCGATCATGGAGGCCTCATCGATGATGAGCAGTTCGCAGGACAACGGGTTGTCCTCTTTTTTCTGGAAGCCGCCATGAGCCATGGAAAACGCCAGCAGCCGGTGGATGGTTTTTGCCTCGTGGCCGGTGGCCTCGCTCATGCGTTTGGCGGCCCGTCCGGTGGGGGCGGCCAGCAGCACCGATGTGTCCCTTCTGGAAAAAATCTTCAAAATGGCGTTGATGATGGTGGTTTTACCGGTGCCCGGTCCCCCGGTAATCACCATGACCTTGCTTTCCAACGCGCTTTTTACCGCTTCCACCTGCCGGTCTGCCAGCCGGATGGAAAGGTGATTTTGCACCCATGCCAGTTCGTCCGCCACGCCCATCAGGGCAACCTGGCGGGGTGTCTCGATCAAGGTCCGCAGGCGTTGGGCGATGCGGGTCTCACACAGATAAAATTTGGCCAGGTACACCGCCCGACCGCCGTCGGACAGGTTTTCCATGACGATCTGCTCCCGTTTGCAAAGGGTTCCCAGGACGCCGGCCAGCATGCCGAATTCCGTTTGGAGGATTTCGGCGGCTTTTTCCATCAACATGGTGTCGGGGTAGTAAACATGGCCGTCGTTTGTCAGCTGGTGAAGCACGTAAAGAATACCGGCCTCGATTCTCACCGGGGCGTCTTTGGCAATGCCCAGTTTCTCGGCAATGCGGTCGGCGGTGACAAAACCGATGCCGAAAATGTCCGTGGCCAGCCGATAGGGGTTTTCCCGCACCATGGCAATGGAACGGTCGCCGTATCGTTTGAAGATTTTTATCGCATAGGCGGTGCCGACACCATGGCTTTGGAGAAAGAGCATCACGTTGCGGATTTCCTTCTGTTCAGCCCAGGCGGTTCGGATCATGGCAACCCGTTTTTTGCCGATGCCTTCGACTTCGACCAGCCGCCGTGCATCGGTGTCGATAACATCCAGGGTCTCTTTTCCGAAATGGTCGACAATGCGTTCGGCGATCTTTGGCCCCAGACCCCGGATCATGCCCGAACCCAGGTATTTCTTGATACCATTAACGGTAGCCGGCACCTGGGTCCGGCAGTGCACGACCTTGAACTGTTCGCCGAAACGGGGGTGTTGGGTCCACACCCCCTGCATCTTCAGCACTTCCCCGGGAGTGGGTGCCATGAGATTGCCCACCACGGTGACCAGGCCCGGCCGGTTGAAGACCTTCACCTGGGCGATGGTAAAGCCGCTTTCGTCATCGCTGTAGGTGATCCGTTCGATCTGACCGGCAAGACGATCCAGATTCGCCGCCGATGCAGGTGTGTTATCGGTTTTCGATGCGGCCATCGATGGTTACATCCAGTCCGGCACGGTGATCTCCGACGGTTTCAACTTGTCGGGGATGTAGCATTTGATGTCGATGACCGGCGAACCGTCCCGGGCGTCGATCTTATCGATGCGAATCACACCGTCGGTGACGGCGCGCAGCCGGCAGGTGGAGATGCCGATGAGGTTGGGACGGACCGGGGAATGGGTGGCGAAGACGCCGGTGAGCGGGTTGGCCGGGTTTTTCCGCGGATGTACGCGAAGCGTGGCGCGGTCATCGGGGTTGTCGTTTCCGTGGAACCAGTAGAAGACGATGATATGGGAAAAGCCGTCCAGGCCCAACAGGCCGTCCTGGAAGGCCCGGCCGATGTCGATACGGACGTCGTCTCCGTTCTTTCGAATCCAGCCGATGGGATGCCCCTGGAACGTGTCGGTCATGGCGGTCTCCTTTCGGTTACGGGAAGAAATATCCCATACAATCAACTTGCAAGGTGATGATCAAGCAATATATTATGAAAAAAGCCGATAATGATGCTCTTGATTAACCCTTCGTGATTGCATACACTTTTTATCGCCATGGGCTATGTCTTCGACTTTAAAGACGCCAGAAGCTATGATCAGTGGCTTCTAAAACGCAAGAACCGCTTTGCCGCGGACTTGGAGAGCCGCCTCATGCTGGGAATGCTCGATCCGGTTGCCGGGGAATCGGTGCTGGATATCGGTTGCGGTACCGGGGCCTCGATCATACCACTGTTGGATAAGGGGCTCGACGTGACCGGTATCGACCCGTCCCCTTACATGCTGGACATCCTGTCCGCTACCCTGGGCGACCGTGTCTCCCTGTACCGCGGAATCGCCGAAGACCTTCCCTATGACGACAACTCTTTTAACCATGCCTGCCTGTTTACCTGCCTGGAATTTGTGGACAACCCGAAAAAAGCCATGGAAGAAGCCTTCCGGGTAGCCAAAGACAGGGTGTTCATTGGATTTTTAAACCGCTATGCCCTCACGGGGATCGGGCGGCGTGTGAAAGGAATCTTTACCCAGACCATTTACAACCGGGCCACATTTTACAGTGTCTGGCAAATCAAAAGCATGGTCCGGGAGCTGATGGGGACGGTCCCGGTGCGCTGGCGCACCGTCTGTCTGCTTCCCGGCCCTTGGGGGTCATGGATGAAGCAGATCGAAGGCTCTGGCCTGGTCCAGCGCTTCCCCTTCGGGACCTTTGCCGGCATGGTGGTGACCCTGGTTCCCCGATTTCGCACGCGTCCCCTGGCCATCCGATACCAGCCGAAAAATCTCGGCGGCGTGGCCGCCGGTGCGGCCGGGTGCTCAGGGATGGCACCATCCGGCGGTTTGGACAATTCTCCGAAGTAGCAGTCGCGAAATGCGCCCAATTGCGGCCTCATGCCGAGAATCATTTGACAAAACAGTCAAACATCTGTTTAAACTGAAAAATATTTATTTTCCGGATCGTGGGTGCCAATTGCCGGCGGCTCACTGCAAAATGAGAGGTGACGGCCCTGATGGAAGCCTGGCTCTACGATACCATGCAAGACCGACGGGTCCAATGCCGGTTGTGCAGCCACCGGTGCGTGATCGGCAACGGCAAGCGGGGAATCTGCGGGGTGCGAAAAAATCGGGATGGCGTTCTGGAGACACAGGTGTACGGGCGCCTGGTCGTTGCCGGTGACGACCCCATTGAGAAAAAGCCTATTTTCCACATGATGCCCGGCAGTCGGTCCTTTTCCATCGCCACGGTGGGCTGCAACTTCAAATGCCTTTTCTGTCAGAATGCCGACATCTCCCAGATGCCGGCGGACCGGGACGGCATGGTAGCGGGAGACCCGGCCACACCCCGGCAGGTGGTATCGGCTGCCCGGCAACGCGGCTGTGCCGGCATCGCTTACACCTACACCGAGCCGACTGTTTTTTTCGAGTTTGCCTGCGATACGGCCCAACTCGCCCATCGCCGGGGGATTAAAAACGTGTTCGTGACCAATGGATTCATGAGCGCTGAGGCCCTCGAACGGATCAGCCCCTGGCTGGATGCCGCCAATGTGGACCTGAAAGCCTTCACCGACGACTTTTACAAAAGGCGGTGCGGGGCCCGACTGGAACCGGTGAAGGAAACCCTGCGGCGAATGAAAGGCTTGGGTATCTGGGTGGAGGTAACTACGCTGATCATTCCAGGGCTCAACGACGATCCCGCCGAGCTTTCCCGGCTGGCAGCCTTCATCGCCGATGATTTGGGGCCTGAAACCCCCTGGCACGTGAGCCGGTTTCATCCCACGTACCGGCTGACAGATCGCGGCTCGACGCCGGTGGAAACCCTCATGCAGGCCAGAAAAATCGGCATCTCGGCCGGGCTGAAGTATGTCTATACGGGCAACATTCCCGGCCGGGGCGGCGAAGATACCATCTGTCCCGGTTGCGGGGAAACCGTTATTGCCCGTGGGGGGTTTCAGATCATGGACAACCGGGTGCGAAAGGGCCGGTGCAGCGGCTGCGGGGCGGTCATTGACGGCATCGACTTGTAGTCTTTCATTGACTGGCTGCTGAAAAGGACGAGAAGATGTCAACCATCGGGAATCTCAAACTGGATCATCTGGTTGGCCGGCAGGTAGGCACCGCCGTGCTGCTGAAAAAGCTGGGGAACGGCGCCATGTCCGTCGTGTTTGTGGCCTACCAGAAGACCCTCAAACGACAGATTGCCGTCAAGATCCTTCCCAAAGCCCTGCTAACGGAACAATTTGCCGCGTTTTTCCAGCAGGAGGCCGAATCGGCGGCCATCCTGTCGCATCCCCACATTATCCCCGTCTATGAGGTGGGTGAAACGGAAGAGATCCTCTTTTTCACCATGCAGCTCGTCAAGGGCCACGAACTGTCCCACTATATCCGGCAAGCGCGGAAGAATATCGTGCCTTCCAAACGCTTTATGCCGATCAAGACGGTGGTCTCCTTGATGTTGAAGGTCCTCGATGCCCTGGCCTATGCCCATGACAACGACATTGTGCACCGGGACATCAAGCCCGACAACATCATGATCGAAGATCATTCCAAACGGCCCTTGATCACCGATTTCGGTGTGGCCCGGGTTTCCCGAACCACGGGCAAGAGTGACCGGATGCTCTTGGGCACCCCCATGTATATGGCACCCGAACAGATTCTGTCGGGGTCCGTCGACGGCCGGGCGGATATGTACAGCGCCGGGGTGATGATGCTCGAAATGCTCATGGGTGTGCTCCCCTATCCACCCTACCGGACAGCCATGGATCTGCTTAAAAGGAAACTATCCTTGAAAGACCGCATCTTTCAACAGCGCCCATCCCAGGTCCATCCAGTGGCCGACCGGGCCCTGGATGAGATCCTGTTCAAGGCATTGGCCTTCGACCGGGATCGGCGATACGCTTCCTGTCGCGAGTTTGCCTTGGCGCTGGAACACTATTTAAGCAATTGATAATATCATCTTCAACTGGATGAGGACGCCATGCCCCTGGATGCCGCCGCGAAAAACCGACTCTCTCAGTTCGGACGAACCATCGCCCTGATGTTCAATCGCTCCATGATGTACCAGCCCAGTCACCCGTTCGTGAAACAGTCCATCGACATGTTCTACGAGGGCGCCCAGGACCTGCTGAAGATCATTTCGCCGCTGGTATTCATTCTCAACCGGGATGAGTTTTTCGTTGATGAAGAGCCCCTGGATCCGCGTCTCAATGTTGGGCGTCTGGTGGCGCTGTTCAAGAACAACGGCATTCAGTCCATTTCCATTGCACCCGGTCTCGAAAGGCGGGATATCAAGGTCTTTCTGGAAGTGTTTGGCGAAATCAGCAAATATGGCGGGGCCGAAGGATTTAAAAAGGCCATCTTTGCCCGGGGGGTGACCAGCATCAAGATCAACCACGTCCGCTACAAGAAAGTGACCGAAGATGATGAGGTGATCAACCGGGACGCGCTCAAGGACCTGACCCCCCAGATGCTGGCCGCCGAAGAGGAATCCAAGGCCCGCAAGATGTTCATGGACACCCTGCTGGAGAGCGTGCTCACCGAGGAGTTCGCCAAGACCCTGAACATCGAATCCCTCATGGCCAATCCCGGAGCCGTTTCCAGGAACATGATCCAGGCGGATATAGAGGGTGTGCCATCCGCCGGTCCGGGACCGGGTGGTGGCGCCGGTGAGGGGTCGGGAGGTGGCTGGGGACCAGGGCCCGGCGGGTCTGGTGGAACCGGTCCGGGTGAGGGCGATGCTGGTGACGGCAAAGGCGGTTCGGGGAGTGGTCTTGGAACCGGAGAAGGCGGCGACCCTGGAACGGGGGGTGGCGCCGGCCCTGGCGGGTCGGGAACCGGGGGCCGCGGCAATCTGCTGTTTCAGCAGCTAGAAGTGCTGCGCATCGAGGTGGATAAGCACCTGGAGGGCAAAGGCGACGTGGCCCTTGCCGATCTGGCCGGTGCCGTCTTCGACATGAAAAAGCAGCTGCTGGAGGGCATCGAAGCCCAGAAGGCGCTGGGTGTCGCCTATGAAAATGAGGCGAACATCCTGGAAAACGTTAACGAACTCACCGACCGGGTGCTCATCCAGTTGCTTAAAGAGGAGTACCAGCAGGGTAAAATAACACCGGCCCGCATGGCCCATATCCTCAGGCGACTGGTCCCCGAGGCAGCCGAACTCAAGCGCCTGCTGCCCAAGATAAAAACGGCCCTTTTGGAGGAGGGCATGTCCCACACCCAGTACCTGGAGCTGGTTCAGGAGCTGAGCAAGGAACTGCAAAGCGAGGGCCTGGCCAATCTCCTCCAGGAGAGCGGCGAAGAGATCGGCGTTGACGGCGATCAGCTGATCGCGGAATTCAAGCAGAATCCGGAACAGGCGGCCCAGCTGATCTACCTGGCCTCCGAGATCCGAAAGGGCACCGGGGACGACGATGCGCTGGCCGAAATCCTGGCCGGTTATGTGGAGCAGATGGGCGGTCAGATGGCCATTGACCAGGCCGGGGAAAAAGATGATCCCGCGCAGCTGAAACGTGTGATGGGAAGCATCGAGTCCAACATCGTCCGCCAGCTGGGGAAGATGGACGTGGGGGGCGATGTCATCGAAAAACTGGAAGACCGCCTCAACGCCCGGATGGAGACGGTCCTGGACCAGATGCGGGCCGAATGGATCAAAACCAAGGCCCGGACAGGCGATGGCGGTGGCGGCGCAGAACGCCGTAAGGCCCTCAGCGTCCTCCAGACACTGGAGCAAAGCGTCAGTGAACATGACGAACTGGGAGCAATCCTCAAGATCGTCCGCAAGAAAGTGGAAGGCGGCGAAATCGATGAAAACGACTATAAGAAGATCCAGGACGAAATTTCCAGCCAGAAACGCCTGATCAAGGAGAAAGAGGCCAACCGGGTGATGCCCACCGGTGTAATAAAAGCCGGCACCATGGCCTTCATCCTGGAAAAAGAGATCGCCCGGGCCAACCGCTATGACTACTCCTTTTCAGCCCTGGCCCTCTCCATGATCCGGATAAAACCCCGCGCCAAAGTAAAGGCCGGCGCCATCAACAACGAAATCCTCATGGAAGCCGTACTGGCACTATTGGCCGAAACGTTTCGCGAGGTGGACATTGTCGGTCAGCTGGGCAAGAACACCATCGTTGCCATGCTACCGCTAATCAGCCGTGAAGATTCAAAAAAAGCGCTGAACCGGGTGATGAAAGTCCTCCAGGACGCGCCCGTCGATGTGAAAGGCATCCCCGTGGATTTTAAATTTGCGGGCGTCGCCATTACCTTCGACGGCGAGCACACACCGGACACCAAAAGCTTTATCCGGGTAATGTCCGGTCGGCTCCAGGATATGGCCAACCGCTTGAAAAATATTCAATCGTTTATGTAGGAAATAAAATATGAAAAAAATTCACATCCGTGTTGTTTTCTCTATATTATCGGCCTTGACCATTTCCGGAATGGTTATGGCCGCCGGCGGGCCACCGGCCGATGCGCCGATCTTCCCTCCCAGCCTGGAAAGCTACGGGGACAAGGATATGGGCGGCATCATCGACATCCTCGGCCACCGCATCATCCAGCAGCCGTTCAACCTGGTGGCGTCTCTCATATTCTTGTGCGCCATCCTTCATACCTTTTTCACCGGTCGCTTCATGGTCATTGCCCATCGGTGGGCCCATGACCACGAAGAGAAGATCAAGGAGGGACTGGCCCCCCGAGGATCGGTGCACCACGGCGCCGAACTCTTTCATTTTATGGGTGAAGTGGAGGTGGTGTTCGGCATCTGGGCCGCCGCGCTGGTGGGTGCAGTGGTGCTGTTTTTCGACTGGCCCACGGCCAAGAGCTACGTTCTGTACAAGGTGAATTTTACCGAACCGATGTTCGTGGTGGTGATCATGACCCTGGCCGCCACACGCCCGATCCTGCAGGTTACCGAACAATTGATGTGGAAGATCGCCAAACTGCTGGGCGGTACGCTCACCGCCTGGTGGTGGGTCATCCTGACCATCGGTCCCATCCTGGGATCCTTCATCACCGAACCGGCGGCCATGACCATTGTCGCCATGCTGCTGGCCGATAAATTTTATGCGCTGTCGCCTTCCGGCAAATTCAAGTATGCCACCTTGGGTCTGCTGTTCGTCAACATTTCCGTGGGCGGCACCCTGACCAGCTATGCGGCGCCGCCGGTGCTGATGGTGGCGGTGCCCTGGAATTGGGACACCATGTTCATGATGACCCATTTCGGCTGGAAAGCCGTATTGGGCATCCTCCTGGCCAACCTGAGCTATTATTTTGTATTTCGCGGCGAGTTGAAGGCGTTGCAGGAGCGCTTTGCCATGAAAACCCTCAAGGATGAAATTCAAAAACGATACCTCAAACGAGCTGACGTGGAAGAGATGGTGGATGATTGCATCAACCGGCTGGGAGACCGGTTTAAATTTGTTGAAGCCTTTGCCGCTCAATTCGAAACCGCCAGACAGGAACTTGGTCGGCGGTTGGAAACCAGGGTTATGCAGGAGTTGGCAGCCAAGGAGATCGATGCGGATTCGGCCCGACAAGCCTTTACGGAGCGCAGCAAGGAGATCCAGCTCCGACGGATGCGGCAGGATCTACCCGGCCTGCTGCCACCGGAAGAGCGTCCGCCATTTTTTGATCCGGACTGGGATCAGCGGGATGATCCGGTGCCACTGTGGGTGACCTTGGTGCACATCGCCTTCATGGGATGGACCATCGTCAACGCCCATTACCCGGCCTTTTTTGTTCCGGGGATACTCTTCTTTCTGGGATTTGCCCAGGTGAGTGCGCCCTACCAGAATCGAATCAATTTGAAGCCGGCCCTGCTGGTGGGGTTTTTCCTCGGCGGCCTGGTGATTCACGGCGGCCTCCAGGGCTGGTGGATCGAACCGGTGCTGAGCAATTTGACCGAAATTCCCCTGATGCTGGGGGCCACCATTCTCACGGCATTTAACGACAACGCGGCCATCACTTTCCTGAGCACCCTGGTACCCGGTTTTTCCGATGGAATGAAATACTCGGTCGTGGCCGGGGCCGTTGCCGGTGGTGGGTTAACCATCATCGCCAATGCTCCCAACCCCGCCGGGCTGAGTATCCTTAAATCCTATTTTGATGAAGAGGTCTCTCCAGGAAGCATCTTGCTGGCCGCTGCCCTGCCGACAGCCATTTTGTGGCTGACTTTTCTCGTTCTTTAAACGGTTGGAATATCCTCACTATGCCCCGCGTTTCTTCCCAATGAACAGCGTGCTATCGAGATAGGGACGCCTCTCGCGAGGCGTCCCTTCCACACCGCCGGACACATGGGTTCGTATCCGGCGGTTCGGCTGGTCAGCGCAGGCACAAATAAAAAAACAGCTCCGGCCGGGCCTAAAAAAAGCAGGGCGCTACCGACATTTCAGCCACTGCTGCAATATACGGTTTTCGTC
>DEIP01000088.1:20407-26294 GCA_002352605.1 Desulfobacteraceae bacterium UBA2771 | reverse complement strand
ATCCCCAGTTCAATATGGCACCGTATTCCGATTCGGGCAGGAACTCCCCGCCGTCATCCGATCCGCCGTACCGGGCGGCAACCTCCAGATCCTCCATGACCGCAAAGCCGAATTCCATGTTCCAGGCCGACGGCTCTCTTTGTTTCGTATCTGCAGGGTCACCGATCTCCCCTGCTTCGAAATTGTCCAACGCACCCACGTATTCACCAATCAGATGGAAACGATCCAAAAACGTGAAAGAGACATAGGCGCTCCAACCGGCCACAAGTGATTCCAGGTTGTTCGGGTCTATCACGACCTCGCTGAAGGCGTCCGAACCGGCCAGGTTCGAGGTATACGATGCACCGACCATCAGGTCTTCGAGGGGATTCACGGCGATGCTTGCGACAAAACTGTCGATGACGTCATCATCGCCGGTCTCCTGGACCCTGCCGTTAAATGCACCCAGTGAGACATCGGCCATTTCGCCGCCGAACCGATACCCGGCCACGACCGCACCCTCGTTGGTCTCCCCCAGCACCAGGGTGGTCGGGTCGGTAATGAAGTGGCTGTCAAAGTGCCCGAAGGGGAGGTACTGGCGACCGGCAATCAAATAGGCGGGAAAGGCTTCGGTGCCGGTCAGGGTGATGAATCCTTCATCCATGAAGACGTCATCGTCCTCATATTCGAACAGCACGTGCCCGTCCACATGCTTGACGATTTTCGCATCGATCACTATGTCGACGGTGGCCAGGTCGATGTCACTCGATTTATCTTCTTCTCTAGCCGGGTCATCGTAATCGATATTTTGATAACCGGCCTCGACTTCCACCAGCCCGCTGACCTGGATGCGGTCGTACCACTCGTCTCCCTCGACTTTCCGATCGATGGCCGCTTCCAGGTGCTTGATTCGTTTTTCAAGGCTTGTGATACCACCCGCTTTCTCGGCGGTTGCCTCATGGACGGGCGTTGTTGAATCCTGTGCCATGACGGGGGTAGCTACCAATGCGCAACCCAGCAAAAGGCCCGGCAAAAACATGATCATTTTCTTCATTTCCTCTGTTCTCCTTTTCTTAATCCATCCCCAATTCAATTTGACTCCAAGTAGTTCAATCCGCGTGCTTCAGTATTTGCTCTGCACCTCCTTTCCGGTATCGAGAGCGCAACTGAAATACCCGCTGATGCGGGAGGTGTCGCGCCTTGACTTTTCTCGCGGCCCTTAATCCTCGGTGCAGGCCTCCCGTACCAAGATCTGCTTTCCCTCGTTGGGTGTAAGAAAAAGACGCAAGCCCTCCCGGCTGGAAATCACAACGGTATTACGGACACCCACCGGCAGGCTCTGGGCCTGGGCTACGCCTTCCAGGATGAGAACCTTTCCGGGTTCGACGCCTCGGGTTCGGAGCATCCGATGAGCCCTGGTTCCGCCGAGGATCTCTTCGACCTGAAATTTTTCCCCGGCCCGGGCCGATACGAACTGAAGCAGCCGTACCTGCATGCGGCCCCATATTTTGGCGGCCATGCCCTCGGTAAGGCGCACCCGGCCGGCCCCTTCGATGACCGCTATATATTCCATGGGAGGCAGTTTGCGAACAACATGAATGCGGTCGTTTAGTTTCAACGCGAGCGTTTCGAGCGCGCCTGTCAACCCCGTCCCGCCGGTCAGCCCCTCGATATGTCCGGTTTCACCCGGCTGCATTTCCGATAGCGGTAGTTTGCGCCCGTCATTCAGATGGACGACGATTTTCATGGCCATCCCCCCGCCGAGGATTGCATCCCCTTTTGGCCCGCGGATCCGGATGGGCTGCACCAGCACTTCCCGGTTCAGGCGTACAATTTCGCTGCCCGCGAAAAGTCCCATGCGCTTTAAGCGAATGGCCAAATTCGGGTCCACCACTTTGACCAGCACCAACGGTTTATCCGCGGGGGCATCGGTTAACGGTACATACATGGCTGATCTTCCCCTAAACAGGAAATATAAAGACGGCCGGAAAATCTAAGCATCGACTTCCGGCATCAATTCACGCGTATCTTTCAATCATCGGGTTTGCGCATACCGGCCAGGGCTGCATAACCGAGAATACCGACGGTGTTGGCATTGTGTAAAACCGCAGCCATTACCGGCGGCAGGAGGCCACTGCTTGCCAGAAGCAAAAAAAGTGTGTTGAGCGCAACGGAGGACCGGAAGCAGTTTTTAATGGTCCGTTCGGTTTGACGGGCAATCCGCCTGGCTGTGACCAGAGCGGTCAAGTCCTCCTGCAACAGGATCACCTGGGCCGCTTCCCGGGTCAGATCCGCGCCACCGGGCATGCAGATGCCCACCTCCGCGGTCATCAGGGCCGGGGCGTCATTGACACCGTCACCGGCAAAGGCGATCAAACATCCCTGGTTTTTCAGCGCCTTGACAATGGCAGCCTTCTCCTCGGGCGTAAGGTCCCAGTGGACATTATCCAAAGCCTCCAGTTTTCCCGCCACGGCCCGAGCCGTATCCGGGTGATCCCCGGTCAGCATCACTATTTTTTTGATGCCAAGTGCCTTCAAATCCCAAAGCACCCGGGCCGCCTCGGGTCTTAATGCGTCCCTCAGGGCAATCACTCCTTCAAAAACATTTTTACGGGCGACATAGAGAAGGCTTTTCCCCTCTCTGAGAAGGGTTTGGGCATGAGCATCTGCAACGGAACAATCGATTCCCTCGTCTTCGCCGATAAAATGGTGGCTGCCCACCAGGACGCGGCTGTCGTTCACGTAAGCGGAAACCCCGTGGGCGACGATGAAATCCACCTGGCCGGTGGACGGCAATTCAAGGCCGCGGTTTTTGGCTTCCTCCACCACGGCCCGGGCCACGGGATGGGCGTAATGTTCTTCGGCGCAGGCAGCCAGAGCCAGTAATGCTTCCGGCGTCATATCACCCGTGGGAATGACGTCGGTAACCTCTAAGATGCCGCGGGTCAGGGTGCCGGTTTTATCAAAAACCATGGTGTCCACCCGGGCCAGCGCGTCCAGGGCCTGGGATCCTTTCAACAGCACGCCGCTGTGAGCGGCAGTATACATGGAGGCTTTCACGGCCACGGGATTGGCCAACTTGATGGCGCAGGAGTAATCCACTGTAAGCACCGCCGCTGCCCGGCAGATATCCCGAGTGACCAGGTAGAGGCCCAGGCCCAGAGCCAAGGTGGTGGGTACCAGGCGGTCGGCCAGTTCATCGCTTTGCTTCTGGGATTTGGACTTGAACCGAAGGGAGTTTTCCAGAAACCGGTTGATGCGCGCCATTCCGGTTTCGCCGCCCACCTGCCGGGCTTCGATCTTTAGGCGGCCCTCTTCTATCACGGAACCGGAAAGGGCTTCATCGCCGGCCTTTACATGCAACGGAACCGATTCGCCGGTTATGGAACTCTGGTTGACCGAGGCCTCCCCTTCCAACACCAATCCGTCTACCGGGATCATCTCACCGGTACCGCAAACGACCCTGTCTCCGATCACCACATCGTCCAGGCCGATATTGATTTCCCGGCCGTCACGTTCCACCCAGACGGTTTCCACCTGGGGCCGGAGCAGATTCTTCAGCAATCCGGTGGCTTTGTCTTCCGAGAGCTGCTCCAGGTATTCTCCCAGGGCGAGCAGGGCCACGATGGCGTTGGCCGTAAAGTAATCTTTGCGACCCAGGGAAAAACCGACCGCCGCGGCGTCCAGCACCTCGACCTTGACCCCTCGGGTCAGGAGCGTTTCCACACCCGCTATCAGGACGGGCAGCGACAGACCCCAGCCCAACAGGGCGGCAAACGGTTTTGGGATCACCGGCGTCAAAAACGCTATAACGCCTTTGGCGCCGCTTCCCACGGGATCCGGGGTTGATCCACGCGCGCTTAAGGGGCGGTAAGCCTCCTCGGGTATGGCCTCGATACAGCGGAGAACACCTTCCCGACAGCAGGCGTCCCCATCATAGTCGACCACCACGCTGGCGGTCTTGAGATTGAAGCGGACATGCGTCACGCCGGGGATATTTTGAAGCACCGCCTCCAGATAGACGGGATCAAAGGCAGGATCGTGAAAACCGGCGTTGCGGATCCTGATCCGGCGCGGCAGTTCATGCACGATACGCGGCTTTAACCCGCTTTCGGTGGCAAGATGCATGACTATACTTTATTTCTCCGGGTTGCAGGCTGATAAAGATTGTAATGCCAGACGGAAAATCCCACCAGGGCCATACCGGACCAGATGTGCAGGGTCTTGGCCCCGCGGCCCCGCATCAGGCCGGTGGCGATCAGGGTCCCCATGGAGAGGCTCATGCCGATCTTGGCCACCGTTTTTTTCTCTTCCATCCGGCTGCGCCGTTCCATACTGACACGGCGCTCACCGCGGCGGGCATTGATCACCGGCTTTTTCTTTTCCAGGGCTACTTTTTCCTGCATTATTTTTCCTGGCTCATTTCCGCTTGTATATCCTGGAACTGTTCCTTGACCTCTTCCACACCGCCTTGAACAAGGGACCAGAGTTTGACCGTGCCTCGGACCAGGGCCTTCTGGATGGCCGGATTGGTCAGTATCAGGGTGGCGCCGGCGGCGACGAGAAAGCCTTTCAGATAGCCGGCATTGGAGAATTCGAACCAACCGCCGACACCGTTGGCGGAAGCGGGGGGTACGGCCGTCCCGGCGGACGGATGACCGTATTCGGCATCGCCATATTGATAATAATAGGGGTCCGCCTGGTGTTGATAAAGCGGTTGCTGTGGGTTTTGCATCCCTGCCGCCGGGGGTTGTGGTCCTGAACCGGCATGGGGCTGCGGTGACTGGGTTTGAGGCTGAGCAGCCGGATGTTGACTATGGGGATGATAGGATTGCTGCATTTTTTTCTCCTTATATTTAGCGGCTTGTTCTTATGGTTTGCTTTTGGTTTCCTTTTTCGGTTTCGCTTCCTTGGGTGGTGCTGCCGGGGCTTTTTCAGGCGCCGTGGCAGCATCCCAGAGATATTTGGTCCCGGTGGCCATGGCCAGAATCCCCACCAGGGAGAGCAGGCCGGTGGCGCCCACGGCACCGACCACTGCGGTGGCCGTGGCCGTGGCCAGCCCCGCACCCGCGGATTCCTTGATGGTGTCTCTTACGGCTTCCTCCCGGTTGATTTCCGCATCTTTGACCCGCCGAATGTTTTTGGCCGCGGCGGCGGTTCCCCCGATAATTGCGCCCACCCCTCCCATGGCCAGGGTGGCCTGGGGAACAAAGCGGGTCACTTTCGTGGCAGCGGCGTGTGCCACCGGATGATTGGTAATCGGCATGGTGTTTCCTCCTTTACATCTATTTTGATTGTTCTTTTTCAGTCTTTTTTTCAAATGCGCCCAAAACGTTGGACAGGGTGCCCACAATGGCGTTTTTCACGGTGTCGTTGGTCAGCAGCAAAGTGGCGCTCACGCCCACCAGCGCCCCTTTCCAGAACTGGTTGTCCAGGCTTCCCAAAAAGGACATCAGCCGGGATGCATCGGCGTTCCCATTGGCCAGGTCGTTGACCAGACCCATGAATTGACCATATTGATGGGCGTCGTGTTTGGGATGCCCCGGGCCGTGATCGGATTCATGATCGCAAACATGCGGGGCTTGCCCCGGCGCCTGACTGTGTGCCGGCGGTTGTTGATAGCTCATGGGCGTCGCTCCCGGTCCGGCGAATTGCGTGCCCGGGTGAGGAAAGGGATGGCCGACCGGGGGCATTCCCTGGGGGCCGGTCATTCCCGGAGGCATTCCCTGGGGACCGGAGGCGCCATAAGGGTACGGCCCGCCGGGCATCTGCCCGGGCACATGCACCGGTCCGGTGCCGTAAACGCCTGGATTTGGACCGGGATAGGCGGGGGCCTGGGGCGCACCGGCCGGGTATCCGCCTTGCGGATGAACATAGGCGTGAGCCCCTTCGTACCCACCCTGTTGGG
>DEIP01000088.1:0-20299 GCA_002352605.1 Desulfobacteraceae bacterium UBA2771 | reverse complement strand
CGCCCATCTCTTGGGTCATTCCCTGGAACTGGACGTCTGCCTGTCCGCTCCCCGTCGGTCCGGCCTGTCCCGTGGGCATGCCTCCCGCCTGTCCCATGGCCTGCTCACCGGGAACCGGCCCTGTTGCCGGCTGGCCGTGATTCTCCGGGCAACTCTCCGGACCGGCCTGCATCGCTTCTGTACCGTTTGCTGGGTTTTGCATCATTGATCTCTCCTTGTTCCTGGGTTATTCCGTGCAATCGATTTTAGAGCCCCGGCAAAAAATAATTCCACATCTTGCTTGTTTTTTTGCCCGTCTACTGCGTTACATCCACCGACACGTATCTCGATATGCGCCGGTGGATCTGCCTTGTAGACAAACCCAAATCCGGCGCAATCGTGTGGAATTATTTCTTACCGTGACCCTTAGTTGACGGCTGCGCAATGCCGTTGAAAAAAACAGGGGGCGGATCATAAAACAGCAGCCGGCTCGAATTGGCCAGAATACCCAGGGTGTGGGTAATGTGAATCATTCCGGCCATCACCGGCGACAACAGCCCCAACGCCCCCAGGGTTACACCGGCGATGTTCGAGCCGGTGGCGATCCAGAAATTCTGGTGGACCACCTTGAGGGTTGCCCGGCTCAGGCTGCGGACATACACCACGCCCTTCAGATCGTCCTTGACCAGGGCGATATCGGCCGCCTCGATGGCCACTTCGGATCCGCCGGCGCCCATGGCGATCCCGATATCAGCCTCGGCCAGGGCCAGGGCGTCGTTGATGCCGTCGCCCACCATGAGCACCCTGTCACCGTTGGTCCTCAATCCGGCAACGATATCGGCCTTTTCCTCGGGCAGGACGGAATAGCGGCATTCGTCGAAATTGAGTCTTTTGGCCATCTCAAGGGCCGAGTATTTTGAATCCCCCGTGATCATGGCCGTCTTATCAAAACCGTCATTTTTTAGATGTCGAACCACGTCGACCACACCTGCTCGATCCTGGTTGGCAAAGCCGACGACCCCCAACAGCTCCCGTTTTTTAGCGATAAAGACCAGGGTCAACCCCCGCTTTTTAACTTTTTCAAGATGTGTTCTCACCATGTCCGGAT
This sequence comes from Desulfobacteraceae bacterium UBA2771, assembly GCA_002352605.1. GTDB lineage: Bacteria > Desulfobacterota > Desulfobacteria > Desulfobacterales > Desulfosarcinaceae > Desulfosarcina. The sequence goes on along the minus strand of DEIP01000088.1, from coordinate 19,212 downwards.
TAACGGCGAACTGCTCCATGAGCTTGTGACTGCCCACCAGGACCTCTTCCCCATGGATCTCCGAACGGACCCCCTTGCCGAGAAAATATTCACACACCTCGTGGTGAATGGGGGTGATACCCCGTTTCCGGGCCTCGCTCTTGATGGCCAGGGCCACGGGATGGCTGTTGTGGATCTCGGTGGAATAGGCCAGCTGCAGCAGTTCATCTTCGGGCAGGCCGTTGAAGTTGACCAGTTGTTTCAATACGGGTTCGTTGGTGGTCAACGTGCCGGTTTTATCGAAGCAGATCACGTTGGCCCGGCCGGCCTCTTCCAAATAGCGTCCGCCTTTGATCAGGATGTGGCGCCGGGCCGCGGCGTTTATGGCGGCGCTGATGGCCGTAGAGGCTGCCAGGATCGTGGCGCAGGGACAGGCCATGACCAGCATCACGGTAAAGGCGCGCCAGGCGCTACGGGTCAAAACCAAGGTGGCCAGGGTCACCGCAAAACCAGCCTTTATCAGGTTTTGGGCCAGCCGGTCGGCCACTCCCTCGATGGGGGCCTTGTTTTCCAGGGAATCTTCCACCATGCGCAGGATGCGGGCCAGGTAGGTGCGGTCCCCCACCTCCTGCGCCTCGACAAAGATCACCCCCTGGCGCACAAAGGTGCCGGCAAAAACCTTGTCCCCTTTGGCCCTGGCTGCGGGTTCGGCCCGTCCGGTGATGGGGGAGTCGTCGACAACCGCCTCACCCTTGATGATCTTGCCGTCCACCGCAATCTTCTCACCGGTGTGCAGCACCACGGTATCGCCGGGTTGCACCCGGTTTACGGGGATGCTCACTTCCACACCGCCGGTAAGAATGTAGGTTTCCTTTTCGGTGACCCGCAGAATATCCCGGATGGCCCGGTGGGAGCGCTCGGTAATCCAGTTCTGAAGAAGTTCCCCGCCGCTGGTGACCCATAAAATCTCAAGGGCGGCCGCAGCCTCACCGGCTGCCACGGCCGCAATGATGCTGCCGCCCAAAAAGCTTTCAAGGGTCAGCCGGCCTTCTTTTAATTTCTCAAATCCCTTTTTGACCAGCGGCAGGGCCGCCAGCGAAGTAATCATGCCAAGTGGGCTGAAAAGCGTCTGTGCAAGGGGCCTTTTCAGTATGACTTCCCTGACAAAGACCACCCCTACCAACAGGGTCATGCCCACGAAACGCCCCAGTGCCGATTTCAAGGCATTATCCCTGGAGGCACCCGCGGGCTTGATAGGGGTGAGTTTTTTTCCGGGTGAGACCGCCTGGCCGGCCACCGGAACCCCTTTCAGTCTTTCAATAACATCGTTGCGACTGATAACATGGTGATCGTAACGGACAATCAGGCTGGCGCTTTTGAGATTGCTTCCAACCCACCGAATGCCATTCATCTCATTGAAACGATCTTCAAAACGCTGCGATGCCTTCGCATTGAATCGAATGGAAGGGATCTTAAACCGGATCCGTCCAGTAACAGCATGTTGGATTTTAATTTTATTGTTGATGGCAGCCATCTTTTTGTTTCCGGTAACAACTGTGAATACAATTTATAATTCGCCGGGCGAATCGCCACTCCTCCGGACTTCCCTCACCAAGGGCCGATAGATAGATCTCGAGGCCGACATACAGATAGTGGCCTCCTGCCCACACCGTTTCGGGAATAAAACTCCGACATACGGAGTAGCCCTGCTTCGGGTGCCCGTCGCATCGGCTTGTATCTTTGACGATTTTGAGCATCCGAATCGCTTCCGGCTCTCGGCTTCCGGCCCCCCAATCCGCTTTCAAAAACCGGCCCAGGGCGTCAAGAAAGCCGGTCTCTTTGCAGTAGATTTCCGCAAAGCGGCCGGGTTCGTTAACACCGCTATGCAGATCGATCACCAGCGGGTACTTGCCCTGAATCTGCTGGTTCAGCTGAAGATAAAGCTCCTTAAGAAAGGTGCTATGGTAGAAAAAATCGCCGTAACGCCGTTTATGGGACAAGCCGTGGTCCACACAAAGGACATGAATTCCCGATTTTTCGGCCTCATCCGCAACGTGCTTGCCAAAAGCGCGTTCCTCCGTGTGTACGCCGATGACCAACAGGGTTCGGGCCACGGCTTCATGGGCGCCACTCATAAATTTCCATGACGGCAGGGTCGCATTTACAGCATGCCTTGTCACAACTCGCCTCTCCGGTAAACTTCTGGACCCTGCCCTTGCGGAGCCACTGTTCCAGCATGCCCCGCATGGCATCCGCTTCGATATCGAAATGATTGCAAAGATCCCCGAGGGGCGCTCGCTGATGCTTTACAAGGTATTGCTTTACATCTGACAGAATCATTTTTACCGTCCTCTGGTGCAGGGTCGATTGCCAGCTATCTTAAAAACGGCAACCGTAAGGGTTCACAGGTTCAGCGTTCACCGTTCAGGGTTACCTTGGTTGTGATATCTTGGGTTAACCCCGAACCTCTGAACCCGTGAACGGTTACCTGCGACATTAAGCTTTGGCCGCTTTGGGAAGGGCGAGGGATAACGTTTCGCCATCTTGTCTCCCCAGATATCGCATCATAAAAACGATGGCGGCAAAAAATCCGAGCAGGACCGCTGTCCATGCCAGCGAAGAGACCGGATGACGACCCAAGGTGGCCAGCTGATAGAACAGGGTGGCGGCCATATAGGCCAGACCTGTGGTCCAGGCGCCTGCAAACGCGGTCCACTTCAGATTGGTCTCGCGATATACGGCGGCGATGGCGGCCACGCACGGAAAATAGAGCAGGATAAAGAGAAGATAGGCAAAGGCGCCGATTTTTCCGTCAAACAGGCGCACCATGGCGCCCAATGTTCCGACAGCAACTTCCTGCTCCTCGGCTGCGGTTTCCACCGTGCTCACATCCCCGACAGACAAGCCCAGCGGGTCGAGCAGGGTAGCCGCCACACCCATCAGATTCTCCGGAATGGTGACGAAGGATTCCTTGATGCCGCCCCAGAAATTAAAGGCTTCTTCGGCCTCTTCTTCACCGGCCGCAGCGGCGTCCATCTGGGAATACATGGCATCCAGGGTCCCCACCACCGCTTCCTTGGCAAAAATGCCGGTGAAGATACCCACGGTGGCCGGCCAGTTCTCTTCGGTCAGCCCCATGGGGGCGAACACCGGGGTGATCGATTTGCCGATATAGCTCAAGGCGGACTTGTCACTGTCCTCGTTTCCGAAAGAGCCGTCGGTGCCCAGGGAGTTCAAGAAACTCAACACCACCACAACGGGGATGATGACTTTGCCGGCGCGAAAAATGAAGGTCTTGAGGCGATCCCAGGCCCCCAGCAGCACGCCCCTTACCGTGGGCAGGTGGTAGGGCGGCAGCTCCATTACAAAGGGAGTAATATCTCCCTTTAGCAGGCTGTTTTTTAGAACAAGCCCGGTCAGAACGGCAAAGCCGATTCCCACCAGATAGAGCCCGAAAACGAGGTTCTGTCCCCCCACGGGGAAAAAGGCGGCGGCAAAGAGTGCATACACCGGCAGTCGCGCGCCGCAGGACATGAAGGGATTCATCATGATGGTCAGGGTACGGTCACGCTGATTTTCCAGGGTGCGCGTGGCCATGATGGCCGGCACATTGCACCCGAACCCCACCAGCATGGGGACGAAGGATTTACCCTGCAGGCCGATCACCCGCATGAAGCGGTCCATGACAAAGGCGGCCCGGGCCATGTAGCCGGAGTCTTCCAGAAAGCAGAGACACAGAAACATGAAGCCAATGGGCGGAATAAAAGTGGCGATGGTCTGGATGCCGCCGCCGATGCCGCCGGCCAGGATCGCGTTGAGCCAGTCGGGTGAGCCCATGGCCGCCAGCAGCGCACCAAAGCCGTCCACAAAAATGGTACCGGCGAAAATGTCAAAAAAGTCGATAAAAGCGCCGCCGAGATTGATGGTAAACATGAACATCAGGTACATGGCCGCCAGGAAAATGGGGATGCCCAGGGCGCGGTTGAGAACGATACGGTCGATTTTATCCGACATGGTTCTGCTGACACGGGCGCCCTTTTTAACCGTCTCCTTGGTCAGCCGGCTGATCAGCCCATAGCGGCTGTCGGCTATCATGATATCGGCCTCGTCCCCGAGCTTCTCTTCTATGTTTTCAAGGTGCGGGGTAAGAACTTCATCGGCCGCATTCCCCACGAGTCCGGAGACCAGCGCATCGCCCTCCAGCAGTTTTAGGGCGGCCCAGCGCGGGTTCATTTTTTTCTGCGACGTCGCGCTTTGGATCACGGGGATCAACGCATCCACCGCTTCCTGAATCTCAACGGGATAGATCACCTGGATCCCTGAAACGGATCTCTCCTTGGCCGCCCGGTTAATCTCGGACTTGAGTGCTTCAATGCCTTCACCTTTGGCGGCTACGATGGGGACCACCGGACAGCCCAGCTGCCTGGACAACCCGGCAACATCGATTTCAATCTTGCGGCTTTTGGCGATGTCCATCATGTTGAGAACCACCACTAGGGGCACCTTCATCTCCATCAATTGAACGGTGAGATAGAGGTTTCGTTCCAGGTTGGAGGCATCGATGATGTTGACGATCAGGTCCGCCTCCCCGGAGAGGGCGTAATCCCGGGCCACCTCTTCATCCAGCGATGCCGCCGACAGAGAATAAATGCCGGGAAGGTCCACAACCTCGATTTTTTTACCTTTGTGGGTGTATTCACCGATTTTGCGATCGACGGTGACCCCGGGCCAGTTGCCGACCCGCTGTTTGGCCCCGGTCAGTGCGTTGAACAAGGTGGTTTTGCCGCAGTTGGGGTTTCCCACCACCCCGATGGTATAATCGCTCATTAGCCAACCCCCCTTTCCACCAAAAGCGCGGAGGCTTCATCCCTTCTTAAGCTCAGTGCAAACCCCCGCACGATGATTTCCACCGGGTCCCCCAAAGGAGCGATACGTTCCACGGTAAATTCCGTTCCCCGGGTCAAGCCCATGGCCAGAAGTTTTTCCCGATAGGTTGTGGCCCCTTTTACGAACCCGGCCACCTTGCCCTTTTCCCCGATATCCATATCTCGCATTGTTGCCTTCACTGGGTTCCTCCCTCTACGATTGCAACTTGAATTTTGTGAGCCATCCCTCCGCCTATAAAAAGACGGGTACCCTCATAGCCCACGATCATCTTTCCGTCTCCCCGGTTTTGAAGGATCTCCACTTCGACACCCAGGCTCAGTCCCATGCCGGCAAGCCGGTCGTTGAAGCTTTTTCCACCGGAAAAGGTGACGATTCTAACTGTCTCGCCTTCCTCAGCCATGCGCAAGGGAAAGGCCCTGTTCGATCCTCCCTGAACCGTTGTCATTAAAAATCTGCCTTTAGTCCGAAAACCACATAAAAACATTGGTAAAAAACAAAAAAGGCGCAACTGTGGCATCCATCACATGCCTCAAGTTACACCTTCACTTCCTACGCGCCGGTTGTCGGCCGCAGGCCGTAAGTACCACCTTACAAGTTTAGAGCTTTCTATCTTACCAAGAAGTGGCTAACTTACACGCCAAGCTTTTTTTGTCAAGCGTTTTTTGGTTTCTCGGAGTGAAAATCCGATATTAGAAATTGATCAGTGATTAACTGATCCTATACAGTCACAAATCAGGATTTGACACGATTGGTCCACCGTTTTTCCAATCATGAACATCGGCGGAAAAAATAGAAAAAAGCAGATTTCTGGAGATTCTTCAGAAGGCGGGACTGTTAAAAAATTGCTAATAACAAGCCTAATGCATTGTTAAAACGATGTTAACGGACACACTGGGGAAAACAACGGCTATCAGTGCATCACACCCTTCATTGAAATAAAAACGTTTAAAATCGGTAAAATAAAAACTGTTAATAATGCCGGGGTTCAATCTCTTAAATCCGCGTCTATCCGTGTTGACATTTTCACCTCGATATCCCACATTGCCGCGAAAGTTGTCTTGGGGGCGGACCCGGATAGGATGATAAGTTGTCCGCTGACGTTCCCTATACGGCGGTGTGTCTTCCGACCCCCCGGGGGGTGTTCCTGACAAGTCGCAGTAAATTCCCCATAAACCCGAATATACCGGTGCAGAGAGTGATGTGATGAATCGTATTCTGGTTGTTGACGATGAGGCGGACATTTCCGACTTGATTTGCGAAGTGCTGACGAGATTCGGCTACACTGTAGAAACCGCGGGAAATGGGCGGCAGGGGTTGCAGCGCCTGCAGGAGGCCTCTTTCGACATGGTTGTGACCGACATGTACATGCCGGATCTGGACGGGGCCTGTATTATTCGCCATGTTCGCCGTTCCAGCCGTCCCCGTACCCCCGTTATCGGCATCTCCGGCACACCTTGGTTGCTGGAAGGAGCAGGTTGTGATGCGGTTTTGTCCAAGCCGTTTCCCCTTCAGGACCTCGTCGATACGGTAAAACACCTGGAAAGGACAATCCTTTCCGACACCCTTTCCCCGTCACAAATCAAAAGATTCGATACCATTTCGCATCCCGCACCCATTTCTCCCTAAATATTCCTTCGCCTTCGGCAGCCCAATGCCCGCCGCGATATCAATACCGGCCGGAAACATTGACCCGTCATCATTTTCCGGGTGCGGCCGGCTACGTTCGGCCGCACCCCTTTTGCAACATTGGGGTATCCCCGTAGCATAGGGTCAACGCCTTTGCTTTTTACCTTTCTTACCCCTCTTCTTTTTCTTCCTGTCGCCTTTCCGTCCCGGTTGTGCGTTTTCGGCAGCACGACTCTCGTTATGATTCGACTGCCCGGCGGTTGAAGACGATGGATCGGTGCCGGTTTCCGCATTGGCATTGTCGAATGGGATCATTTTTTTCTCTTTGACAACTTCGGCCTCGGAGCTGTCCCGGTGAATGACCTGCGAGACAACCCGGTCGGTTATCTCTGAGAGATAGGCCTTCAGCGTTTCGGAAAACTCCAGAAATTCCGGCCATAAGGTCTCATCGACAAACCGTTTTGACACCCGAGCCATCACCGTGGTGTATCGTTGCCGGCTGTAGCGATATGGTTTGATCCCATAACGGCGCAGCAGGGCCACGAACACCTTGCGCGACCACATGTCCCCCATGGAAAACCGAAATTCAATCAGCGGCGCTTCTTTTTCAATTAGCCGCAGCCGTTCCTGTATCCGTTCCCGGGCGCGTTCTGCGGCGACTTGTTCACCTTTGGTGGCGGCCCTGGAAAACAGCGCCTCGATCAGGCGCAGCTTTTCCATCAATTTCTGTTCATTCATGATTGATACATTTCGAATTTTGCATGCAATGAAACCTCGCTCCACGATCCTTACTCGTATTTAGGTAAACCCCCGGCTCTGCCGGGGGCCTCCAAAAAGTTTTACATTTCCGGGATTGTAAGAAAGCCCCTCATCCAATGAACCGCTCAAAAGTTCGATAGACAGAAGGCTTTCGTGAGTGAAGTTAAATCATTAAACCATTCCAAATGGGAATGCAACGATCACATGACCTATATTCCCAAATGTCGGAGAAGATCCTTTATGGTGGCCTAAGAACAGACATCGTTAGATTGAAAATCAACTTAATAAACACCTGCCGGCCCAATACTATCTGCTCACCTTTACTCTCCTCAGACAGTTGCGCAAACATGCCTGGACGAATCAAAAACGGGTCTATTCTCTGATTTTTCAATGTATACAGGAACTTTTGATAATATTTACCCAAAATGACAAAAAGCTACAAGGAATGGGAGGGTTTACAACTATTATTCATACCCATTCAAGAGAACTCGGATTTCATCCTCATATTCATGTTGTAATGGTTGGCGGCAGCATCAATATAAATTCCAGGTTATGGCGAGTCAAGTCCGGTAAATATTTATTTTGCCACAAGGCGTTGGCGAAGGTATTCAGGGCAAAATTGCTCAAAGAGCTTGTGGAAAATAATCTGCAAGTACCAAACCCCCTGTGTCAGGATAGATGTCGTCTCCCCATGACGGGTTTTGTTTGAATAACAGGGCAAGGTTAAGGAAGAGAAACCAGCTTCGGATCTCTTTAGCAATGTTTTATTAGATCATCGTTTCTTGCCGGTTAGAAATCGACTAGCGTATGGCTTGACGAGTTCATAGATCTCTGAAGGGCGGGTATTTTTTAATGCAGGATCGGTCATCATGTGATATTATAGCTCGGCACGGGCGATGTGCCGGATGGTCATCCGGCTTACGAAAACTTTTCGGGTGAGGTATTGGTCTTGAAGAAAAATGCGCAACAGATGGCGAATGAAAAGAGCCGGCTATCCGTCAAAGGCTATGAGTTCTGTGTCAGCGAAGACAAGGTTGAGGGGGTTATCCGCCGAACCCGACGGCATCCTGAAGCATTAGAGATGACCGATATCGCCGAAACCATCAAGATAAACGGGATTCAATACGGTATCCGTGAGCCTGCCCATCTGAAAAAGGATTTGGTCAGCAATCCAAAACCCAATGAGCCGTGGACCATCGCCCGAGGGAAACCACCGGTTCCGGACGGAAAAGCCAAACTGGTCTATCACTTCAATACCGACCCTTTGAAAATCGGCACCCTCAAAGAGACCGGTTATATGGATTACAAGGATCGCGGAAAGATCCCCCAGATAAAGGCCGGAGCAATAGTCGCAGAAAAAAGGTTGGGTAAACAAGGAGAACCCGGCATCGATATCTTCGGCCAACCCGTGGACCAACCCGAACCCCCGGACGTCAAGCTGCGTCACGGCAAGGGCATTAAGTTGTCCGAAGACGGCTTGGAGGCAATGGCCGCGACCGATGGCCGTCCGGTTAAATCCGCAGACGGCAAGGTGTATGTCTTTGAGGATCTCAATATCGCAGGTGATATCGGAATTAAAACTGGCCATGTCAATTTTGACGGCCACATCGAAGTGGAAGGTATCGTCAATGCCGGGTACCGTGTAAAAGGGGGCAGCTTGTGCACCCGGGAGATCAACAATGCGGATGGCGATATCGTCGGCGATATCATCGTTTTGGGAGGGCTCAACGGCACCCGTCTGAAAACCGGCGGTAACCTGCGGGCACGGTATATTCATCAATCGACCATCGAAGTCATGGGTGACGTCATCGTCGATAAGGACGTCTCCAATTCCACCATCATTTCCGGTGGCACGGTCATCGTTGATAATGGAAAAATTCTGACATCCAAGGTGCAGACCAAAAATGGCATTATGGCCGCCGGTATCGGCTCTAAAATTTCCGAACCCTGTGAACTGATTGTCGGTGTCCATAAAAAGATCGACGAGGCGTTAAAGGCGATTAACGGGCAGATCGCGGAAAAAGAGCAGCACCGCAAGGATTTGGAAACATCCTTTTGCGAATTGACGGAAAAGTCCGACAAAATGGAACAGATGATCGCCAGTGCGGCGGAGGTGCAAAACGGCACCCTGAAGAAACTGGGCCAGTTTGCCATGATGCTCAAATCGCTTCAACCGGACGCCCAATCCGATACATGGAAAATCAAATCACATATCAAGCAACTGCGATCGACATCCGAACGGTCGCTGGCAACGATTACCAAACTGAGAGAGGACCGTCAGCGGGTATTTGAAGATATGGAACGCCTGCGTGAGGAAATACGGACCGATGAGAAAGCAATCAAACTGCTCGGGGAAAAGATCCGGCAACTCGATGAATTTTCACAGATCAAGGATGGCGTATTTGCAAGGAACCCGATCGTTGAAACCGTCGGCACCATCCATGCCGACACATCCATCCAAGGTCCCCACACCTCAATCGTGACGCGAGAGGGCTACCATGGGGTCAAGATTGTGGAAATCAAATCCGACAAGGCAGACTCCCCGAACCCCTGGCGAATGGTGGTGAAGCGACGGTGAGCCCAAGTGCGGGTGACTGGAGAGATATGAAGTGACTACCGTGAACGATAATCGTCCGGAAATGCAATTTATCGATTGATTGTCTCGAGTCGCTGGGACCGTTTGCTCGGCTGCAGGGAAATAATGCGCGTGATGAAAAGCGATCGGATGCCGCGTCCCAACGGTGGGGTATCGGGGGGATGGGGAAGATCGGATACCTGCGCGAAGATGCTAGGGATCAGCCTGTTGTCGCGATAGATACCGAAGGTGATTCGTTTTATCTGATGTGGCGAAAGATGGCTGAAAGCCGATTTGGTGATCCAGATGCCCCCCCCGTGGGCGATGGCGGAGAGGTGGAAGGCCTGGTCCGCCGCCCCGCCGGGCAGCATGAATGACATGCTGGCGGTCGGATCGTCCTGTTTGAGATAGTCCTTTCCGCTGCTGATGCCGATGTTCAGACGGATATCGGCATACCATACCCCTTCCGCTTTCAGTGATTTCCGGAGTTCACGCATCTTGTCTCTGAGTTCAACGGCGCAGTGGATGGCATTATAGGCGGGATCCGTGTCCGCCTGCCGGGGGATGATGTACTGCACTTCGGTGCCGCTGCGTTTGGCGCGGTGGCCACCGTTGGATGCCAGTACGCGATCGATTTGGTCCCAGATGCGTGTCATCAGCTGAAAATAGGTTTCCGGCAGCAGGGTGTCGACGATGTTGCGGGAATCGTCGAGGCGGGCTGAGAGCACACCAAAGGGTATTTTCCCGGAGGCGGCATCGGATTGGCCAGTCGTGTGACCGGCATCCTGCTCGCGCTCTTCATTCAAAATAAAGAGTGTCCCTTCCAACAGAGCGATCCCATACATTCGCATATTCCGAATCCGGCCTTCATCGTCCTCAAGACGGATCGGGCAACTGTCTATGGGTCCCGATTTTACCGCATCGGAACCGGATTTTTCCGGATGATCGGTTCTTTCCGGGTTGAGCGAAATCGTCGGGGCCAACCGGTTGAATGGTCCCGGTGATGTGGTCTCCTGTAAGAATCGATAGGTGAAGGAAAACAACGGCTGCCAATTGAAAACCAGTTCTTTTAAGGATGCCCGCAGCATGATGTCAAAAACGGTTCCGGATGGATCATCGGCCAATTCGTTGCTGATGGTTCGGGAGAGGCGGTCCTCTCGGTCGGTTCTGATCCATGCGATGCGAAGGTCGTGATTGACAAAAAAGGCGGCACCCGTCGTGCCTTCAATGCGAAGGTGGACCCGAGGCGGTATGTAACCCTCCGGCACTTCTTCGGCAAAAGGCGCCGGGGGCGGTGTTTTTGGCCATGCTTGGTCCCGGGGAAACGGTGCACCTTCTCCAGCTTCCCGCAATTCGGCTGCGATGGCTTCAACGGAGTGCCCTTCCTCCCTCAAGTGCTTCAACATGCCGACGCGCTCCAGAATAGACCTTGAAAAGTAGCTTCTCTTGGGGGCGCCGGTGCGGCCGGCTGGTGAGAGCCGCATCATTGATTTGGGCAACGCCCCCAGTTGAATGAATCGGATCAAATCTCTCTTTGAAACGCCGGTTTGCTGAATCAGCTTCCCTCCGCTCAGCCAGGTCTCGCCGGCGGGATTGCGTGTCTTTTTATCGGAATACAATGGTTTAAGGTCCTGGTCCATCTCCATGTCCGTTCGGGCTGACGCCATATTCCGACTTTCGGTTGNNCCTGCGCTGTCGGAAAATGCTTGCCGGCTCCCTATTGACGGGATTATCCATGCCAATCGTTGATCTGGATCGGCACCATGATGGTTCAATGGGTTTTTTCGACATTGTGCGCTTGGTCTAAACGCAATAGGGGGGTGAGAAAAGGAGAAAAAGGCGAACTGTTTAATCTGTTTCCTATTTATTTCGCATGATTGTGAAATAGATTGCCTATCCCGCGACACAAAGGCGCCTTCGTTTTACTTTTGAGAAAGTGAAGGGTTTTTGCGGTACAGGGGGCAGCGGCGGCTGGGCAATCCCTTCTTTGGCAACATGGTGGGCGGCCCGGATCACGGCATCCGGCACATCCTCACGTGTCGGGTCGGCAAGAGCATGCACGGCGGCCATTTTCATGGCTTTGTTGATTGCGCTTTTAATGCTCGCAAAAGGATTTCACCCTATATTATCCCGTCCATGCAATCACCAGGGTAACGATGCCCAGCAGCCAGCAATAGGGGGAAAAGCGATGCAACTGGCCACGGTCCACCACCCGCAGCAGGATTACCAGGGCAAACCAGCCCACCGCCGCCGATACCGCCGAGCCCACGACGATGGTGTCCATGGGGATGGTAGTCTGAAGGTCCGGCGCATCCAGCCCCAGCACCAGGGCGCCCGCGATGGCTGGAATGGAGAGCAAAAACGAATAGCGTCCGGCTACTTTGCGGTCCACACTTAAAAACAGAGCGGTTGAGATGGTGGCGCCGGAACGCGAGATACCGGGGAGAATCGCCAGGCCCTGCACGATTCCGATGAGCAGGGCATCCTTGAGGGTGGTTTGGCCAACCGGACGGCCGCCACCTCTGATATGGCGGGTCAGCCACAACAGGGTGCCGGTGACCAGCAGCATGCAACCGACTATCGTGGTAGAGCCGAACAATTGATCGGTGATCTCCCTGAACAACAGGCCGATGACGGCGGTTGGGATACTGCCCACCACGATCAGCAGTGCCATGCGGATGGACGGATCCGTCTCGCAAAGCCTTTTAAACCCACCGGCCATTTTCATTCTGCCCTGGATTTGAAAAAGCGCACGGAGAATGTCCAGAATCTCACGGTAGAAGACGATGATTACCGCCGACAGGGTGCCTACGTGAAGGCAGATGTCGAAGATCAGTTCCGGTTCATTCAGGCCGAGGAAGTTTTGAAACAGGACCAGGTGGCCGGAACTACTCACCGGTAAAAATTCGGTGAGGCCCTGGACAGTGCCGAGAACAATCGCTTCAATGGCATTCAACAATCTGCTCCGATCCCAATGAATGGTTTTTGAGACGATATGAATATCTCTTAAAAAAACTCACCATAGCAATATGGACATAGACAATCAATTCCAATTTTTTCAAGAAGCATCCAGTGCGCTGCGACACCCGCACCAAGGGTGTGAACCGCTCGCCGGCCCGTTCTTTAAAATCAGTTGCCGTGAACATGCTTTTGTGCCTATCTATTCATTCGGGAAATCGATCATTGTACCCAATTTCATAGCGAGGCAAATGAAATGACCGCTCAGGAATACATCGAAATCGAAGGCGGCAAGCCCCTATCCGGAAGCGTCTGTGTCCAGGGGTCCAAAAATACCATACTACCCATGCTGGCCGCATCCCTGCTGCCAGAAAAGGGATGCAGCGTCATCCGCAATGTACCGCCGTTGAACGACATCCTGGTGGCCTTCGACATCATGCGCTACGTGGGTGCCACGGTGGACTACTTTGCCAACGAAAAAGTGGTTTGCGTAGACGCCACTCACTTGACCCGCTCGGACCTTCCCGAATCGCTGACCTGTCGCTTGCGGGCATCGGTACTTTTCATCCCGGCGTTGCTCAAACGGCTGGGAGAAGTCAGGTTGTTCGGCGTCGGCGGTTGCCCCCTGGGGGCCCGAAACCTGAACTACCACTACCGCGGATTCGCTCGGCTGGGGGCACAGATTACCAGCGGTGACGACTTCGTCATCAGCGGTGAAGACTTTAAAGGTACCACCATGTACCTGGATTTTCCCAGCCACACCGGCACGGAAAACCTGATGATGGCGGCCTGTTTCTCAAAGGGCGTGTCCGTCATCGAAAATGCCGCGTCCGATCCGGAAATCTACGACTTTGCCAATTTCCTGATCAAGATGGGTGCAAACATTCACGGCCTGGGTTCCCGAACCCTGACGGTGGAGGGGGGGCGGACCTTGGAACCGATCGACTACTATGCCATGAACGATCGCCTGGATGCCGGCTTGTTCATGATGGCCGCCGGGATCGCCGGCGGCAAGATTTCGATCATCGGCGTGGTGCCGGGCGACTTGCGTATTCTCATCGAAAAGATGACGCAGATGGGCATCGACATCGGCATCAACGGACATGTGCTGGATGTGTCTTCAACCGGCAAGCGCCTGAAGCCGGTCAATGTGCTTACCTGTCCCTACCCTGGGTTCGCCACGGATTTCCAGCCGGCCATCATGGCCCTATCCTGCATCGCCGACGGCCAGAGCTATATCCGGGAACGCATTTTCGACAAGCGCTTCAGCCAGGTGGCGGACCTGAGAAAACTGGGGGCCGCCATCGACTTGAATGAAGAGGACGGCCTGGCCATCGTCAACGGCCCAACCACCTTCAGGGGGGCGGAGACCAACCCGGACAACATCCGCGCGGCCTCGTGTATTCTGCTGGCCGGCCTGGCCTGCCCGGAGAAAACCATCATCCGCAACGTCTACCAGATCGGCAGGGGGCATTTCGATATCGAGAGCCGCTTTCAGCAGATCGGCGCCGGCGTCACCCGCAAAACGGTGTCATAAAAACCCGCCGTATGGGCGGGTTTCCTGGTCACCCTCAGCGGCGGTTCTCCGTAAAATCGATCAAACGCTTTTATTGGATATGGACAGTGAACCGTTCGGAGACGATAATGGATATTCAGCTCAATGGGAAAAGGATGCCGGTGGCCGCAGGCATCACCATCGGTGATCTGATCCGTGAAAAGGGTCTAGCGCCGACCACCGTAGTGGTGGAACACAACATGACGATCATCACGGCGGCCGATTTGGACCAGATCACCCTGAAGGAAGACGACGCTCTCGAGATCCTCAGATTCGTGGGCGGAGGATGAAGCGATGAACACAGAAAATGCGACAGATTTCCTGACCATTGGCGGGCAGGAATTTGACTCCCGCCTGCTTATCGGCACCGGCAAGTATCCTGCGGACGACCTGATCCCGGAGATTGTAGCGGCTTCGGGTTCTCGAATCATCACCGTGGCCCTTCGCCGGGTGGATTTTGCGGCGACCACCGACAACGTGATGCAGCACATCCCCGACGGCATGCAATTGCTGCCCAACACCTCCGGGGCCCGTAATGCCGAAGAAGCCGTGCGCATCGCCCGCTTGGCCCGGGCCATCGGTTGCGGCAACTGGGTCAAGATTGAGGTTATTCCGGACTACAAATACCTGCTGCCCGACGGTCACGAAACCGTCCGGGCCACGGAAATCCTGGTAGAGGAGGGGTTTGTGGTGCTGCCGTACATCAATGCGGACCCAGTCGTTGCCCGTCGGCTGGAGAATGCGGGTGCTGCCGCGGTCATGCCCCTGGGCGCCCCCATCGGCAGCAACCGGGGGCTTACCACCCGGGAGATGCTGCAGATCATCATCGATGATATCGAGGTTCCCGTTGTTGTGGATGCGGGGATCGGCAAGCCATCCCAGGCCTGTGAAGCCATGCAGATGGGCGCCGATGCCTGCCTGGTGAACACGGCCATTGCCAGTGCCGCGAATCCGGTAACCATGGCCGGGGCCTTCGCTGCCGCCATTCGGGCCGGCAGACTGGCTTGGCTCGCCGGACCGGGAGTCGTTCGGGCCGTCGCCGCGGCATCTTCCCCGTTGACCGGTTTTCTATATGAGCAAGAATAAAGGTGCAAGCCATGGGCTTTTACGAGTGTTACGCCGTTTATCGTGATGGCGCCCTTTGCCGTCGGGTTGAATCGACGACCGACGCTGATGTTCGGCGGGTGCTGAGCAAACGCACGCTTACCCTCGAAGATTTCCTATGCCTGTTGTCGCCGGTAGCCGGGCTGCATCTGGAGCAAATGGCCCAGCAGGCTCACGCCCTGACGGTCTCCCAGTTCGGTCGCACCATGGTGCTTTTTACGCCGTTGTACCTGTCCAATTTCTGCACCAATAGTTGTCTGTACTGCGGATTCAACCAGACCAACCGCATCGTCCGGCGCCAGCTGACCGTGGCGGAAGTCGACGTCGAGGCCCAGGCCATTGCCGATACCGGGCTCAAACACATCCTGATTCTCACCGGCGATGCGCCGGCTGTGGCCGGCGTTGATTATATCGAAGGTTGCTGTAAGGTGCTGAACCGCTATTTCTCGGCCATCGGTATGGAAATCTATGCCTTGTCGCAGGCCGACTACCGGCGCCTGATCGATGTTGGGGTCGACAGCCTGACCATTTACCAGGAGACCTACAACGAGGCACTGTACCGCCGGTTGCATCCCAAAGGCCCCAAACGGGACTACCGTTTTCGCATGGATCGCCCGGAGCGCGCCTGCCGGGCAGGCATGCGATCGGTCAACGTGGGTGCACTGTTGGGCCTGGATGACTGGCGGCGGGACATCTTTTTTGCCGGCCTGCACGCCCAATACTTACTGGACCGTTATCCGGAGACGGAGATCGGCATCTCTCTGCCCCGCATGCGCCCCCACGTGGGCGGATTTCAGCCAGGTTGGATCGTCGAAGACCGCCATATCGTCCAGGCGATGACCGCCCTACGCCTGTTTATGCCCCGGGTGGGTATCACCATCTCCACCCGAGAGTCTGCTCGCTTCCGGGACCGGCTCCTGCCCTTGGGTGTTACCCGCATGTCTGCCGGTTCCTGCACGGCCGTTGGCGGTCGAACCGATGAGGGAGAGAATCCCGGTCAGTTCGAGATTTCCGACGAACGCTCCGTGCCGGAGATGGCGGCCATGTTGCGTCGGTCCGGTTGGCAGCCCGTATTTAAGGATTGGCAAGCGTTGGGGGGGACGGTTGGAGGCGCAAGGGGATGATGTATACGCGGGTGTCTCGGCCGGTTCAGGTGGGTGAAGATCCAATCTCAACATCCGAATGATAAATGGAGGTTTATTCGTGGTGGACAATCCATTTCTCAACGGCCTTCGCACCCATTTCACGGATGACCAGATCCAGCGATTGGGATCGGTTTGCGTGGGCATCGCCGGTGCCGGCGGCCTGGGCTCAAATGTCGCTGCCCATCTGGTCCGGTCGGGAATATGCCGGCTGGTGGTTGCCGATTTCGATCATGTGGCGCCGTCCAACCTGAACCGCCAGTTTTTCTTCATCGACCAGGTGGGCATGGAGAAGGTGAGGGCGCTTGAAGCCAACTTGCTGGGCATCAACCCGGATCTTGACATGCAGGCGCTGGAGACTCGCCTGGATGCCGGCAATGTCCGCCAGGTATTTGAACCGTGCCACGTTATCGTCGAAGCCCTGGACCGTGCTCGGGACAAGAAGATGATGGCCGACACCTTCATGGCCGATCCCCGCTTGCTGGTATGCGCGTCGGGAATCGGCGGCTGGGGTTATAGTGACCGGATCCGGACCCGGCGGGTGCGTGATACCTTTTACCTGGTCGGTGACGGGCGATCGGAAGTCTCCGCGGCCCTGCCGCCCACCGCCGCCATCGTCGGTCTGGCCGCGGCCAAACAAGCGGACGTGGTGATAGATACGATTTTGGGATCGAGATTCACGTTTAGCGGTTCTTAAGACTTAGACATAATGGTTGACAGTTAGGCCGAAGCCAAACAGGAGGCCTGAGCAAGGAACCCGCGAAAATTCATCATGACCTTCGACGAGCTTTTGAGGGCCCATTCTCGGCCATGATGAATTTCGCTAATTGCCGAGGCAAGCCCGAATAAAAAAAAGACCTGCCATCCTTGCAAACGTGGGTTATGTTAGATGTCGTTTAATAAACCCCAACACAGAGCCAAAACCAAGGAGGCAGGTCATGAAAGAGTATAGCACATTTATCGGTATGGACGTCCATAAAAATTCCATTGATATCGCAATTGCTGACGAAGGCCGTAAAGGACAACTACGACACTACGGCAAAATCGATGGCACTCTTACCGACCTGGACAAGGTGGTTCGCAAACTGGTCAGTAAAGGCAACAGATTACACTTTGTTTATGAAGCCGGTCCTTGCGGCTATCAGATCTACCGTCACCTTACCGCCCAGGGCTTCGATTGTGATGTGGTCGCACCTTCCAGGATCCCCAAGGAAAGTGGCAATAAGATCAAAAATGACCGCCGGGATGCTCTGATGCTTGCCCGTTTGCACCGTTCAGGCGATCTGACCCCCGTTTACGTTCCCATGGCCGAAGACGAGGCCGTCAGGGACCTTACCCGTGCAAGAGAAGATGCCAAAAGCGACGAGAAAAGAAGTAAACAGCGCCTGCAGTCTTTTCTCCTTCGCAGTGGGATTCGATATACTGGTAAAACAACATGGAGTAAAGCACACATACGATGGCTGTCCGATATCAAAATGCCCCATCAATCTCAACAGGTCGTCTTGCAAGAGTATATCGGGACCTTGAACCAATGCAAAGAACGTGTGCAACGGCTGACCGAACAGATCCAGCAGCTTTTGCCTGAATGGCAGTTGTTTCCAATCGTTCAGGCACTCCAAAGCATGCGCGGCGTTTCAACGATTGTGGCGGCCACAACCGTTGCCGAACTCGGCGATCTGAAACGGTTCCGAACACCAAGTGAATTAATGAGTTACCTGGGTCTGGTACCGTCTGAGCATTCCAGTGGACCAAAGATAAAACGCGGTCCGATTACCAAGGCCGGTAATGGCCATGTACGCCGTGTGCTAACCGAAGCGGCCTGGTCCTACCGGATGCCGGCCCGAGTCAGTCGGGTTTTGCTAAAGCGGCAAGAAGGCCTGCCGGAATCCGTCTGCGACATTGCGTGGAAGGCCCAAGTCCGACTTTGTTCCCGCTACCGTCGCCTATGGCATAAAGGGAAAGCGAAACAGGTTATTGTAACGGCCATCGCGAGGGAACTGTGTGCTTTTATGTGGGCCATCGCAAACGAAATTGATGTTCCGGCAAATGCCTAACCACAAACAAAAAATCAAAGAACAATTGGTAAAAATCTAACGGAGAACAGTTAACGAACGAATCGGACAACGTTCCAAGGCAGCCACAGAGGCGCAACCACGGCCAGGAGAACCCTCGAGAGCCCTATTGGATATGCCGTATGGCAAAACTCCCGATCTTAGACCGAGGCAGCTCCGCGACGAAGCTAAGTCATGCGGTACCCAACCCGCGAATATCAGAGTGATCAACCGTCGTAACTTCGGTTCCGCCTCTTTGGATGCCTTGGAACATAACCCTGACAAGGACCGCTGAAAAACAGTTGGCAGGAATTTCTTTTTTCTCTTGACAACTGTCAACCATATCAGGGCTCGCGCAAAAATAACTTCACATTTTTGCATCTCAGCTTCAGCCCATCTTTGGCTGATACCCCACTCTCAAAAGCCTCGAAATAGCTCGCTATTCCTGTGGTTTTGCTCTCTCGGATCAGCAAAACCTGGACCAAATCTGAGCGCTAATTCTGCGAAGTTATTTTTTCGCGAACCCTAACCATCAATATGTTATAGCCGTAAACGGCGGCCTTACTGCGTGAGGAG
>DEIP01000063.1:28900-31943 GCA_002352605.1 Desulfobacteraceae bacterium UBA2771 | reverse complement strand
TTTAAATATGGGGAAGATCCGTTAAAAACCTACGTTGGAACACTTTATCAGCGCTAATCAGCCGCACGTTTTTTCATCGGCTGCATTAGCATACTTGGGCTATTCCATTCATTCAGCCTCCATCACTCTACATATTTCTGTTTTTAAGGGCTTCATCTGAAACGGTTTAACGAGCCTTCCTTTAAATCCATACTCACTGTAATTGGCCATAACTGGATCTGTGGAGTAACCGCTGGAAACAATAACCTTTGCCTCGGGATCAATGGCAAGAAGTTTGTTGACGGCTTCTTTACCGCCCATGCCACCCGGGATGGTTAAATCCATAATCACAATATCAAAGGAATTGCCGCTTTTATGAGAAGAGATATATTTTTCCATTGCCTCTTTCCCGTCAACTGCAAAATCGACTGTATATCCAAAAGTTTCTAGCATTTTCGCTGAGACATTCCTGACCATTTCTTCGTCATCCAATATCAAAATATGTCCGGATGCAGGCACTGGTTTTTCAGCCGGATCCGGATGAGTCGTGGCTGCCGGTTTATGGGAAGACTTCTCGGCCGGTAGAAAGATAGTAAAAATTGTTCCGATATCAGGTTTGGAAACAACGCGAATGTGTCCGTTGTGTCTGGCTATAATACTATGGACGGTTGCTAGGCCCAGGCCGCTGCCGGTCTGCTTGGTGCTGAAATAAGGGTCAAATATTCTCTCCACATGTTTTGCAGAGATGCCGATCCCTTTATCCCGTATGCTGAGCTTGACAAAATCCCCTGATAAATGCCGCGCCGTGCTTTCATTATAGTCTTTAATATTTTCCGCTTCAATATAGATATTGCCTCCATCGGGCATGGCTTGCTTTGCATTTATGGTTAGATTTGCGATTACCTGGCTGATTTGTCCTTCATCCGCTTTTATCTGCCACAAATAATCAGGCAGGTTAAGATGCGCTTTTACATTACTGCCGCTCAAATTGAACGATACTGATGTTTGAACAACCTGTTGCAAACTTACCGCTTCCAGTATGGGATCACCGCCTTTGGCAAAGGTCAGAAGCTGTTTCGTCAGATGGGTCGCTCTTTCCAATGCCTGATTAGCGGTTTCAATATTAGAATAGGCTTCATGGCTTTTGGAAAGCTTCATTTTCGCAAGCTCAATGTTCCCAAACAGCCCTGTGAGTATATTATTAAAGTCATGAGCAATGCCACCCGCCAGCACACCGACAGATTCCAGTTTTCTGATTTTAAAAAGTTCTTCGTCTGTTTTTAATTGTTCCGTCACATCCCTGAAAACAAGCACCACGCCGCAGATATTGCTTTTTATATCCCTGATTGGAGCAGCACTATCGGCAATATTATACGCTGTTCCATCTTTTGAAATAAGGATAGTATGATTTGCAAGCCCGACAATACTGCCTTTTGTCAGTACTGTATCTACAGGATGTTCAACTGTTTCCCGGGTCTCTTCATTGATAATATTGAACACCTCCGGAAGCATTTTACCTGCGGCATCATCCTGATTCCAGCCGGTCAGTAGTTCCGCCACCTTGTTCATCAGTTCAACTTTGCCTGACGTATCAGTTGTGATAACCCCGTCACCAATGGAACGCAGGGTTACGAAAAGTTGCTCTTTTTCATCCTGCAGGTCTTGCTGGGCTTGTATTTTGTCTTGGAGCATTTTGTTGGCGTACGCTGCCATTTGGTCAAATTCAATAAATTGAACGGTTTGCCGATTAATTTTTTTGTCAGAATAAGCAGCCCGACCAAAAAATAAGGCAAACAGATTAAGATCTTTTCTTAATCGATTACTCAACCAGTTGAATAAAATGTAAAACAGCGCAAATAGCGTGACAACAATTATGATGAATGTAAGAATCTTCGTTTTTGTCTGCGCATTTAGTGCCGCATGCAAGATTGCAATATCCTGTTCCACATCATCTGAATATACGCCTGTGGCAACACACCATTCCCATTCAGGCACTCCTTTTGCGTAAGCAATTTTTGGACGTTCTTTTCCTGTATCCGGTTTTCGCCACCAGTAGGAGACATAACCACCGGCTTTCTTTTTTGAAGCAACGATAAGGCTCTGTGTTGTTTTGGTGCCTCTGCTATCTTCATACTCCCACATATCCGTGCCGATAAGATCAGGTTGCGCACCATGTGCGATCGACACCCCTCGCCAATCGTCAACGAACATATATCCGTTTTTGCCAAAACGGATATTGTTAATCTGACCCATCAATCTTGCTTTTATCTGTTTTTCAATAACATCCACATATAACCCGGTGCCTATTGACCAGTTGTAAGGCTTAAATAATTTTACAAATGTAATTTTTTTAAAATCTTTTGTGGAATCCGTATCCGGTTTTGACCAATAGTCGGTTACAAATCCCTCGCCATGTTTTTTCAGCAATTCAAACTCTTTTTTTACAACATATTCACCTCTGGAATCCTGTAAATTGATAATATTTTTACCCTCAAAAGAAGGATGCGTGGGATAAAGAATATTTTCGCCTGATAATGAATCAATAAAAAAATATCCGCTACCATCATTGAAACGAATAGGCCTTAATACATCCACAATCATTTTTTGTATCTCGGCATCACTTCTCAACTCCTTGTTTTTCTCATAGACATTTTGAACGATTCTGCACGCTTCATATACCATTGATTTAATATTAGTTTTTTTCAATGTCTCGCTTTGCGATTTTTCATAGTTAATCATATCAACAACGTGCTCAACTTCACGCTTGATCATCTGTTTCTGCTGTTCAAGGTAATCAGTATGCATTTTATCAACACGATAATTGAAATTTCGATAGGAGGTGACAATATCAATGGCAATAATGATACTCGCAAGCGCTATCAAAAAAATGATTCCCCATATTCGAATGAGTTTGATAAAACTGTTTTTTTTTCGGATCATTTTTTCTCCGTTTTATCTTGCTCGTATAAGCCTATCGGTGAACCAAGTGGCCGGGAAATTTAAAGCACGGACTTAAGGGCCTTGGAAATAATAAAATCCACAATCTTACTTCTCCTTTTGCCCG
>DEIP01000063.1:0-28873 GCA_002352605.1 Desulfobacteraceae bacterium UBA2771 | reverse complement strand
GTCGATGGCCACATACAACCAGTATGCAACCGTTGATACGCCTTGAACACAAACAAGAATCCTGCGCCATCTCTGTGGGTTTTATTATTTCCAAGGACACTAACTATAGACGCATCGCATCGAGAATGCATGCCGGAAGTGTCATCGGTCTCTCCGTGTGGGCTTCTCTTCCCACAGGGGGATAAGGCAATCTTTAAAAGTCTACGTATGCGGTCTTTACTCTTTGCCGGCCCGGGCAATCCAATTGGTTTTACTCATTAAATAGATTATTTGAACCATTATTACCATCGCTATTAACGTCAATATAGCCATGGTGATCCATGACCGTTCCCCAAAGTACCGCCAGGCCCAACCCCGTACCACTTTTTCCCATTACTTTTTTCATGTAAAACGGCTCGAAGATTTTTTTCAGGTTATCATTTGAAATACCCATTCCATTGTCTGAAATTTCAAACAGAATGTATTCCCGGGTTTGGACATCGGCACCTTCGATCACAGAAGCATCCAAGTTGAGGTTTCGGCTCGTTATGGTAATCCTACCGCCATTTGGCATCGCTTCGGCTACATTGGACACCAATTTCATCACGGTTTTTGACAAATGAACCGATGACCCCCTCAGTTGTTCAGGGTTTGGTTATAAAAAGGATCTTATTCCGTACGCATTCTTTGCAGGTGGATATCGTCCATCTTAACGGCTATCTTTTTTAAATCCAAGTCCAGAACCGAAGCAATTTTGAAATTTTTTGCAACAAACACCTGTCCCCAGTTATTCATCACCGTTTGATAGGTAAAATTAAATTTCTTCGCTCGCACTTTTGAATAGGCAATCGCTGGCAGCAGATCAATTTCACCGGATTCCAGCCGATCCAGGCAATCCGACCAGGTTCCAAAAATAAAGGTCAGGTCCCATTGCTCAGTTACGGCCACATGCTCCAGAAAATCAACAAATATACCCTCGGGGCGGCCGACATCATTCACACAAACAAGTGGTTTATTGTTATAGATCCCGACTTTCACGGTTTTGCTCGCATAGGCCACCGGATTTAAAAGAAATTGGAAGATTCCTATATAAACGGCGAGGATCTTTATCTTTCGACCTCTCTTGGCGATTATTTCGTTCGAAGCTTTCATGAAACCTTTCAAATAATTATGGGAGTCCCTTCTTGGTCGAATAACTTATCGGCCCCCACTAAACGTATTCATCGTTACCCTCGAAATCGTCAACCATTCGTATCAGATCCTGAATCTTCGCTTTCATCGCTGCTTTGCCATTTGCGATGAACGTGTCACGCTGCGCCATGTCAATCAGACTGGTTTTTTCGATACCGGGTATTTCAACAGCGATGTCGGCCATTGAAAGTGAATGCGCGATCCCCTCCCTACTCATCACTTCCAATACATTCGAAATCAATTGATACGCTCGGTTTGGCTTTTCGAAAAATTTTGCAAATCCCAGACCGACACCGATCACGATGTCGGCGCCCATTGCTCTAACGATCTCAACCGGAACCTGGTCGACAATGCCCCCATCCACGAGACGAAGATCCTCGCTTCTGACGTTTTCAAAAATAACCGGGACGGCACAGCTTGATCGAACCGCTGTCGATATCAATGGGCAACTGTCGACAATACGGGTTTTGATGAGACGACTCGGGTGGGCGGCGATATATCGCTCGATACACTTGCCCATCTCCGGGGAGGTGAATATCACCCGTTCTTTCTTTTCGATTTCAGAGGCAACGATGGCCAGTTTTTTCTCGAGGTCTTGGAAGGATTTTTTGGGATTGATCAGCCGGTTGATCCAGTGTACCAATCCCTTGGAACTCAAAAATCCACCACGGCTTTGATCGAATTCAACCGGCATCCTATCTTTCAGCCATTCTCCGATGCTGCCGGGCAATACAGAGCCGGTTAGATGGTGCAGGGTATCTGTTATGGATTTTGAGACATCAACCACCTCCCGCGACCATACGATTTTTTTTGTTGCGCGCTTTATGGCGTCGACACTCAGGCCGCCGGCATACAAAGCGCCCATGATGCTTCCGACGCTGGTTCCGGCGATCAATTGGGGCATGAGCCGCTCATCACCTTGGTCAGACAGAGCTTCCAGAACCCCGATATGGGAGAACCCCCTAGCCGCGCCTCCACCAAAGGCGATGCCGATACGCGGTTTCAACGGAAACCCCCTTTACCCACACATATTTTCTTTTCGTATCCGAGGGTGGCTACGCCTGGCAGGTATCTGCGTTTCTCCATTGTTTTTCTCCTGGTTCACGAATAGATGACTCCGGCACTAAAAAAGGGTTAGGCACATCACTGCCTAACCCTCTTATTGAATGGAATAAACCGTGGCACGTACGCGAGATTTTTATAGTCAGACTGATATTTTCCTGAATCGATCAATCAAGGCGGCCATATCCGCAGGAAGCGGCGCCTCCACGGCCAGCGGTTCGTCACTGACTGGATGGGTGATCTCCAACCGTTTGGCGTGCAGCATCTGACGGTCCACGGTTTTTTCGGCCCGGGCCATTGAGTCAGAGGCATCGGCCAAACATTTGCGGGCCCCCCGGTTGCCGTAAACCGGGTCTCCGATCACCGGGTGGCCCATGAGTTGGCAATGCACCCGAATCTGATGGGTGCGGCCGGTACGGATATCCACTTGCAGCAGACTTGCCCCGATGAAGCGTTCTTTTATCCGCCAGTGGGTCAGTGCCGAGCGTGGCGTGCGCGTGTTTATTGACATCTTTTTACGGTCTACCGGATGGCGCCCGATGGGAAAAGAGATGGTGCCGGCGTCGCTTTGCGGGATACCGAAAACAAGTGCCAGATAATATTTGCGCACTTCTCGGGATTTGAACTGGACCGTCAGGTGGTGCATGGATCGGCTGTTCTTGGCCACCACCAGGGCACCGGAAGTATCCTTGTCCAGCCGATGGACGATACCCGGTCGCAAGTTGCCGGAAATACCCGTCAGATCCGAACAGTGGTGCATCAGGGCATTGACCATGGTTCCAGTTCGGTGGCCCGGAGCCGGGTGCACCACCATCCCGGGCGCCTTATTCACCACCAGTAATTCAGCGTCCTCATAGATTATCCGAAGGGGAATGTCTTCCGGTAAGAAACTCGAGGTCTCAGGAGGAGCGATCCTGCCCGAAATGGTCTCTCCAGCCTTTACCGGGTAGGCAGGTTTTTTGGCCGAACCGTCAACAGTAATGCATCCTTGCCGGATCAGTGTGGCGGCAAATGAGCGTGAGCAGTGGTCAATTTCGGAGGCCACCAGGGCGTCCAAACGGACCGCCGCCTGCACGTGTCGCACACCGAAGGTGAAAGACGAAGGCGGATTGGACATGGGTGAAAGGATCAGGCCGCATCGGATTTGAACAGCATCTCGATCTCCTGGATAACGGCATTTTCGTTTTTGTTCTGGGCAGTGGACAGCTCTTTGACGAGAAGGTTCTGGGCGGTGTCGTAAAGTTTGCGTTCCCCAAACGAGAGGTCTTTGGTCATCTTCAGCAGAGACAGATCCCTGAAAACCTCGGCCACCTCGAAAAGCGAACCGGTTTTGATCTTCTCCATATATTCACGATAGCGACGGTTCCAGGTCTGGTTATCCATGGGCTGTTCCTTCCGGGAACGCATCACGTCAAGAATCTTTGGGATGTCCTCTTCCCGGATAACATCCCGCAATCCGACCGAATCCACATTCCAGGTAGGAATCATGATCACCATTGCATTTTCGATCACCTTCATGATGTAAAAGTCGTTCTCCTCACCGTTGACGACCTTTGTTTCTATGGCTTCGATGCGACCGACACCATGAGCCGGGTATACGGCAAGATCACCAACTTTGAATTCTTTGGGAGGTGCGGAGGAGCCATTAGCAACGTCATTGTCCGATTTATCTGCCATGTGGGTACCACTGTCCTGGGGTTAAAACCAACTTGCATGTAGGTTGTGTTCCCGTTGTAAGAACCGGGACTTACAGGCGACCCACGTAATCTTGAATTCCGCTCGTGATACCCCCCGCCTGATAGGGGAAAAGCGAACAACAACCATATGGAGTGGCGGAACGTACCACTGAACCCGCCAATAATCAATAAAAAAAGGATTGGCGCCGGCCGGCGCCAATCCTTTAAGACAAACAATCGTTGCGGATCAAGCCGCAGTTGGGACTACATCAGGAACGGAACCATCAGTAGGGCCACAACATTGAGGATCTTGATCATCGGGTTGACTGCCGGGCCGGCAGTATCTTTGTAAGGATCGCCCACGGTATCGCCGGTAACGGCGGCCTTATGGGCATCGGAGCCCTTGCCGCCCAGGTGGCCGTCTTCGATATATTTTTTTGCATTATCCCATGCAGCGCCACCGGTGGTCATGGACAGGGCCACGAACACACCCGTGAGGATGGAGCCGATGAGCAGGCCGCCGAGGGCGACTTTGCCCAGCAAAAAACCAACCAGCAGGGGAGCCACCACGGGCAGCAACGCGGGAATCATCATCTCTCTAAGAGCAAACTTGGTGACGATGTCCACACATGCGCCGTAATCCGGTTTGGCCGTACCTTCCATAATGCCCGGAATTTCACGGAACTGACGGCGCACCTCCTCGACCACGGCACCGCCGGCTTTTCCGACGGCCTTCATGGCGATGGAAGCGAACAGGTACGGCAGCAGGCCCCCGATGAAGAGACCGATAATAACGTTGACGTCGGACAGATCGAAGGCAATGGCTTCTTTGCCACCATGAATCTGGAACTCCATGACATAGCAGGAGAACAGCACCAGGGCGGCCAGACCGGCGGAACCGATGGCGTAACCCTTGGTAACGGCCTTGGTGGTATTGCCGACCGCGTCCAGGGGATCGGTAACGGCACGGACGCTCTCGTCCATTCCAGCCATTTCAGCGATACCACCGGCATTGTCGGTGATGGGACCGTAGGCATCGATGGCGATGACCATACCGGTCATGGAGAGCATGGACATGGCCGCCATTGCGATGCCGTACAACCCGGCAAAGTTGTAGGACAGCAAAATGGAAAGACAGATAGCCAGTACCGGCGCGGCGGTGGCCTGCATGGATACGGCCAGACCGGCGATGAGGTTGGTGCCGTGACCGGTTGTGGAAGCTTCTGCAATGCCCTTCA
Organism: Desulfobacteraceae bacterium UBA2771; assembly: GCA_002352605.1. Lineage (GTDB taxonomy): Bacteria > Desulfobacterota > Desulfobacteria > Desulfobacterales > Desulfosarcinaceae > Desulfosarcina. The sequence goes on along the minus strand of DEIP01000063.1, from coordinate 23,727 downwards.
CCGGGCTGTAGATGCCGGTGTAGAACTCAGTGATGATAACGATCACGACCGTCAGCACCAGGCCGATCAGCGTACAGTAGTAGATATTGATTGCGGCAAGATCACCCAGGTCGCCCATGAAATTCATGCAGGCGTAGTAGAAGGCGACGGCGGCGATGATGGCGGAGCCGAACATCCCTTTGTAGAGGGCGCCCATGATGTAACCGCCACTGCCCAGGCGGACGAAGAAGATGGCAATGATGGAAGCGATAATGGAGATGGCGCCAAGGATCAGCGGAAACTCCACAGCCATTTGTGATTTGGGGAACAGCAGGGAGCCGACCAGCATGGCGGCCACGGCGGTGACGGCATAGGTCTCGAACAGGTCGGCGGCCATGCCGGCACAGTCGCCCACGTTGTCGGCGATGGTGGCGGGGTTTCTGGGGTCGTCTTCGGGGATACCGGCTTCGACCTTACCCACCAGGTCGGCGCCCACGTCGGCGCCCTTGGTGAAGATCCCTCCACCCAGACGGGCGAAGATGGAGATCAGGCTGCCACCGAAACCGAGAGCGACCAGGGCAATGATATCATGCGTGGCGGTATAGTAACCGGCAACGGAGGTCAGCGCCAGGCCGGCAACGATCATGCCGGTGACGCTGCCGCCCTTGAAGGCCATGGACAGACCGGCAGCCATCCCTTTTTTAGCAGCTTCAGCCGTGCGCACGTTGGCCAGCACGGAGACCCGCATGCCGACATAACCGGCCACAAACGAGGCGATGGCGCCAATGAAAAACCCTATGGCGGTCTTGGCGCCCATGGTGGCAATAATAATGGCGAAAATGATGATGCCGGCAATTCCCATGCTCTTCATCTGCCGGTTCAGGTAGGCGATAGCGCCCTCCTGAATGGCCTTGGCGATCTCCTGCATTTTCTCATCTCCGGCAGGTGCGGCCTTAACGACACCTGCGAGGATAATCGCGAACAGTACACCAGCAACACCGACCAACGTACAAACGAGCGGTATGTTGTTCATTACAACGTCCATTCTTTCCTCCATTCAGTGTTTAGCGTAAAATCAAGGTTTCCTGTTAAACCGATTCATGGCTTCCTTTGCACTCTCACAAAGAATCCCTTCAGCGGCCTCGACGGCCAGTGTCAGAAAGGGTTCCAGCGTTGATTGTTGCATCAAATCAAACTCCCCCAGAACGTATTCCACCACCCCAATACCGACTTCAGGCCGCCCGACGCCCATTCGCACCCTTACGAATTCTTCGGTCCCCAGGGCGTCAATCAGGGACCTCAGTCCATTGTGTCCGCCATCCCCCCCTTTCTCTTTTATTTTTATTCTACTATAAGCAAGGTCAATGTCATCGTGGATGACGACCATATCCTCACATTGAACCCCGTGGGTTCGAACGAAGTCGCCCAACGGCTCGCCGGACCGGTTCATATAAGCCAGCGGCTTGGCCGCCACCACCGGAATGCCGGCAATATGCCCTTGGGCGAGCGCGACATCGATCCGACTAATGCAACCGCTCAGCCCGTATTCCCGTACCAACCGGTCGACAACCATGAAACCGATGTTGTGCCGAGTCGACGCATAGGTCGCGCCCGGATTTCCCAAGCCGACGATCAGGCGCAGTCTTTTTTCGGCTACGCCGGCAAAATCGGCAAGGCTACTCGGCTGTCGTTTCTTCTGCCGCGTCGGCGCCTTCAGCGCCCTCTTCAACCATCTCATCCTCACCTTCCACTTCCTCTTCTTCGGCCTTCGTGGCGAGGATGGTCAGAATTGTGAAGTTCACCTCGGCAGAGATCTCGATATCTCCTTCCAGTTGGAGGTCTTCAACATGAAACGAGTCACCGATATCCAGATCGGTGATATCGATGGTGACATTTTCGGGAATCCGATCGGGCAGACTGAACACTTCCAACTCCCGACGGATAATCTGCAGCATGCCGCCCATCTCCACACCGGCGCTCTTGCCAGTGACCACCACGGGAACCATGACCTTGATCTTGTTGTCCATGGTCACCTCATAGAGGTCCAGGTGGAGCAAGTTGCGGGAGACGGGATGCTTCTGCATCTCTTTGATCATGACGTTGCGGGCACCGTCGACCCCTTCGATTTCCAATTTTAACAATTTCTGGGCCACGGCGCCGGATTTGAATATGGGATCGAGATTCAGCTTGTCGATGGCCAGCTTAATCGGTTCGGTTTTGGGACCGTACAAAATGGCTGGCACTTTGCCATCCCGCCGCAGAACCCTTGAAGGGCCGTTTCCCACGGCATCCCGTTGGCTTGCTTTCAGATTCATTATTTCCAAAGATCATTTCCTCCTTAAAGAATATTACACGAACAGGGACGTTACCGAATCCCCGGTGTAGCTTCTGATGATGGCTTCCCCCACAAGGTCGGAGATGGAAAGCACTTTGATTTTATTACAGGTCGCTGCCTTTTTGTTCAGCGGGATTGAATCCGTGCAGACGATGCTGGTAATGGGAGAGGCATTGATCCGGTCCACAGCGGGGCCGGAGAGTACCGGATGGACGCAACAGGCATGGACCTCCCCCGCCCCCCGTTCGACAATCGCGTTCACGGCTTCGGTTAGCGTACCGGCGGTATCGATCATGTCATCCTGAATGATGACGGTCTTGTCTTTCACGTCGCCGATCACCGCCATGGCCTTGGCTTGGTTGGGTGCCGACCGCCGCTTGTCGACAATGGCCAGTCCGGCATCGAGGCGCTTGGCAAAGGCGCGGGCCCGCTCCACACCGCCGGCGTCAGGCGATACGATGACCAAGCCTTTATCGAAGTTGGCTTTGATGTATTTCAAAAGCACCGGCGCCGCATAAAGGTTGTCCACGGGAATGTTAAAAAAGCCCTGAATCTGACCGGCATGCAGATCCATGGTGATCACACGGGTGGCACCGGCCGTGGTTAGCAAGTCGGCGACCAGCTTGGCGCTGATGGGAACCCGTGGCGCCACCTTTTTGTCTTGACGGGCGTAGCCGTAATAGGGAAGGACGGCGGTAATCCGACGGGCCGAGGCCCGTTTTAGGGCATCCACCATGAGCAGCAGCTCGACCAGATTATCATTGACCGGATCGCAGGTGGATTGAACCAGGAAGACGTCTTTGGCCCGGACATTCTCATCGATTTCAATCCGGATTTCACCGTCGCTAAAGCGTTGTACGATGGCTCCGCACAGGGGCCTCTCCAGGTATTCACAAATCTTATCCGCCAGATCCGGATTGGAATTACCCGTAAAAATACAGAAATTTGGCTTTTTTGTTGTCACTTTCTAAACGCGACTCCTGTGTGATGATGTTGTTGTTGGCTGGGGCGGGAGGATTCGAACCTCCGAATGCAGGAACCAAAATCCTGTGTCTTGCCACTTGACGACGCCCCAGCAGAAAAATGCCGGTGCCTAAGTCCAGACTCCGGCAACAATCGACCCTTAGATCAGTAGATCCGCGATAAAAAGCGTCCAGTTTTGACTTTGCTGATTGTTACACAAGGCTGTGCGCGCTGAAATGGCCCGTTGGGGGTCCGCAAACAGCCCGAACACCGTCGAGCCACTGCCGGACATCATGGCCCCGGCCGCTCCATGTGCCAGCAGCAAACGCTTAATCGCTTTGATGACCGGAAATGCCATTTCGGTCACCGACTCCAAATCGTTGACCAAATGTTCATCGACATTGAAAAATCGGCCATCAAAGTGGAATTTACTAAGTTTTTTTTCGTCCTTTGTCAATCTTAAATTCAGATTTTTGTATACCCAGGCGGTGGATACCACCTCGTTCGGATAAACCAGCAGCGCCGTCCATGGCGTCAGATAGGGAAAGGGTTGGAGCCGGTCGCCGATTCCGGTGGCCAACGCCGGACCATCGAAGATAAAAAAGGGAACATCGGCGCCGATGCGGGCGCCCAGGGCCATCAGTTCCGGCGTTGAGAGGGGCTGTGCGAAATAGTTGTTCAAGGCCGTCAACACGGCGGCGGCATCGCTGCTGCCGCCGCCAAGCCCTGCCCCCACGGGAATCTTTTTTTCAATATGGATGGTCAAACCGGAAACCGGAGGTGCATCGTCCACCAAGGCGGCCTCCAGATACAGGCGAGCCGAACGGACCACCAGGTTGGACCCATCTTCGGGAACCCCCGGATGGGCGCAGGTAACGCATATTCCCGTTCCGCCGAAATCCAGGGAAATGGTATCGTACAGAGCCAACGGGCACACGAGCGAATACAGGTCATGATACCCGTCGCGGCGTTTACCGGTGATACGAAGAAACAAGTTGATCTTGGCCGGTGCTTTTATGTTAACCATAGGGATGGCAGATACCGGACGCGTGCCACTACGTTTTCTCTTTCACGTAGTGAATCCGCAGGTCGTAAAGGATATTCCTGAGCATCGCTGCCTCGTTGGAATCCAAGTTCCCGCGTGTCTTTTCTTCCAGCATGGAAAGGATGTCGATGGTCTGCTTGCTCAGCGGCAGATTCAAAGATTTTTCACCGGTCATCGGGTCTTCCATCATGCCCAATTGAACCAGGGCCGATGAGTTCAGCGAAAAAATAAAGGTGGCGAAGTTGATGGATGGCAGGGGTGATGTCTCCGTGGCTTTCTTTTGGTCGTCCCGATCTGCCGTGCCGGTGTTTTCCTGCTTTTCGTCTGTCATGACGAAGGCTCCTTTCAAAGATAGAAACAGCTAAAACCGATACACTCGTAAAAAGTCCGAAATCAAGGCTTGCGAATCCTGAGGAATGAGGTGTAACGCAGATATCGAATTTTTTACGAACCCGTCAAAATTCCAGCGGCGTAACGGTCTTAACCAGAGAGAGATACCGCATTTCCTGCACCACATCCTCGGGGATCGGGGTGTCGGTGGTCAAGAAAATGATGTTGCGATCCCCCTCTTCCTCCTGGCCCACCTGCATTCTGCCGATGTTGATCTTGTATCGGCCCAGGACGGTGCCGATCTCACCGATCGAGCCGGGCTTGTCAACATTTTGGATCAAGGCCATGTGGCCGTGGGGAATCATCTCCAGCCGGAACTTGTCGATCTTGACGATCCGCGGGTCCTTTTTTCCGAAAATCGTGCCGGACACCAAGCTTTCCATCTCGGTGGTGATCGCCCGAACGGTAATCTGGTTCACATAGTAGTCCGACTCGGCGCTGCTGGTCTCGGTCACCTTGATGCCCCGTTGCTTGGCCATGACATGGGCGTTGACAAAATTCACGTCGTCCTTGACCACCGGCGTCAGGATGCCTTTTAGAACGGCCGTGGACACGGGAGAAAGGTCGAGATCTTTGAAATCACCATGAAATTCAACAACCACCTCCTTGATGGGGCCTCGGACCAACTGGGCCTGGAGGCACCCCATGCGGTCGGCCAGGGTGAGGTAGGGGCCGATCTTTTCCAGCACTTCACCGGTCACCGAGGGCATGTTCACCGCATTGACCACCGTACCGGCGGTTAGAAAATCGATGATCTGACCAGCGATGGCCACGGCCACATTGGTCTGGGCTTCCCGGGTGGAGGCCCCCAGGTGGGGCGTGCAGACCACCCGTTCGTGGGTGATGAGGGGGGACTGCCCCGGCGGTTCGGTCTCAAATACATCGAGCGCCGCTCCGGCGACTTTGCCGGCGACAACGGCATCGTGAAGGTCGCTTTCATTCACGATGCCGCCCCGGGCGCAGTTGACGACCATCACCCCGGTTTTCATTTTTTCAAAGGCCGTCTTATCGATCATCCCGATGGTATTTTTCAACATGGGCACATGCACGGTGATATAATCGGCCCGCTGATACAAGGTGTCCAGGTCCACGCTTTCGAAGCCCGCCTTTTGAATCTGCTCCGGGGTCACGAAGGGGTCGTGAATGATCACGTTCATCTTCAGCCCCCGGGCCCGGTCCGCAACGATGGCGCCGATCTTTCCGAATCCGATGATGCCCAGCATCTTATTGAAGATTTCCCGCCCCTGGAGCTTTTTCTTCTCCCACCGGCCGTCCCGCAGGGATGCGGTTCCCATGGGGATGTTGCGGGTCAGGGCCAGCATCATGGCGATGGCGTGCTCCGCCGTCGTTACCACGTTGCCCGTGGGGGTATTCATCACCACCACCCCGCGACGGGTGGCCGCCGGAATATCCACATTGTCCAGACCGATGCCTGCCCGACCAACCACCTTGATTCGCATGGCCGCCTGCAAAAGGTCTTCGGTTACCTTGGTGGCGCTTCGAATCACCAGGGCGTCGTAATCGGCAATAATGGCTTTCAGCGCCTCCGGTTCCAGACCGGTCTTCACATCCACCTCAATACCGGGGGCGTCCTGAAACATACGAATCCCATCTTCACCCAGATTGTCACTGACCAGCACCTTCATGGCGTGCTTCCTTGTTTTGATAGTTAAAAAATCATCATCACCCCGTTGCGCCACCGTAAATGGATTCGCCCCCGGACACGATGCCCGCGGCAAACCAACGATCCCTTTTCAGCGATAATTGCCAATCATGGCCATGGAAATGAACAAATCGGCCGGCGGCCTTTTGTCGAAGGCGCATTTTAGTGAAAACCGGTGAAACATTCAACCCAAATTTTCCGCAGACGACAAATGACCAATCAGACGCGCGTCAGCACCAGGGGGCCACGGCGGCACGCTCATTTTCCAAAATGGGCCGCCAGGTAACGGTATAGTCGATGGTCGTATCTCGGTACAGGGGTGTAAAAACAGCCACGTAGAGCACCCCGGGAAGGTCGGGAAACGCTTCGATCCATAGTATGTCAGGCACATGGAGATCAAAATCTCTGCAAATCCGCTTTCCCAGGCTTTCGGCGCAACTGGTTTCGAAGATGCCCCCCGCCTTGCGATCCGCCAGCAGGGCATAAGGACGGATGTGGGGATGGCTGGAATCACCGGATGAAAAATCGATGATTTTCACCCGCCAGGCGCAGGCATGGGCCGGACTCGCCCCGGGGTCCTCTTTTCGTTCCAACATGTAAGTGCCGTCAAAGACCAGCATAGCCGCCTCTTTCTACCAATGGTGCGTCGAATATCAGTCTAAAGAATCAAACGGCTGACGGCAAACCTTTTTTGTTTGTTCATTTGACATTCGCACGAGCCGAATCGGGATCGAACGTTTGGATCACCAATTGGTGGTGCGATTGCCATAGTCGGTCAACCCAGTTGCCTTGACCATCCGTCGGCATTCTGTTATTGCCCCCTGCTTGGCAACGGACACCTGCGGCGCCAAACCGGCGCATCACCCATGCAAGGATATCCATCATGCTGATTACCGAAATCCTATCCCGAAACGCCAGAATGTACGGCCGGGAGACCGCCCTCATCGAACGGGAACCGGAAAAAAACAGCCGGGCCGAGATCACCTGGCAAACCTTCGACGACCAGGCCAATGCCATTGCCCAGGCACTGATGGCCGGGGGAATTAAAAAAGGGGATCGTGTTGTCCATCTAATGATGAACGGAATTCAATGGTTGCCCGCCTATTTCGGGATTTTGAAAACAGGTGCCTGGGCAGTGCCCTTGAATTTTCGGTTCGTGGCCAAAACGATCGCCAACTGCACCCGCACCGCCGAAGCAAAGGCCTTTATCTTCGGTGAGGAATTCATCAACCGGGTAACGGAGATCCGGACTGAAATCGAAAGCAGCGTCCGGATCTTCATTTTTGCGGGCCCGGAGCAAAAACGCCCCGTGTGGGCGGAACCACTGGACGGGCTGATTGCCGATCATCAGGCCATCGACCCAAACGTTCCCATTGAAATCTGTGACGACGCAGCCCTTTACTTCACCTCCGGCACCACCGGCGCCCCCAAGGCCATCCGGCTGACCCACCGTAACCTGGAGCACGCCTGCTATGCGGAAAACCGTCACCACAACCAGACCCACGCGGACAACTTTTTGTGTATCCCGCCCCTGTACCACACGGGCGCCAAGATGCACTGGTTCGGCAATTTTATCGTCGGGGCCAAAGCAGTCATTCTCAAAGGCATCGAGCCCCGATGGATTGTAGAAGCCATCTCCGAGGAACAGGTGACCATCGTCTGGCTGCTTGTCCCCTGGGCTATGGACCTGCTGTTTGCCATCGAAAGCGGTGAACTGAAATTAAAAAACTACCAGTTGGACCAGTGGCGACTCATGCATATCGGCGCACAGCCGGTCCCCTCGAGCCTGATTAAAGAGTGGCGCAAAATTTTCCCCAAGCACCAGTACGACACCAACTACGGCCTCACGGAAAGCACCGGCCCCGGCTGCATCCATTTGGGAATGGAAAACATGCACAAGGTGGGTGCCATCGGTGTCCCCGGTTTCGACTGGGAATTTCAGATTGTCGACGACCGGTTGACCCCGGTCCCCCAGGGACGCCCCGGCGAATTGGTTATTAAGGGACCCGGCGTCATGAAGGCATATTACAATGACCCCGAGGCCACGGCGGCAAGCATCATTGACGGCTGGCTGCTCACCGGTGATGTGGCCCGACAGGATGACGAGGGCTTCATCTGGCTGGTGGACCGCAAAAAAGACGTAATCATCACCGGTGGTGAAAACATCTACCCGGTTGAGATCGAAAGCTTTCTCATGGGCCATCCAAAAATCCAGGATACAGCGGTGATCGGTCTGCCCAGCTTGAGGCTGGGAGAAATCACCACGGCCATCATCAAGGTGAAACCCGGCCGTGATCTGACCAAAGGGGAGGTGGACGCCTTTTGCGCTACCCTGGCCCGTTATAAGCGTCCCCGGAAAATCATCTTTGGCGACGTGCCACGCAATCCCACCGGCAAGATCGAAAAACCCCTATTAAGAGAGCGATACACCGGCCAGACGGAAAGTTTTAAAATTTAGTTGATTGCTCTCCGGATATCGAAAAACCCTCCCATTCATCGCCGCCGCAGTCGGACGTATTCCGGATGATTTCTCTCCATAGGATAGAATAAAGAGGGGTCAATCATTTTTTTGGAATCCTTGATCCAAGGTCGCTTTCCCGGACAAAAAACCCACAACCGGTAACAGGCGCGGGTTCATTATCCATGGGGAGGAGAAAGCCCCTCATCCCGAGGAAACACAGCTATTTTTTGTCTTTCACCTCTTCGAAATCGGCATCGACCACATCATCATCGGCAGCCGCAGGGCCGGCATCGGCATCGGCATCAGCGGTATCAGCCGCCGGACCGCCGGCACCCGCTTCGGAAGCCTGTTTGTACATGGCCTCGGCCACCTTGTGGGATGCCTGGGTGAGTTCCTCGCTCAACCGCTGAATTTCCTGGACGTCCTCACCATCCATGGCCGTCTTCAGGGCAGATGAGGCAGCCTCGATTTTACCGCGGGTCTCGGCGTCCACCTTCTCACCAAGATCTATCAAGGATTTTTCAGACGTGTAAATAAGCGTATCGGCGTGGTTTCGGGCTTCCACCAGTTCCTTCTTCTTCTTGTCCTCATCCGCATGCATTTCGGCGTCCTTGACCAGCTTATCGATCTCCTCTTTGGAAAGCCCGCTGGAGGCCGTAATCTGAATGGACTGCTCTTTGGACGTGGCCATATCCTTGGCGGAAACATTAACGATACCGTTGGCATCGATGTCGAAGGTCACCTCGATCTGCGGAATCCCACGGGGGGCGGGCGGTATGCCAACCAGTTCAAACCGTCCCAGGGTCTTGTTGCTGGCGGCCATCTCCCGCTCACCCTGGAGCACATGGATGGAAACCGCCGGCTGGTTGTCCGCCGCCGTGGAGAAGACCTGGCTCTTGCGGGTCGGGATGGTGGTGTTCTTTTCGATGAGCCGGGTCATAATGCCGCCCAGGGTTTCGATTCCCAGTGAAAGCGGGGTAACATCCAAAAGGAGAACGTCTTTTACATCGCCCTTGAGCACGCCACCTTGAATGGCCGCACCCAATGCCACCACCTCGTCGGGGTTCACGCCCTTGTGGGGCTCTTTGCCGAAAATTCGCTTCACGCGCTCCTGGACCGCCGGCATGCGGATCATGCCTCCGACCAGGATGACTTCGTCGATCTCCCCGGTGGACAGGCCGGCATCTTTCAACGCGGTCCGGCAGGGCGATTCCAGTTTGTTCAGAAGCTCGGCAACCAAGCCTTCCAACTTAGCCCGGGTGATCTTGACATTCAAGTGCTTGGGGCCACTGGCGTCGGCGGTGATGAATGGCAGGTTCACATCGGTCTCCATGGATGAGGAAAGTTCCATCTTGGCCTTTTCCGCCGCCTCTTTAAGCCTCTGCAGAGCCATCTTGTCACTTCTCAGGTCGATGCCCTGATCCTTCTTGAACTCGTCGGCCAAAAAATCGATAAGCCGCAGATCGAAATCCTCTCCACCCAGGTGGGTGTCACCGTTGGTGGCCTTGACTTCAAAAACCCCTTCGCCGATTTCCAGAATGGAAATGTCGAAGGTTCCGCCGCCCAGGTCGAATACAGCAATCTTCTCTTCAGCGCGCTTATCCAGGCCGTAGGCCAGTGAGGCGGCCGTGGGCTCGTTGATGATGCGCAACACATTGAGGCCGGCAATCTTTCCGGCATCTTTGGTGGACTGACGCTGGCTGTCGTTAAAGTAGGCCGGAACGGTGATGACCGCATCCGTAACCGTTTCTCCCAGGTAGTCCTCGGCGTATTTTTTGATGTGTGCCAGGATGAATGATGAAATCTCCGCCGGGCTGTGCAGGTTTCCCCTCAAATCGATGCGCACATCCCCATTCTCCGCCTGTTTAACGTGGTAAGGGAGAATTTTTATGTCTTTCTGAACCTCGGGAGACGCATACTTTCTGCCAATCAGCCGCTTGACGGCAAAAACCGTATGCTCCGGATTGGTGATCGCCTGCCGCTTGGCGATCTGACCCACCGTCCGCTCACCACCTTCGCTGACGGCAACAATTGAGGGCGTGGTGCGACCACCCTCCGGGTTCGTAATCACGTTGGCGTCGCCACCTTCCATGATGGCGACGCAGGAGTTGGTAGTCCCGAGATCAATTCCGATAATTTTGCCCATCTGATGTTCCTCCTTACCTTGGACGATCCTTGAAGTATGTTAAGTTATGCGTTGGTATCAACCGTTTTTTCTAATGGTCGCCCGTTCTGGGCTGCCTTCGAAACCACTACCATGGCCGGGCGAAGCAACCTGTCATGAATCAGATACCCCTTTTGAAATTCCTGGACAACCGTGTTGGGCGGCTGATCGGCACTCTCCTCCTGGCACATGGCCTGATGAAAGGCCGGATCAAAAGGTTCACCCAATGCCTGAATGGCGGTGACGTGGTGCTTTTCCAGTATTTTCATGATCTCGGCCAGGGTCAGGGAAACGCCGTCGACCACGCGCTGGCCGTTTTCGCCGTCCGGAGCGGCCGCGGCAATGGCCCGCTCCAGGTTGTCCACAACGGTAAGCAATTGCCGAAGCAGGTTCTCGGTGGCATATTTTTTCAGGTCGCCCAGTTCGCGTGAGGAACGCTTCTTGAAGTTGTCAAGTTCGGCGGCCATCCGGAGCATGCGATCACGATCCTCAATGGCTTCAGCCTGCGCCGCAGCCAGCTTTTCCTCTAAATTCTTCAGCGGGTCGGCGGCCTCCGCCGGTCCATCGACATCGACCGTGTTTTCCAGGTCCGACTGTGTCGCCGGCGTGTCTTGCGGTGTTTTATCGTCCCCGTCCTCAATTTCAATTTTCTTCTTCTGTGCCATCAGCGCCGGTGTCTCCTGGTTTTCTAGTTTAATTGTCTTTACGGCCAACGGGCTCCCGATCAGACCAAACCGCTTGAAATTTAAGCTGTTGGCGGCGATTGGGTCCGCAAAGTTGATAAAAAATAAGACCAGATGGTGGCTTGTCAAGGACAAGTACAACCTTACTCAACCAATGGCAATTAATTGTAAATCTGATGGGTTGACTGCTGGGAGGGAAGCTAACGGAAAGATGGTTGTGCACCCCCCGTCGAACCGATCCGAAGAATCGGAGTCACCGTCTGACCGGGATCGATCCACGACACAGACCGCATCCCTTATCGCTGCTTCCTTCCGGACCTGACGAGGTTCGAGACCGTCTGTTGCGCGGCGACCGGTCAAAATGACCCGATTCTCTCGCGATCTACCCTAGGGGGGGAATTCAGCCCCGCATAAGCGGATTTCGGGTAAAGGGCACCGCTGGCTCCCCGCCTAGCACAACCACGCTTTCTATAATATGGACCATGCTTCTTTATCAAGAGATAATTGAACATCTCCTATAATTCGATATCCCGATGGGGATTGCAGTATTGACTTCCTGTTGGTCATGCAATAGATTGCAATGCTGCATCTTGTCTGAAATTCACCGATAACGATCCAAAGGAGTCATAGTGGCACGCCGGAACGGTAGCGGATCGGTAAAGGAAAAAATCCGGACTGTCCGCCATGACATGACCGAAGTGGCCGTCCAATGTGGGTGTGTCGGCCACCGGGATCGTAAAACCACCGAACTGATCCATGCCACCATCTTCGACGCCATCTGATCCCGGTGACCTTCCGGACAAGGTTCAACAGACCCTGGCCAGCCATCGCATGCTGGCCCCGGGAGACCGGGTGCTGGTGGGGGTTTCCGGCGGGCCTGATTCGATGGCATTGCTTTATCTGCTCAGCCGAATGGCACCCGAATTGAAAATCCGGCTGGGTGTGGCCCATCTGAACCATTGCCTGCGGGGGGGATCGGCGGACAGGGACGCCGAGTTGGTGCGTCTGATCGCGGCGACACTGAAGCATCCCTGCCATATGGGCCGTGCACGTGTATTAAAGGTCAAACAGAAGCTGGCGCTCTCCCTGGAAGAGGCTGCCCGCCGGGTGCGCTATGCATTTTTCAATAAAACCATGATCAACACCGGTTACAACAAACTGGCGCTGGGCCACCATATGGAAGACAACGCCGAACAAATGCTCATGGCACTTTTGCGTGGAACCGGACCGCGCGGACTTTCGGGCATTGCCCCCATGCGGGAAACTCGCATCATCCGACCGCTGCTCAATGCCCGTCGCTCAGAGATCGAGGATTATATTCGCAAAAATGACATTGCCAGTGTGCAAGATGAATCGAACCATGACCCGCGGTTCCTGCGCAACCGCATCCGGCTCCGCCTGTTGCCCCTGCTGGCATCCGAGTACAACCCGCGAATCGTGGATCATCTGAACCGGCTGGCCGATGTGACACGCACAGAAGAGATCTGGATAGAGGGGTTGGTGGCAGTCCAATACGAACAGGCCGTACTCGCATCTGGTGAGGGAATCATTGCGCTCTCCATCGACGCCCTGCGTCTGGCGCACCCCGCCCTGGCCCGTCGCCTGGTTCGAATGGCCCTGCAGAATCTCACCGGCACCCTGCAGCGGATCACATTCGCCCACATCCAATCCGTGCTGTGCCTGCTGACGAACGGCTGCGGTGAAAAAGAGTGTCACCTGCCCGGCGGTATCCGCGCTCGTCGAACAGGTAAACGGCTGATACTTCAAGTGGCGCCCAGCCGTCGCCGGAGGACCGGCGAACCGACGGATGAAAAAGAAACCGTATCAACAACGGTAATTCCCACCCCTTTTCCCGATACCGTCGAAATTCAGGAAATGGGCATCGGGCTGCGGTTCTCCTCGTTCCGGCCGAAGCGGCTTCCCCGTTGGGCCGAAGTCGATCGGAACCAAGCCCATTTCGATCTGGCCCGGCTGTCCCCGCCGTTAACACTGCGCCCCACGACGCCCGGTGACCGCTTCACGCCCCTGGGTGCCGCCGGCTCCCAAAAATTGAAAAAATTCTTCATCGATCACCGGATTCCCCGGCAGGCCCGGGCCATGACGCCGGTACTGGCAGACAAACAGCGCATCATCTGGCTGGTGGGACAGCGCATTGATGATCACGTCAAAGTGACGCCGGATACATATCGGGTCCTCGGCGTTGAATTTTTCTTGCTTGACACCCGATGATGGTTAATATGATCCTAAAACAAAATCGGGAAACCGTTTCCCGTGCCTGAAGCGTCTCGAGGAGGAAACCGCTTTTGAATCCATTCTACAAGAACTTGGCCCTGTGGCTAGTCATCACCTTGATGATGGTCATGCTCTATAATCTGTTCAATCAGCAGCAGCTCGCCCAAAACGACATCAGCTACTCGGAATTTCTGGCCATGGTAGAGGCCGACCGGGTATCGGAAGTCACCATCCAGGGCCAGGAGATCCGGGTTACGGACCTCAACCGCAGCCGTTTTAAGGTTTACGCCCCCCAGGATCCCACTTTGATTCAACGATTGAAAGACAAGGGCGTCACCATCGTCGCCAAACCACCGGCTGAATCCCCCTGGTACATGTCGGTGCTGGTCTCCTGGTTCCCCATGATTGTGCTCATCGGCGTGTGGATCTTTTTCATGCGCCAGATGCAAAGCGGCGGCGGCAAGGCCATGTCCTTCGGAAAAAGCCGGGCCCGCCTGCTCTCCGACCAGCAGGAAAAAGTAACCTTCGAAGACGTAGCCGGTATCGATGAAGCCAAGGAGGAGTTGGGAGAAATCGTCGACTTCCTGAAAGATCCAAAAAAATACACCCGCCTGGGCGGGCGCATTCCCAAAGGCGTTCTGCTCACGGGCCCCCCGGGCACCGGCAAAACGCTTTTGGCCCGGGCCATCGCCGGCGAGGCTAGCGTGCCTTTTTTCAGCATCAGCGGATCCGACTTTGTGGAGATGTTCGTCGGCGTCGGTGCGTCCCGGGTGCGGGATCTTTTCGTACAAGGCAAGAAAAATGCCCCCTGCATCATCTTCATCGACGAAATCGATGCAGTGGGCCGACACCGCGGCGCCGGACTGGGCGGGGGCCACGACGAACGGGAGCAGACCCTGAACCAACTGCTGGTGGAGATGGACGGGTTCGAGTCCAACGAGGGTGTCATTCTCATCTCCGCCACCAACCGGCCTGACGTACTGGACCCGGCGCTGCTGCGCCCCGGGCGCTTCGACCGCCAGGTCGTTGTGTCGCTACCGGACATCAAGGGTCGGGAAAAGATTCTGCGGGTACACATGAAGCGCACCCCCGTCGCTTCGGACGTGAATCCGGTAGTCCTGGCCAAAGGCACCCCCGGCTTTTCCGGAGCTGATCTGGAAAACCTGGTCAACGAAGCCGCCCTGCTGGCCGCCAAGCGGGACAAGGAGCGGCTGGACATGATGGATTTCGAGGACTCCAAGGACAAAGTCTACATGGGGCTCGAAAGGAAATCCAAGGTGGTCAGGGACGAGGACCGGTTGACCACGGCCTACCATGAAGGCGGCCATGCCCTGGTGGCCCGCTTCATCCCCGACACCGACACAGTCAACAAGATCACCATCATCCCCCGTGGGCGGGCTGCCGGTATTACCTGGTTTTTGCCCGAAGAGCGGGACTTTCGATACAAGGATCAGCTGGAAGCCGAACTGGCCATCGCCTTCGGCGGACGGGTGGCCGAAGAGATCGTGTTCAACCGCATCAGCACCGGTGCCTCCAACGACATCAAAAATGCCACGGACCTGGCCCAACAGATGGTCCGCAGCTGGGGCATGAGTGAAGCCCTGGGGCCGCTCTCTTTTGCCAAGGATGAAGAACAGGTGTTTTTGGGAAGGGAGATTGCCCAGCACCGCGACTACTCTGAAGAGACCGCCAAGAAAATAGATGCGGAGGTCAACAATCTGATCCTGCGCTCTTACGAGCGTGCCAAAACCGTATTGACCGAACACATCGATGTACTGCACAAACTGGCCGAACAGCTCATAGAAAAAGAGACCATCCTGGGCGCCGAGTTGGATGAAATAATCCGCCAGGTGCGCCCGGGTATTCAGCTTCCGGAAAAACCCGCCGACAAGGAAGAACCCGTGGCGGAGACCGCAGAACCAGCACCGGAGGCAAGCGATGCGACAGCGACGGCGGCGGCGGATGCTGCCGCGGATCAGGCGGCTGAATCCCATAGCGACCCGCTTGAGGAAACGGACGCCGGGGAAAATACCGACCCGCGATAACGAACCCACTGGCAATCAACATGATCGTGAAAAAATAGATCCCCCAACAACCCAAATGAACGCGTCAATGCCGACCTACACGATTGCCTGTGGATCACGAGCCTTGGAATTGGGGAAGCGCACCCTGATCATGGGTATCGTCAATGTCACCCCCGACTCTTTTTCAGACGGCGGCCATTTTTTCTCGCAGGCCCAAGCCGTGGCCCAGGCCGTGCGATTGGTCGAAGAAGGGGCGGATGCCCTGGACATCGGCGGTGAATCCACACGCCCCTTTTCAGACCCGGTCAGCGAATCGGAAGAGATGGATCGTGTCCTGCCGGTAATCGAAGGCCTGGTGAACCGGGTGGCGGTTCCCATCTCCATTGACACCACCAAGGCATCGGTAGCCCGGCAGGCCGTAGCGGCCGGGGCAACCCTGATCAATGATGTCAGCGCCCTTCGATCGGATCCGCAGATGGCCACCACGGCCGCCCGATGCCGGGTGCCCCTTATCCTCATGCATATGAAAGGCACCCCCAAAACCATGCAGATGGACCCGGTGTACGACAACCTGATCGCCGACATCATGACCTTTCTTTCCGACGCCGTGGACCGGGCAGTGGCCGCCGGCGTGGACCGTTCCGCCATCATCCTCGATCCGGGAATCGGGTTCGGCAAGACCATTGGCCACAACCTCCAAATCATCCGCAACCTCGATCGATTTCACGATCTGGACGCCCCGCTGCTGATCGGACCATCACGAAAAATGTTTATCCGCCGGTTGCTCAACGACCCGTCTGAAAAAGAGATGGATCCGCTCTCCTTGGAAGTGGCCCGGGGCACCCAGGCGGCTGTGGCGGCAGCAGCGATGCAAGGCGCCCACATGGTTCGGGTTCACGATGTCGCCCGCACCCGAGCCACCCTTGCCATTGTCGACGCCATCGCATCCACGTGATTCCATGACGACGTCCACCCCTTCCGATACCGGCACCTGGGTCAAGTGGCTGATCCTTGCCCTGATTTTGGGTGCGGCATCCGTGGCGCTGATTTCCAGAACCGAAAAACAGGAGCTGGAAATCGCCGTTGCCGTCACCTTCAACAACCTTGCCGATGACCTGCTGTTGATGGATGCTCAGCGGCAATCGGTCAGCCTTTTGGTTTCCGGCGCCCCCGCCACCCTCGAAACGATCGAATTCGGGGAGATCTCCTGCCGGCTGGATCTGTCCGACCGGGGTGAAGGCGTGCACACCATCCCGGTACATCCGGCAGATGTCGGCCTGCCCAAGGGGGTTTCCCTCTCGGCGCTGTTGACTTCATCGTTGATCATCAGGATGGAAACGGTATTCCCAAAAACGGTGGGTGTCATCGCGGTGTTGGAGGGAAATCCGGCGCCGGGATTTGCCGTGGCGGCCGTGACCCTGAAGCCGGACCGTATTATTCTGAAAGGGACGTCGACCATGCTGGCCGGCATCGATACGGTTAAAACCCGGCCCATCAACCTTAAGGCCGCTTCGGAATCTTTCAAAAAAGAGGTGCCCCTGAACCTGCCGGAAGCCATTGCCGTGGACCCGCCCCTGCGCATTGTGGTGGCGCAAGTTGAGGTAAAGGAACGCATCATCACCCGGGTACTGGAAGACATGCCTGTCTCGGGCAAGGGAACGTCTGCCGGCCATCAGATCCACCCGAGAGCCATCACACTGACGATCAGCGGCCCGGAGGCCATTGTCAACGCCATCGAAACCGACCCGGCCTTCGCCGTTACCGTAGATCTGAGCAATCTGCCTGCGGGGACGCATTCCCTCAAGGGTGTTATCAATCTGCCGGTTCGCACCACGCTGGTCCGTGTCAGTCCGGAACGCTTCACCGTAACCATCCGCAAATAGGCTGGAGGCAATCATGCTGTTTGTCATCGACGTGGGGAACACCAATACGGTCATGGGCGTCTATCGAAAAAAGACGCTGCTCACAGACTGGCGAATTCGGACGGAACACAGGACAACGGAAGATGAATTCAACGTCATCGTCACCAGCCTGTTCACCATCGGTGGCATCGATGCCGGAGCCATCCGGAAAACCGTAATTTCCTGTGTCGTGCCCCCCATGGTCACTATTCTGAACTCATTTTGCCGGAAATACCTGGGCCATGCCCCCCAGTGGGTGGATGCCCGTTCCTATACCCGCATGCCCATTCTCATCAACAACCCCTCGGAACTGGGGGCGGACCGCATCGTCAATGCCGTGGCAGCCTACCACAAATACGGTAAAAGTCTCATTATCATCGATTTTGGAACGGCCACCACTTTCGATGTAATTTCGGAAAAAGGGGAATATCTGGGTGGCGCCATCAGCCCGGGCATCAAAATCGCCTCCGAGGCCCTGTTTCGGGAAGCATCCAAGCTGCCGCGGGTGGAAATCTTCGAGCGGCCGGAAAACGTGGTGGGAAAAGATACCGCCGGTAGCATCAAATCCGGAATCATTTTCGGCTATGCCGGTCTGGTGGACGGGATTGTGGGCCGCATGAGGGCACAGATGGACACCTTGCCCATGGTGCTGGCCACGGGCGGTCTGGCGCCGCTGATGGCCAATGTGGCCGAAAGCATCGAAAAGGTGGAATCAGCCCTTACCCTGGAAGGTCTTCGAATTATCAGTGACCGCCTCGAGTAAGGGCCGGGTGGGTCAGATCACCGGCAAATCCCTTGACGCTGTTAAGCAGAAACCCCCGCTCCCGCGCCTGTATCGCGGGCGCCAGTTGTGAAAAGCCGTGGAGCAGCGGATCTCCAGCCAACAGCAGATCCACCCACCGGTTCGCAAAATCCGCCGAATCCATGCCTCCCTCAGCGGCTTCGATCTCCAGCGTCTTTTTCCAGAAGAGCAGTTGATTCCGATGCCTGGCCAGCATGTTCATGCCGTCTTCACGCATGCCGAGATGCCCGTAGCACAATGCCCCGGGACAGGCCGCCATGAGCCGGTCGATGCTGGACAGTGAGGTTTCCAGAAAAAATCGGGGCGGGGTTGCCGGACGCAGGTAGAGGCCACCCGAGGGCAAAGACAGGCATACACCGCCGGCTTCTCCGGCAAACAGACAGCCGCCGGCGGCAACGGCATAATGGTGCGGTGAATGGCCGGGCGTGTCCAGCAGTTGAAAAGGCGCCGATGCCAGTTGTTTTTCGGTGGCGATCCATGATGGGTCCACCGGCAGCATCCGCCCGTAAGCGCGGCCGATCGCTCCCAGGGTCTTCACAGTGCCCTGCCACAAGCGCTGCGGGTCAACAATATGTGGTGTACCTTTGGGATGGCACACCACCGGTGTGCCTGGAAATTTTCTGGCCAGATGGCCTATGGCCCCGGCATGATCAATATGAATATGGGTCAGGCAGATGTAATCCAGCTGACCCACGCCCAGCACGGCGATCGCATCAACGAGCTGGTCTGCCGTCGCCGCCGGCCCCACGTCAACAAGATAGACCGCGTCCGGCCCGTTGACCAGCCAGGCGCCGATAAAGTCATGAAACCCGCTGATGGGGGGCGCTAAAACGATCAGGAAAAGGTGGGGGGCAAGATGATGAACGGTGGCAGCCATGGGTCACGCCATCCCCATCAGTTGCTCCAGTTCGCGAATCTTCTCGGCAATACAAATCCTTTCCGCTTCCGGCAGCCCCGGATCTTCCAGTTTCCGCTTCAGGCCCAACAGAATCATCTCTTGGCGGTATTCCGTACAGGTATATTTTCCGGAGGGATTCATGAGATCCTTTAACACAGTCAAAAAACGTGAATGGATCAGGCCAGGCAATCCTTGTAAACTTGGTAGAAAATGCCGTAATCAGCCATGCCCCGTCTCAGGATTTTATCGAAATCGGTAATATTATCCACATTGACAACCATGTTCACGCTCTTTTGAAATGCCGTCATGTTGTCCATGGTGCGAAAGCGGCGGGTAATCATGGCCACAAAAATATTTCGGCGGACGGCCATATGGAGACGCTCCAGGTAAATCAAGACCCCGTTGGCGTCCGGGTTTTTGGCATCGAAATACTCGTTGACAACGATGAGGTCAAAACTGTTGTAACGCATTTTTTTTAGGGCTTCACGGCTGTTTTTTACCTCTGTGATGTGGTATTCGAGAACGTCCAGCACCGGCGTGATGGTTTTTTTAATCATGGGATCAGCCTCGCACAACAACGCAATTTTACCCTCTTCCTCCACAAAATCAAAGGGCTTTTCAGACGCGTTGTAACCGTCGCCATCATCCTCGTCGAACGAAAAGAAATCCTCCTCGAATTCCTGCGGGTCGGATCTATCAGGCGCCTTGGTGACCGGCGGCACACTGATGCGATTCTGGCATTTGGGGCATTTCAAGAAAGCCGTCTTATCCTTGGGAAGCTTTTCATCGGCAATCCTGAACTTGCTCCGGCAACTTTCACAGATAATATCCATGGTGTTTCAACCAATCCTTTCCGTCTCGCAGGCGATAGATTGACGCCGATTATGCCTTATCGTAGCTGCGGTCTATCTCAAGGTCTTCGATGTCGGTGGTGGATTCACCCCGAGCGCTCTTCACCTTATCAATGCCGCGACCGGCCACACCCTTGTGCGACGCGTAGGCCATGGCGATCTCCTGGGTGATCAGCCCCTGCTCATATAACCCGACAATATGATCGTCGAAGGTGGTCATGCCGAATGGCCGGCCGGCTTCCATGATTTCATAGAAGGTCTTGCCTTCGGACTCACCGTTGAGAATGGCGTCTTTAACCCGCAAGTTGGTACCCAGAATTTCGAAAGCAGCCACCCGGCCCCCACCGATTCTCGGCAGCAACCGCTGACCGACGATCCAGCGCACGGTATCGGATAGTCGGATGCGGATCTGCTTCTCCTCCTCATTGGGGAACATGCCCAAGATACGATTGATTGTCTGTCCGGCGTCCACGGTATGCAGGGTGGTCAGCACCAGGTGGCCGGTTTCGGCGGCATTCAGGCCGATCTCCACTGTTTCCCGGTCACGCATTTCACCCACCAGAATGACCTTGGGTGCCTGACGCAGGGCAGCCCTGAGGCCATTGGCAAAATTGTCGAAATCTGAGCCCAGTTCCCGCTGATTAAAAGTAGCCTTCTTGTGGGGATGCTGGTACTCGATGGGGTCCTCCAGGGTCACCACGTGGACGGATCGGGCCTCGTTGATCTCCTCCAGAATTGCCGCCAGGGAGGTGGACTTACCCGAACCGGTGGCACCGGTTACAAAGACGATGCCGTTGAGGTCCTTGGCCACCTGGTAAAAGGTATCCGGAAGGTTCTGGTCCCGAATGGTGGGGATTTTGGATTCCAGCTTCCGCAAGACGAGGGAGTAGTGGCCCGTCTGCGAGAAAATATTCACGCGGAAACGGGCCTTTCCGGGAAGCGAGTAGGAGAGATCACAGGATCCGGTTTTGATCAATGTTTCGCTGAGGCGCCGGTCCTGGCTGATCAGGTTCAAGGCGAAGGTCTCGGTCTGGAAGGGTGTCAGTTCCTTTAAATCCGGTTTAATCTCAACCGGAACCAGTTCGCCGGAACTTTCCACCTGAAGCGGTTTCCCCACGGTGAGATTAAGGTCGGACACATTGCTGTGGGAATCCAGCATCCTGGTCAGAATATGATCGACTTCCTGCTTTTTCATGGGTTTCCTCTACTTGCAGCCATGGGTGTCTGAGATGATAGCCTGCTATGCTTCGGTAAAATCGATTGGCGGCGATTTGAGCAGCGGCCGGAAGCGGCCCTTGTCGTTGGCCTTGGTGTAAGCGTCATCGGCACCGATCCGTCCCTTGTTGTAAAGGTCCATGATGGCGTCGTCGAGAAGCTGCATGCCGTATTTTTTACCCGTCTGCATCATGGAGGGCAACTGATGGGACTTGGATTCGCGGATCAGGTTGCGCACGGCCGGGGTGGCGATGAGGATTTCCATCGCCGGCACCCGCCCCTTTTTGTCGATACGCTTGAACAAAGTCTGGGAAATGATGGCCCGGATGCCGTCGGCCAATGTGGAACGGATCTGGGCCTGCTCCTGAGCGGGAAACACCTCAACGATGCGATCCACCGTCTTGGGTGCACTGGTGGTATGCAGGGTGCCAAACACCAAATGGCCGGTGGCACTCGCCTCGATGGCCAGGGAGATGGTCTCCAGATCCCGCATTTCACCAACCAGAATTATGTCCGGGTCCTCCCGAAGCGCACCGCGAAGGGCCGCGCTGAACGATTTGGTATGCAACCCCACCTCCCGGTGGTTCACCAGGCAACTGCGACTTTTATGTACAAATTCAATCGGATCCTCGACGGTAATGATGTGGTCGCTACGGCTCCGGTTGGCCACATCGATAATGGCGGCCAGGGTGGTGGATTTTCCCGAACCGGTGGGCCCCGTGACGATGACCAGGCCCCGCGGCAACGACGCCAATTTGGAGATTACCGGGGGCAAGCCGAGTTGCTCGGCGGTCATAATGGCGCTGGGAATTTCTCGAAATACGGCACCGATGCCGTTCTTCTGCATAAAATAGTTGGCCCGGTAGCGGGCCAGGCCGGGGATCTCGTAACCGAAATCCACATCACCGGTCTCCTCGAAGCCCTTGACCTTGTCTTCGGGGGTAATCTCGTAAAGCATCTTGCGAAGGTCATCGTTGTCCAACACCTTGTATTTCACCCGCTCAATGTCTCCATGGATGCGCAACGCGGGTGGCTGTCCGGATATCAGGTGAAGGTCGGAAGCATTCTGTTCGTGCATAAGCTTAAAAAAAGCATCGATCTTGGCCATAAACGTCTCCCGGTCGTTGTTAGGTGAAATGCCTAACAACTATTCGGCACGGGATCGTTTCAACTTTAGGGAAAATCGAAGATACCGGACAGGTACAAAAAAACATCCTGCGCCGGCAATGAACGGATTACCGGGCTAATGGTTGAGCACTTTGATTTTGGTGTCTTCCGCATCAAGGTCATCCATGCCTTCTTTACCGATCTCCAGCAGTTTGGTATGGGCATCGATAATGGCACGGATCTGCACCTCGATCTGGACACGCTGGCGCTTGAGTTCGGCGATGTCTTCGTGGAGTTGGGAGAGACGGCTGTGGGCCCGGTTGAGGATTTTTTCCGCCTTGACTTCGGCATCGGCAATGACGACTTCCGCCGATTTGCGGGCATTCTCCCTCATCTGCTCAAGGACTTTCTGGGAGTTAAGCATGGCCCGTTTGAAGGTCTCTTCGCGCTCCTTGTACCCCTGTTTTTCTAATTTCAGGCGGTGGAGTTCCTCATCCTGCCGCTTGGTGACCTCCCGAAGGACGGAAAACGCGTCGGCGGTCTGTTCCAGAAAATGATCCACTTCACGGACATCAAATCCTCGGAAACGGACCTTGAATTGCTGCTGCTGAATGTCCAGCGGCGTCAGTTTCATGGCAGCATTCCTGTATTGGCAAAAATCAAATGAGCGAAGCAGCTATTCTCATCAGGCTGTTCACGACGAAGGTTCGCATAAAAATAATGACGAGGAAAATGACGATAGGGGAAAAATCGATCCCCCCGTAGTTGACCGGCAGTCTCGACCGGATCGGGTAAAGCACCGGCTCGGTGACATTGTTGATGAATCGGACAATGGCATTGTAGGGATCCGGGTTGACCCAGGAAAGGATGGCCCGGAAGATGACCACCCACATGAAAAAGAGCAGCACGACATCCATGACCTTGGCCGCCGCCATTAGAAAATAGCCCACGATATACATTGAAAATTATTCCTCGACGCTAAAGGGTTGGTCCCGCACGGAAAATATCGGCAGG
>DEIP01000192.1 GCA_002352605.1 Desulfobacteraceae bacterium UBA2771 | reverse complement strand
CCCCGGACCGTGAAGAAAATCGGTAATGGCGGAGAGGGTGGGATTCGAACCCACGATCCCGCTTTTGGCAGGATACCGCTTTTCGAGAGCGGGGCCTTCAGCCGCTCGGCCACCTCTCCGTTGCTCTCACAGGCACCAGCACGAAAAGGTATTCGATATCCTTTCTGCAATCGGTTTGTCAACCCTCAAATTGGACGTCCGGCAAGGTTCAAAAGGTCATGAGAAAAAAAGATCCATCCGATTGTTCTTGAACTGACCCGGCCATTTATAGTACTGGTTACGGCTTGGCATCCGACTCAACCCAAGGAAAGGAAACCACAACCCATGGCCACTGTCATCCCCTTGAAAGGGATACTTTATAATCCGGAAAAAATCACCGATGGTGCGGCGGTCACCACCCCGCCCTATGATGTGATCTCACCTGAGGAGCAGGCCGTCTTTTACGAAAGGCATCCGAACAATGTCATACGCCTGATTCTGGGCCGAACCAAACCGACCGACACCGCCCAGGACAATCCCCACATCCGATCGGCAGGCCATTACCGGCAATGGATGTCGGAATCTATTCTCAAGCGGGATGAACAGCCCGCCCTGTATCTCAAAGCCATCACCTACGCCCATGAAAATCGGGTCATTACCCGCTATGGCCTGGTTGCCCTGGTCGGCCTCGAACCCTTCGCCAAACGCATTATTCTCCCCCATGAGAAAACCTTCTCAAAAGTCCGGTCCGAAAGGCTCGAACTGATGAAAGCCACCCATTGTAACTATTGCCCAATCTTCTCATTGTATCCGGATGATGGCGGCGTGCTGAACACCCTTGGGCGGGCCGTTGACCAGTCGGCACCCGTGGTTGAGTTCATGGACGACCAGGATCACCGGCACCGGTTATGGCGAATTCTCGATCCGGCGATCCACCGCCGGGTGGCCGAAGCCATGCAGGACAAGCGGCTGTTTATCGCCGATGGCCACCACCGTTACGAAACGGCATTGAACTTCCAAAAACACCTTCAGGAAACGGATCCGGCCTTCGACGACCGACATCCGGCCAACTATGTCCTGATGTACCTGTGCAGCATGAGCGATCCGGGTTTGATTATTCTTCCTGCTCACCGCCTCCTTAAAGCGGTCAGCGGTGATGATATGCGACAGGCGATAAAAGTATCCCGCACCTATTTCGAGGTTGCCGAATACCCCTATACACCCGATGATCGCCAACAGGTGGAACAAACCTTCCTATCGGCCCTTAATGATGGGGCGAACAGGCAGTGTATCGGTATTTATGCCAACTTGTCACCGGTCTTCTACCTGCTGACGCTTAAAGCCGACGTTATGGATCAGCTGTTCAAGAACGAATTGAATGCCTCCCTGCGGCTGTTGGATGTGACGGTGCTGACCCGGCTGGTGTTTATGAAGGTTCTTGGATTCGACCAAGCACGACTGGACAACGAACAGCTCATCGGATACGCCAGCACGGCAGCCAAAGCCCTGCAATCAATCGATACCGGCGCCTACGATGCGGCCTTTCTTCTCAACCCCACCCGGATCGAACAGGTTCAGGAAGTGGCCCGGAAAGGATTGATCATGCCCCGAAAATCCACCTATTTCTACCCAAAAGTAAAATCGGGGCTGGTAATGAACACACTGGTCGAATAGGCACGATTCCTAATATCAGGACCCTTCACAACTCACCGATTGGGCTGCCCCGCCCTGCGCTTCTCCAGACCACTCAAGCGGAAAGCATCGCTTCAATCGCTTGGGTGTAACGCCCGTCGCCATGGTACAAATAGAGCGGCGGGCCAACCGCAAGCCCCGGGCGTCCACCCTTGGTCCCCATAATCGCAACCAGCCGTGCCGACGATGCCGGTCTGGAATGGATCATCGTCAGGGTTTTTGGCTCCAGTCCCGTCGAACGCATCGCGGCCACAAGGTCCACGGTTCGTACCGACGGATAGATGATGTAAAACCGGCCGGATTGGTTCAACATACGCCGGGCGGTCAACAATACCGATTCCAGGTCGATTTTCAATTCATGCCGGGCCACGGCCCTCTGGCTGTCGGCATTGATCCTGCCGCTGCCCCGTTTACGGTACGGCGGGTTGGTCACCACCAGGTTGAGCGGCCCCTCTATATCTGCCGGCGACAAGTGGCTCATATCCTTGTCGACAATGACAATCCGGTCGGCCATCCGGTTGGCCACCACATTCTGACGGGCGAGGTGGGATAGCGTTGACTGGATCTCCACACCGATCACATGAATGTTCGGATGTCGAAACGCCAACATGATGGGAATCACGCCGCAACCGGTCCCCAAGTCCAACACGGTCTCGCCGGGTTCCGGACAGACGAGGTGGGAGAGGATAACCGAATCGATGGAAAAGCGGTAACCGGTGTTCGGTTGGTTCAGGACAATCTTTCCATCGAAAAAATGGTCGTGGGTCAGCGGTACCATGGAGTTTGAAATTTACCGTTGTTCAAGGCGCGTTTACAGAAAGTCGGATGCGGCCCATATCGGGCAACGAGCGGGCGGCCGGCGAACCGGTGTCTGGACCATACCCGTTCTACATCGGACCGACTTTAAATCTGATATCCTCAATCCGTTCGTTTTTTAGCCCCTGATTCAACTTCTCCAGCAGGTCGGCCTTCAAGAACTGAAGCTGATGCAACCATGCGGAGCCGGATACATGCACAAGCAAAAGCGACCCTTTGACGGCAAAGGGTTTCGTGTTATCCGTAATTGGCGGCCCAAGCACTTTTTCCCACACATGGGCCAGATGCATGATACCCCCGCCGCTGTTTGACCGGGATTGTTCGAGAATGGATTCCAGCACCCGGCCGATAGGTGTGAATGTTTTGTTGGGCAGACGTTTTTTCTCCATTCGGGATCGCTATCCTCGGTGCAATGGGGCCGGTATAGAGAGTGTCCACCCGGAAGTCAAGACAAACCCTTTCCCGCTACGGTAGAAATTTGGGCCCATCGACCGGATGAAGGTGGTTTTGGCAAAGCCGGTCTGAACAAATCGTCGTGTAATGATCCGCCAAATGATCAAGTGTTACCCGTTACGTGTTTGGTTATGGATGCCGTCCATTGATTTCCCTTGACTTAACCGGATGCCAATCTTAGATTAATACACGTTTGTGAATCGTATGGGGGCAGCGGTTACGAATCTATCCGCCTACATACGGAAGGCCTCGCCCTTCGCCTTAACGAGGCAATCGGTCGTAGGAACAGAGACAAAAACCATCGTGGCATTACTATTACACAAGGATAAAAAATGGCTTGGGATTGGGAAAAGTTAAACCGTCAGCATAACCAGCAAGGCGGCGTTCCACCGCAAATGGACGATATTGTCGATCAGCTGAAAAAATTCAAACCGCCGGGCGGTTCGCTGCTGATTATCGTTATCATCGTCGCATTATTGCTTGGGTACTCCGTATTTTTTACCATCGAGTCCGGTTCGGTTGGGGTCGTGCAGCGTTTCGGCAAGTTTATCAGGATTGCCGAACCGGGCCCCAACTTCAAATTGCCCTTCGGCATTGAAAAAGTCACCAAAGTTCGTCAGGACCGTGTCTACAAGGAAGAGTTTGGTTTTCAGTCCGATCGCAAGGAGTATGGGGGCAGGTACTCAGGGGGGGCGTCGGACACAGCCAACATTTCTCTGATGCTCACCGGCGATTTGAACGTGGCAGTGGTGCCCTGGATCGTTCAATACAAAATCAAGGATCCCTACGACTACCTGTTCAAGGTCAAGGATGCCAACGGTCTGTTGCGCGACCTTTCGGAATCCAGCATGCGACTGGTGGTAGGCGACCGCAGCATCAACGAAGTGATCACCAAGCGCGATGAAATCGCCGTGGAAGCACAACGGGTGCTCCAAGAGGAATTGGACAAGGCGGAAACCGGCATCAACGTGGTCACCGTGGAAATGAAGAAAACCAATGTGCCCACGCCGGTGCAAGCCTCCTTCAATGAAGTCAACCAGGCCACTCAGGAAAAAGAGAAGATGATCTACCAGGCTCGGGAAGACTACAACAAAGCCATCCCGGCGGCCAAGGGTGAGGCGGAACGGACGATCAAGGCAGCCGAGGGCTACTCCCTCGATCGGGTCAACCGGGCCCAGGGAGATGCGGCCCGATTCAATGACCAGTACAGCGAATATGTCAAGGCCAAGGACGTGACCAAACGTCGGCTGTATCTGGAATCGCTGAACGAACTGCTCCCCAAGATCAACCGGAAATTTATCGTGGATGCCGATCAAAGGAATGTTCTTCCCCTCTTGAACCTTGGAAATACGGGTGGTGAATCAAAATGAAAACAAAATTTTTGTTGGCCGTTGCCGGCCTACTGGTATTGATGCTATTTATATGTGCATATACGGTGGATGAAACCGAGCAAGTCGTGGTCACCCGTTTCGACAAGGTCCAACGAACGGTGACGACACCGGGACTGCGTTTCAAACTCCCGGTCATCGAAAAAGCCCTGGTTTTCCCCAAGAACCTGCAGGAGTGGGACGGCGACCCGGGGCAGATCCCCACCAAGGACAAGACCTACATTTGGGTGAATACATTTGCCCGCTGGAAGATCGTCGACCCCGTCCTCTTTTTCAAGACGGTGGGATACCTGAGCCGGGCCCAGCAGCGCCTGGATGAAATCATCGACCCCACGGTGAGAAACTTTATTACTTCCAATCGCCTCATCGAAGCGGTTCGAAACAGCAACCGTGAACTGGACACCTTCGAAGACCTGGGTGATGGAGACGATAGGGAGAAACCAAAAGAGAGGCCGGCCAGATTTTCTCAGGTTTACGTCGGCCGCGACAAAATCGACACCGGCATCCTGAAGCAGGCAAAACCCAAACTGTCCAATTTCGGCATCGAACTGGCGGATGTCAAGATCAAGCGGGTCAACTACGTCGAAGAGGTCAGGAAATCCGTCTACGAACGGATGATTGCCGAGAGAAAACAGATCGCCCAAAAATTCAGGTCCGAAGGGAAAGGTGAGGCCCAGAAGATCCTGGGTGAAAAAGAGCGGGAATTGAAGCGCATCGAATCGGAAGCCTACCGAACGGCCCAGGAGATCAAGGGTAAGGCGGATGCCCAATCGACAAGGCTCTACGCGAAGGCATACGGGCAGGACTCGGAATTTTATTCCTTTATAAAAACGCTGGAAGTCTACAACGAGGCACTCTCCGACAACAGCTCAATCATCCTGTCGACGGACTCGGAAATCTTCAAGTACATGAAGGGTTACAAGGGCAATAAATAAGCCGGCAAGCCCTACCGGCGATTGGGTCGGAAGGAACAAAAAGCACCGACGCGCCTCGTGTCGGTGCTTTTTTATCGGTGTCCATCACAGAAGTGTGAAGGTATCATCATTTACCCTTTCTTCTCTGATGCCGCGTTCGGGCCAACAGCTTTCGGTGCTTATGCTTGCGCATCTTTTTTCTTCGTTTCTTGATTACGCTACCCAACCGATCACCCCCATTCTTGCTAAGTTATTTGGATAAACTCGTTCTTTTATACTATCGTCCCATTTTTGTCCATGTTTTTTTGAGATCCCTATTGTATGGTTCACGATTCTAATCCATTGATCCTTGAAATGGGTTATGCTACATAAATTCAATGAAGAAAATGGGTGTCCACCCCACATTCAAGAAAGATGAGCTGACGATTGTCAACAATGCGGTCGCCTTGGCCGAGGAACTGGTCGGCAACCACTATAAAATGTCGGCAAACCAGTGGCTGCAACCGAAATATGACGTCACCACCCTGACCGACCTGACCGACTACGAAATCGTTGACGGTCCTTTTGCCCAAATCATTCGTTATGAAGGCAAACTGAAAGGCGGGGTCTTAGGATCCAGCGCATACGATTTCTACAAAATCTGTATTCAGGACCACGCCATCCTTGATACCTTGAAGGCACATCCGAAGATTGCACTCTCCCCCTTTGCCCTGTACGTGGTCACCCATGAGTTGGTCCATATCGTCCGTTTCAGCCGCTTTCTGCAGAACTTCAATGCAAGCGACATGGAAAAGCTCCTTGAAGAGCGTCGCGTACACGGAATTACCCACCACATTCTCGATCCCGTGAAGGCCCATGGCCTGGATACCGTTCTTGAATTTTACAGCAGATGGCGCCCCCCCTTCGATGAATTGATAACCATCCCCTGATTTTCGCAGGCATGTTCTTGACAAGCACGAAAGATGACATATATTAGAGCAGTCAATTCGACGGAACATCCTATTTTTTTTAGGTTTTGCACCCAGTTACAGGAGATTTGAACCATGCCGCTCTACGAATATCAGTGTGCAGCGTGCGGTAAGATCGAAGAAGTGATTCAGAAATTTTCGGACCCACCGTTGACCGCTTGTAGACATTGCTCGGGAACGCTCAACAAACTGATTTCCCAGAGCAGCTTTCACCTGAAGGGAACCGGTTGGTACGTAACGGACTATTCCAAAAAATCGACATCCACTGAGGGCGGCAAGGATTCAGATGAAGGCGGCAAGGATTCAGACAAAACAACGTCTACTGAAGAGAAAAGCAGTACCGGCGATTCCGAACTCAAAACGGCCAAAAGCAGCGATTGAATGCTCAAATCCGGACGCCGCATGATCGCCGGACGCCGTATGATCGATGGATCCAAAATGGATTGCCGATTCAAGCGGCCGTGCATGAAAATCAATCGGTGGTTTCCTCGACAAAATACAACCTCCGCTCTTTACAAATGATGACGTGTGATTAGATTATTGAATCTCTTGTTTTCCTGAAAAAAAATCATCGTGTCCGATGCGATTCATTTAAAAGTTGGGTGGCGACAACGGACCCATTTTTTATAATTAAGAGGAGTTGGCTTTTTTTAATAATCAACACAGATCTAAACGAAAAAGGAGAGAGGGAAACATGAAACTCAGGCCATTGCAGGATCGAATTCTGGTGCAGCGCGTCGAAGAAGAATCCACAACCAAAGGCGGCATTATCATCCCGGACACCGCCAAGGAAAAACCGGCTGAAGGCAAAGTCACAGCCGTTGGAAATGGCAAAGTCGGCGATGACGGAAAGCGTGTGGCGCTAGAGATCAAGGTCGACGACCGGATTCTGTTCGGAAAATACTCGGGCACCGAAGTGAAAATCGAAGGGGAAGAGTATCTGATTATGCGTGAAGACGACGTGCTCGGCGTTATTGAATAACGATTACCCTATTAACGTTAGATATGGAGGTTACGTAAAATGGCTGGTAAAGTGATTAAGTATGATATGAAAGCCCGCGAAGCGATGCTCAACGGCGTCAGAGCGCTTGCCGATGCAGTGGTTGTCACCTTAGGCCCCAAAGGCAGAAACGTCGTTATCGACAAATCCTGGGGTTCCCCCACCGTCACCAAAGACGGCGTCACCGTTGCCAAGGAGATCGAACTGGAAGACAAGTTCGAAAACATGGGTGCCCAGATGGTCAAGGAAGTGGCCAGCAAAACCAGTGATATGGCCGGTGACGGAACCACCACCGCCACGGTTCTGGCGCGCGCCATCTATGAAGAAGGCCAGAAACTCGTTGCTGCCGGCAACAACCCCATGGCCATCAAACGCGGCATCGACAAGGCCGTTGAAGTATGCGTCAAAGAGCTTCACAAGATGAGTAAACCCACCAAGGATCAACGTGAAATTGCTCAGGTGGGCACTATTTCCGCCAACAATGACGAAACCATCGGTAACATCATCGCCGAGGCGATGAATAAAGTCGGCAAAGAAGGCGTGATTACCGTTGAAGAAGCCAAGGGCATGGAGACCACCCTGGACGTCGTCGAAGGGATGCAGTTCGATCGCGGTTATCTCTCTCCCTACTTCGTTACCGATCCGGAAAAAATGGTCGTTTCCCTTGAAGAGCCGTTTATCCTGATCAATGAGAAAAAGGTCAGCAACATGAAAGACCTTCTGCCGGTGCTCGAGCAGGTGGCCAAGATGGGCAAGCCGCTGATGATCATCGCCGAAGATGTTGATGGCGAAGCCCTGGCCACCCTGGTCGTGAACAAACTGCGCGGCACCCTGCAGGTGGCCGCCGTTAAAGCCCCCGGATTCGGTGATCGCAGAAAAGCCATGCTCGAAGACATTGCCATTCTGACCGGCGGTCAGATGGTTTCCGAAGATCTGGGCATAAAAATGGAAAACCTGACGCTGGCCGATCTGGGCAAAGCCAAACGCATCAGTATCGACAAAGACAACACCACAATCGTCGATGGCGCCGGTGCCCGCTCTGCCCTGGAAGGCCGCGTAAAGCAGATCCGCGCGCAGATCGATGAGACCGCTTCCGACTACGATCGTGAAAAACTGCAGGAGCGTCTGGCCAAACTGATCGGCGGCGTGGCCGTGATCAATGTTGGTGCGGCAACCGAAACCGAGATGAAAGAGAAGAAGGCCCGCGTCGAAGACGCCCTCAACGCGACCCGCGCCGCGGTCGAAGAAGGCATTGTGCCCGGCGGCGGCGTCGCTCTCGTTCGAACCCTTGATGCCCTGGACAAGATAAAAATCAAAGCCGACCAGAAATTGGGTGTCAAGGTGGTCATGCGTGCCATTGAAGAACCCCTGCGCCGCATCGCCGGCAACGCCGGTTACGAAGGCAGTGTGGTGATCGACAAAGTGAAAAGGGCCGAAGGTGCCACGGGTTACAATGCGGAGTCCAATGAGTATGAAGATCTCATCGCAGCCGGTGTTATCGACCCCACCAAGGTCGTTCGCTTCGCGCTCCAGAATGCCGGCAGTGTGGCATCCTTGATGCTCACCACCGAGGCCATGGTCGCCGAAAAACCTGATGACAAGGCCTCCGACCCGATGGCCGGTGCCGGCGGCATGGGTGGCGGCATGGGCGGCATGGGCGGCATGGGCGGCGGCATGGGCGGCATGATGTAGTCAAGTCCCCCTTCAATATCCCGTAATAAACCAAAAAGCCCCCGCATGTTCGTTCATGCAGGGGCTTTCTTATTTCCAAGGCCCTGACCCCGTTGCCGCGTTTGGCCCGGCGTTGCATGACAGACCCTGGCAAGGTGAAGATATGCGCTTGACAATCCACCAACGATCAGGTTACTGAAAAAGGGTTCCAGCGCTCTAATTAACCGAGGGTTGACTATATTTCTCATTACCGGACGCTTCACCCGGCATCTCCGCGTTCGTAGCCCGATATTTAAAAAACATTGACTTTTTTTCCTAAAGCTTTCTTCATCGCCGACCGATAAGACAATCGGAAAAACCCATATGCGTCATCAATGCGATCATATTCATAAATGGGTTGATTGTTTGCTGCAAAAAATAAAAAATGTGCCATCATAGCTTCCATGCCACCTAAAAGATGAGGTATCCGATGAATCGCAGAACGTATCCAACCGTTCTTTGTTCCCTTTTTCTGCTCATTCCGCTGCTGGCGTCAACCCCTTTAACGGCAGCAGAACCGATCGATGTGATCGAAAGCGAGGCCGGATTTTATTACACGGTCCAGAAGGGTGACACCCTCTGGGATCTGTCACGGCATTTTAACGATTCTCCCTGGCTGTGGCCGGAACTGTGGGAGGAAAATGACCAGATCTCAAATCCGCACTGGATCTTCCCCGGTGAACGCATCCGTCTGTACAAAAAGTCGGGCACGCAGGCCATCACAAAAACCGAGCCCATCCAGCAAGTTGCTGTTTTGCCGGCGGAACCCGTAGCGCAAAAAGAAGAAGGCACGCCGGCAGCATATTTCGCATTCGCCGCCATCGACAGTGTTGGATTTATCCGTTCTCCACCCGTTACCCCATTGGGAACCATCTTCGAGGTTCAAGGGAGAAAAATCCTGATCAGCGAGGAAGACATGGTCTACATTCGTCCGACTGACAATTCCGCCCGGGATATTCTCAGCCCCGGAAGCCGGCATACCGTATTCAGATATATGAACCCCACGGATGAACGCGACTCGAAGGAAACCATCGGAACCCAACATTATATTCTGGGCATCGTGGAAGTGGCCAGAAAAGAGCAGGATATGGTAATCGCCAAGATTATTAAATCATTTCGGACCATCGGGGTGAACGATCTGCTGATGCCCTTCATCCCCCGACTCCGTAAGATCGAGCTCAAACCGGGAACCCCCGGTATCGACGGACAGGTTATCATCTCCGAAAATCATTCAACCTTGATAGGGGACCATACGCTGGCCTTCATCGACAAGGGTCGCACAGACAACATCGTAGTCGGCCAACAATACAGCATCTACAATGCGCAAAAAATGGTGTTGGAAAATAATGAGATCGAAACCAAACGCCTGCCCCCCGTAGACATTGGCACCTTGCTCATCCTGCATACGGAGCAGACCACATCCACGGTCGTCATCACCCGCGCAACCAAAAACATCGCCCGCGGGGAACGATTCAGAACCCCCCTCAAGTAGAAGGCAACCCATCGGTTTTTTCCGGCAAAAAAACGCCCCACAAACGGGGCGGGCCTTTCGTTGTTTCCCTGAACGTAAAATGATACGACCGTCATCCGAGATCGTTACCTGAGGTGACGCGAAGCACTTCCTGATAAGTGGTGGTTCCCTCCAAAAGCTTCTCGACAGCGCTTTCCCGCAAGGAGACCATGCCATCCGCCCGTGCCCTTACCGCCAGGGTGGCCGGATCCGCCTCCGGAACGGTAAGGGCTTTTATGGCGTCGGAATAAGGTAACACCTCATGAATGGCGGTCCGTCCCAGATAGCCGGTCCCCCTGCATTTCCGGCACCCCTTGCCTTGGAAAAGGGACAATATGCCCGATTGGCCGGTTTCCAGCCCCAGCGCCCGGAGTTTGCCGGTGTTTATTTCCATGGGTGCCTTGCAGCCATTGCAGATTTTTCGAACCAGCCGCTGAGAAAGAATACCCCTGAGTGTTGCCTGGAGGAGAAAAGAGGGAACGCCCAGATCCATCATGCGGATAATCGATGACGGGGCATCGTTGGTGTGAAGGGTCGACAGCACCAGGTGGCCGGTGAGCGCGGCTTGGATCGCATTTTCCGCGGTTTCAAGGTCCCTTAATTCTCCCACCATGATGATATCCGGATCCTGCCTGAGGATATTGCGCATGATCGACCCGAAGGTAATTCCCACCTGAGGTCTGACGGCAATCTGGTTGAAATCTTCATGCACCATTTCGATGGGGTCTTCGATGGTGGTGACATTGACATCCGCGCTGCAAATTTTCCTGAGGGTGGAGTATAACGTGGTGGATTTCCCGCTGCCCGTGGGGCCGCAAACCAGAACCAGGCCGTAGGGATGGGATATGATCCGGCTGTAGGTTTTCATGTCCACCGATGAGAAACCCAGGCGCTCGAGATCCTGGAACAAGATGTCCGGATCCATGATCCGCATGACCACCTTCTCGCCGAAGGCCACGGGTACCGTGGACACGCGGATCTCCACCTCCACGTCTTTCTTGCCGGTCTTGATGCGCCCGTCCTGTGGCCGACGCTTCTCGGACATGTCGAGTCCGGAGAGATTCTTGATCCGGCTGAT
Organism: Desulfobacteraceae bacterium UBA2771; assembly: GCA_002352605.1. Classification (GTDB taxonomy): domain Bacteria; phylum Desulfobacterota; class Desulfobacteria; order Desulfobacterales; family Desulfosarcinaceae; genus Desulfosarcina. Next base: position 7,698 of record DEIP01000192.1, on the reverse strand, counting down.
AATTGCCGAATGGACATTTTTGGGCAGTTTGTAGACGGAGTGCAAAACCCCGTCAATACGCATTCTGACCAGGCATGTGTCGCGCTTGGGTTCAATATGAATATCACTGGCCTTTTGGTCGAATGCATAGATCAGCAGGTGGTTGACAGCATTGACCACGTGCTGATCGTTTGACGGCAGCTCACCGGCGGATTGAAGATGGATAAAGCGCTCAAGATTGCCCAGGTCCACGGCAGGTCCGGAAAACTGGTGTTCAGCCGCTGCAATGGAACGCTTAAAGCCGAAGAACTCTTCGATGAGTTTGATGATGTCCGACCGGGAGCTCACCACGGCCTCGACCTGCATCTGGCAGGCCCGCGTGATATCCTCCAACACTTCCAAATTAAACGGGTTCGGTGTGGCGACGGTGAGTTTTCCCTGGCTGATTTCAATGGGTAGCACCAGGTGGTTTTTGGCAAAGGAGATGGGTATGGTTGTGGTGACGAGGTTCAGGTCCAGCTTCAAGGGATCAATCTTGACAAAGGGGATCCCCCAGCCTTGCGCAAGGGTCTCATAAATGGTGTCTTCGTCAAGTGTTTTCGACGGATCATCCTTGCGCGTCACATTCAAAGCGACAATGGCGTCGATAAGGATAAACAACTTGTCCTGCTTCTCGTTGAAATCGACCCCACCCTGTTTGGTGCGGCGCCGCTCGTGTTGTTTGATCAGGTCAACGCGATTGCCGTAAAGGTCGCGCGCCTGCCGGAAGGATATCAGGCCTTTTTTTTCAAGCGCAGAAAAAAGACGTTTCCCTGACCGTTGATCGCTCACGTAAATATGCCCTCGGCGATTAAGCAAGATGCTAGTTGGTGGTGATGATGCTCCGGATTACATTTTCGATCCATTCCATGGTGCGAAGCACGGAGCGTCGATTTTCCGGCGTGCCATTCAGTTCGGTTAACTGAAAGCCGTTTTTGCTGATTTGTCTGAGCAGGCCCAGGTCATCGATAGAACCCACCCGACCCACACCGCGGACAATGATTTTCAGGTGCTGCAGCAAAACGGGCAGGAAAGTTGCCGCGTTGAGATTGCGATAGATTCCCATTTTTGGATCGCCATATTCGGTCAATGCCGAGATCAGGATAAGGCGTGCGGTTTTACCCGACAGCAGAGAAAGAAAAATGAAAATTTCACGTTCGAGGAACAACAGGTAACGGACCGATGGCATCTGATTGTCGGGTGTTGTTGCATTCAACAGCGTGACCATTTTCTCATGAATGGCACGGACTTTGTTGGAAAACCGGTATTCCACCGAATCGATGCGAAATTGTGCGTAGTGCACCACGTCCTGGTCCAGTCCATTGCGGACATTAAGGACCTCCTCCGGTGTCATTTCTATCTCGACATCGAGTTCTTTGTTGTAGGTCCTTAGAAGGAGGTTGGCCAGCATGATTGCATTTCGGTCCGATAGCGCCACTTTTTCGGGATGCCGGCAAAAATCGGCCAACAGGAAACGCAATGCGTGTTTGGGGCGATTGATCCGGCTGATCAGGTGCTGCATGGCATTGAGGAAAGAGACCCGATTGGCCCGGCCTTCGAGTGCCTTGAAATAACACCACATCAATTCAAAAGCGTGATTCCCGTGCTGGGCCAGTTCATCCAGCATCGGTTCGAACATTTTACGGAGAAAGTTTCCCCGGCCATCAAACAGCTTTTCGATCAAGAGGGTTATCTTCCCGGTGTCATAAACAGGAATCTTAAAGGAGCGGGAGACCGCCTGGAGGTTTTCATCGCTGCGACGCCTGATCAGTTGATCGATCACCATCAACTGCCGTTCCGTTTCACGACTCTCTTTTCCCAGAGATAAAGTGGTCAGGAATTCAGCATTTACGGAGCCGATAATGGTGGAGTTCCCATCGATATCCACCTGTATGGCATCCCGTCGCACAGTAACGGCATCCAGCGCCTCACCGGCAACCTTGTAGATACCTGTCCGCAACAGATTCGCCAGGAGTGTCCGCATCTCCTGAAAAACAGCCTTTTCTTTCAAGGCATTCAGGATTCGGCTGTAGGTGCGCAGCTGTTTTAAAAACGCCTTTGCCCCCATGTCGTCAAAATCATTCAGAACGGCGACGACCGCATCGTCGTGAAGACGCTGATCCTCGGTCAACGATTGGTGAATCAGCTGAAAGGCCTGTTCCCTCAAGTTGCTAAACTTGGTATTTCGAGCAGGGTCGATGTCAACGGATAAGAATCCACGCGCCTTCATTCGTTGTCTCCATCTGAATTAGGGTCGCCTCGGCTTTGGGGCCTCGGACAAACAGCAAACAAAATATTTCCGGACGGCGAGGGCCGCGGTCGAGAGGCCCACAGTGAAGCCAACCGGATACCGACAACATATTAACACCTTTATCGGTTGTGGTGGAAATTTCTTGATTCCAAATGACAACATGATCTGCAATTTTTTTGGGCCTTGACAATTTCAACCCTTAAGCTTCGAAGCCGATTGATCGCTCCGGCCAATTCCAATCGTCGCGGACAGGCCAAAAACAGGGGACTGTCGTCGGGCTGGAAAAGACTTTCGAGCCCCTTTTTTTCTATCTGTTCGTATAGGGTGCCGGCTAGGTCGGATGGGGATAACCAAGCATCCTTAAATCGCCTGCCTGCATGAAACAAGGCGTATCCCACGGCGAGCACTTGATCCGGGTCGACCAGTGCGATCAGTTTCGTCAGATCCAATTGATCGTTGCCGTACTCCAAAACCCTGGCTTGAAGCCGCAGCGGTTTTATGCGCACGGCAATGGTTTTACCCAACCGCTGCGCGCGATACGAGGGGTCAAAATTATCGGCCAGCACCCGTCGTTGGTCTTGCATCATCAACGGCGTGGCCGGCCGATTGGGTTCGGGCAACGCCAATTGGCGCACCTGATCTGTCATGCACACGGGCAGATAGTCCCGCATGGCAATCACCTGTTCGGCTACGCCGAGATATTCCGAGCTTCCACCGACCACAATCAGCGTGCTGACACCGAATCGTCGATCGAGTTCCCGGACGCGGTCAAAAAGCGGTGTGATGGTATCCTCCGGTATCAACTGACGCAGATGTTGATCTTTAATCAGGAAGTTGGTGGCCGACGAATCCTCGTCGATCAGCAATAGTTTCGCACCGGCCAACACGGCCTCAATGATGGCGGCGGCTTCGGAGGTGCTTCCACTCGCATTGGTTGTCCAAAATCGTTTGGTATCCACCCCTCCGGGCAAGTTGTCGATAAAACCGGAAATATCCAAACCATTCACCGCTCTTCCCGCTTCGGCACAGACGAAGGCCGCATCGGGATGGGTGACCACTTGTTCGCGGCCGTCTCCTGGAATATGGGGGTAAACCCCTTTGACCAAGGCATCCAGCAGGGTGGACTTTCCATGGAAACCGCCGCCGATGAGCACGTTGACGCCCGGCCGGATGCCAAGCCCCCTGACCCGCCCGGCATTGGGAAACACAACGTTTACGGCCATTTGATCCGGCGCATAAAAGGCAACCGCGCCCGCTTTCAACGGGTCTTGGGAGATGCCGGACTGTCTGGGCAGGATGGCGCCGTCGCCCACAAAGGCGACCAGCCCATACCGGGTCAATCGGTTTTGCAGGACCAGCATGTCTTCGATGACATCGCAGTGTTTTTTTAGTTGAGCGATCCGGGCGACCGACGCTTGGAGGGTATCGACGATCCCGGTCATCTCCCGGGAAAACATGCACGCCGCCTGCCTGCCGAGCACCCGGTTGTCATGGGAGCCCGGCAGGCTGATGTGAAAGGCGATTTGAACATCCGTTTGGTTAAACCTGACCCGGTTTCGTTTCAGCACCTGGGGCGGCAAGGATAAGGGCTGAAAGGAGCCGCTTCCCTGGACGCCACGGTTTTGACGGGCATGGGCGATGACGCCCGCACGGAAAGCGCGCAACAGGTAATCGGCCGTTGCCATCTTGCGCGGCATATTTTCCAAACACCCACCGGCGAGTCCGCGTTCGGCGATCTTAAATCCGAGATGACACACCGATGCGGGGAAAGCCCCCGGGCTGCCCTGGATATGGACAAAACGGATGTGATAACGGTCGTGGTAAAAGGTCTTGTCCAATAGCCGTTTATAGCTATTAAAGGGTCGCCCATCAAGCGCTTTCAATCGGTCAAACAATTCACGCATGGGTTGGGGTGTATCCGGCATCGTTTTCCCCCCAAGGGTTTCCAATGTTAAGACCCAAAATACCGAATATGATATTTGTAACCCTGTTCCACGAGAAAGAGTTGCCGGTTCAAGGCGAAGGTCTGCTCATCGGTTCCCTTGGACACCAGTGTGTAAAAGCTGGACAGCCGGTCTTTCGGACGCAGGATCCGCCCCAGGCGCTGGGCTTCTTCCTGGCGCGAGCCGAATGTCCCGGAAATCTGGATCATCACATTGGCATCGGGCAGGTCGATGGCAAAATTGGCGACCTTGGACACCACCAGGACCCGAATGCCACCGGATCTGAATTCATCGTACCGCTTTTCTCTTTCCTCGTGTTTGGTCTTTCCGGTAATCAACGGATAGTTCAATGCCTTTGATATCTCTTCCAATTGGGAAATATATTGCCCGATGATCAATATACTGTCATCGGGGTGATTGGATATCAAATCCCCGGCCAACTCGATTTTCAGGGAATTTTCGGCGGCAATGCGGAATCTCTGCCGTTTGGGCGCCCCGGCATAGCTGATTTCCTCCTTGCGGGGGAGCGGTATTCGATATTCGGTGCAAATGGCTTCGGCAATGAATCCCCGGTTTTCAAGGGTTTTCCAGGGCACATCGTACCGCTTGGGACCGACCAAGGCAAATACGTCATCCTCCTTGCCGTCCTCGCGGACCAGGGTCGCGGTCAGGCCCAGCCTGCGTTTGGCCTGAATCGTGGTCGTGGCCCGGAACACCGGTGCGGGCAGCATGTGCACCTCGTCGTAAATAATCAGCCCCCAGTTGTTGCGGTTGAAAATTTCCAGGTTCTTCATGGGTTCCGATTGGTTCCGACGATGGGTCAGCATTTGATACGTGGTAATGGTGACCGGCTTGACCGTTTTTCGCAAACCGGTATATTCTCCGATCAATTCTGGGTCCAGGCTCGTTTTGGACAGCAGTTCGTCCCGCCATTGACGAACAGAAATATTGTTGGTGGCGATAATGAGGGTATGGCTCGAGATTCTGGCGGTGGTCCCGAGGCCGATAATCGTTTTTCCCGACCCGCACGGAAGCACGATGATTCCACTGCCCCCCGTGGAACGGCCACCCTGGTAGAAGGTATCGACAGCATCCCTTTGGTAATCACGCAATGCAAACGCATTTCCGTCCGGCTCGACATCCCGCAGGGCAATATTTAGGTCCGCACCCTCGACATAACCGCAAATATCCTTTACCGGGTAACCCGCCTTGATCAGGGCTTGTTTCAGATTACCCCGCTCTAGGCTGGCGATCAACCATCCCTCTTCGGCCGGCCTTGCCCAGAAGTGTTCCAGTTCCGTGTTTTGCCGGATGCGGTTCAAAACGATTCCGTCACCCACGCGCAACCGCAGATGCGTTTCCGATGCTTTTTCGAGGACCAACAGGCCGTACAGTCCATGCCATTCGCGCATGTCGGCAAGTACATTGGCCGGTGGTTCATAGCGGGAAAACCGTTCGATCCCATCCCCGATGTCGGTAAACGCAATATCCAGCGCGGCGGCATTCCACAGGGACAGCGGTGTCACACGATAGGTGTGGATGAATTCCGGCGATTTCACCAATTCGGCGAACATGGACAAAAAATCACGACATTCGGCATATTGGGGATGGGCCGTTTCGAGCATGAGGGTGCGGTCACCCTGGATAATCAGTGGACCGCTTGGGAGATGGGTCGTTGTCATGATGCTCATTCTCCGATTGCAATGCGATAGGTTTTTTTCAGTTTTTTAATCGCGGCATCCAATCGTTTTTTATGCTCGGAAGCGATTGTGGCGGTTCGTCCGGCTTCATCGACTTCAACCGGACATTTTTCCTGTATCAGCGCCTTAACGAAACCGTCCAGCAACGCCTGGGTCTGAAAAAACAGGGTCACATAGGTTTTTCGTTGGATGGACATCAACGCTTTGGGCGCGGTTTTCCCGGCTTTTCTCACCTTGGGCGTAAAAACCGATTTTACGCCATCCGGGGGCGCCTTCAGCGTATTGGATCGGTGCGTTACGAGCACAGGAACCTGTTCGTTCATCTCGAGTTTGGAAAACAACGCATCCGGTGAATGAACCAATCGAAGGCCGTCCGACAGGGTTTCCACTTCAAACATTTTTACGAATGACGGGAGTGGGTTCCCCTCGATCAATCCGAATCCCTCATACAAAATAAACGTTTCCGAATGGCCGGCCCACTCATCCAGTTCCGCGGCAATGTTTGCCGGAATCGCATTCTCGGCCAAATCTCCCAGAATTTTTTTTAGATTTGCGGCTTCGTCCCCGGCCAAGTATTGAACCGCTTTTTTACGGTTCAATTTGAATATGCAAATTCTACCCGTCGACACGAGGTCGGAAAACAAAACGAGCCGGTCTATCGTTGCCACCGGATAACATTCCGATTCCACATGAATTTCATGATTGGGCTGGATCATGACCCTCGGTTCGGGAATCTGTCTGTTCTGAAATCGCAAAAACCGACCATTCACCTTGAACCCCTTGAGTCTTCCCAACGAAGGGCGTTGCCCGGGATTGGTTTGCACGCCATAGGCCACGTCCACATACCCCAGGGTCAAGGGAATGCCCTCCAGGAATCGTTCCACGAATCGGCCTTCCACTCTTTCGAATGCGTCGCTGGTTTTTTCGGAAATCGCTTTTCTCCTATCCGATTTCGTATCCCGTTCAAAAAAATTACCGTAGCGACCCTGCTTGCCGTCCCACTTGTATTTGTACTTAGGCTTTTTGGGAATCAGAAAGAACGGGTGCACTTTCTTGAGATATCGGACCCAAGATGCCGTGTCATACCAGGTGCCAACCGGGTACGATTTTAAGCAATTGAACAAAAATTTTCTGGCATTATCGAATTCTAAATGGGGAAAAACGCCGGTGGCACAGCCCCATTGTGAAAATCTGTTGAGTTGGCCGAATATGGTACCACTGATAAATTCGTTTTTTTCACCCGAGTAGTCCCCAACCATGGTATCGAAAAGCGTTTGTTCCTGTTTTTGCAGCGGCAGAGCGATGAATTTTTTATATGCCTGTTCATCGAACTCGATATAATTGTCCGGGAAGGAAGGCTCGGCGCTCGTATATCCCTGGTATACGCCCTCTCTATCATAACCGATAAAACCGAGCGCCAGGGATAGTTCATCGATAAAATCAACCCAGTCCGACGCGCCCCATTCATCGACTTCGCCCGGCGCTTCGGGATCGGACAGCAGTTTGGCAATCCGTTTGGCATCCGCCTTCGGTATTTTGTTCTCACGAACGGACCGCTTAATGCGCCGTTCCCGAACATGGTTTACATAAACGTGCAAATCCTTGCGAAGATCGAAACTGTTGGCACTGATTTCATATTCCCCCACATCGATGCGTTTCAATTCGATGGATTCGGCTTCTTTCTTTTGATTCATCCTCTTTACGCCTTTAAGGGAAGATGGTTTGCCGGTTTTAACGCAAAGCCGTTTTTCGTTACCAGATCTTCAACCTGGCCGAGTAATTTTTC
>DEIP01000185.1 GCA_002352605.1 Desulfobacteraceae bacterium UBA2771 | reverse complement strand
TTATTTTTTCGCGAACCCTTAGCGTGGAATAACCACCCGATAACCCGATACCTCCTTCACCAGAACTTTGAGGCCATAGACCTGTTCGATGGTCTCCGCATTCAGATCGTTCCTGGAGGCAAGTCCATAGACCTGGTGGTCCTTTAGAAAGAGAAAATGGTCGGCAAACCGGACGGCCAGGTTCAAATCGTGGATGGCCATAACGGCCATGAGCCCATGGTCACCGACAACGGTCCGAATCAGTCCCATCACGTCCATCTGGTTTTTCAGATCCAGGTTGCTGGTGGGTTCATCCAGCAGCAGGATCTTGGGCGACTGGGCCAGCGCCTGTGCAATCATCACCTTCTGCACCTCTCCACCGCTCAGGTCGCTGACCGGGCGAAGGGCCAGCGCCGAGAGTCCCATCCGTTCCAGGGTCTGCTCCACCACCGCATAATCTGCTTTTCCCACCGTCAGCCCCATGTGGGGCCGGCGACCCAGCAATACGGCTTCATATACGGTGAGACGTGGCTGGGTGTGCTGTTGGGGCACGTATCCCATCCGCCGGGCAATGGCATCCTGGGGTAACCGCAGCAGGTCTTCTTCTCCGAAAAGAACCGATCCTGCATGGGGGCAAAGAATCCGGTTGAGGCATTTGAGCAGGGTCGACTTGCCCGCTCCGTTAACGCCCAGGATGGCCAGCACATGGCCTTTTTCAACGGCAAATGAGACGGCGTCCAGCACCGGATGGCTGTTGTAGGAGAAGCGGATGTTATTGACCGACAGGATCATCGGTAGCCCCGGATCAGCAGGTAGAAGAACATGGGGGCGCCCAGGAAAGAGGTGACGATGCCCACCGGCAATGCACCGGAACCGATCAGGGCCCGGCCGAGGGTATCGGCGGTAAGCAGCAGCAGCGCGCCGATGATAGCGGAAAATGGAATCAACAGACCATGATCCGCGCCCACCAGTCGCCTGGCGATGTGAGGCGCGATGAGACCGACAAAGGCGATGACGCCGTGAAATGCCGTGGCCAGGGCTGCAACCAGGGCAGCGGCCAGCATGCCGGACAGCCGCACGCGGCCCACATTCACGCCCAAGCCCCTGGCGGTCTCTTCCCCGGAGGCCATGGCGTTGAGGTCCCATCGCCGGGAGATCAAAAAAAGGGACGCGACGGTTACCGCACCGGACAGCAGCCCGATCTCGGACCAGCCGGCGCGGGCCACATCGCCGAAGGTCCAGAACACGACGACGGCCAGCTGGGTTTCCGATGCCAGGTACTGGAGCAGCACCGTTGCCGAGGCAAACAGGGAGGACAGCGCCACGCCGGAAAGGATGATGGCCTCGGGGGAAAGCCGCCGAAGGCTTGCCAGCACCATGATCACGGCCGTGGCACCCATGGCGCCGGCAAAGGCAAAGGCGGTGACCGAAAAGATCTGCTGCCCGAAACAAACGATGGATGCAGCAGCACCGAAGGCCGCCCCCTGGCTGATGCCCAGGGTGGCGGGTGAGCCCAAAGGGTTTTTCAACAGGGACTGGATGCTCAATCCGGACAGGGAAAGCCCCCAGCCCACCACGATGGCCGAGATGATCCGGGGCAGTCGGATCTTCCAGATCACGATATCGGCCGGTCCGGCGGCCGACCCCGTCAACACCCGCAGCAGGTGGCCCAAGGTGATGTCGTAGGCCCCCTGGGTCACGGCGACCACAGCCAGAAAGGCGGTCAGGCCCAGCAGGACAAGCATCAGGGTTCGTTTACCCCGGACAACCCCTAAAAACGCCTCGGTAACAGCCCCCAGCGGCGCCGTTGCCGATGGCGGCGCCGGATCATCGCCGCCGATTTCGCAGGCGGTATCTCCCCCATTCAACGACGGTTTAAACATTGGGTCCCTCCAAAAGAAAAAGCCATGAAAGTGCACGTCCAATGCTGGAGTGCGTGGCCTTCATGGCTCGATTATCGCGATTGTCTTGACCCGCAAGGGTCAGGGGAGCGCCGCTTGAATACGGCACAATGAATGACGACTTCTGCCGTCTCGGTTAACTTAAAGGCATATACCCAATTGGCTTTTCACATGTCAACCATTTTCCAGCTATTGACAAACTAAATATCAAGTCTTCGATCCATCTAAATTATGAATTGGACTTCGGCATGATTTCGTGAAATTGGAATTTTACCCAAAACCCATCGACACCTGCAACCCATGTAAAGGAGAAAGCGGAGATCATGAAAAACTTTTTTGCCGGCCGTTGGGGAATCATCGGCGTGGGTGGTATTATCGGCATTCTGGCGGCGCTGCTGCAAAAACTGGGAAATCCCGGCAACATGGGCATCTGCGTGGCCTGTTTCGAACGGGACATTGCCGGTGCGCTGGGTCTCCACCGGGCAGCGGTGGTGCAATACATTCGCCCTGAAATTATCGGTTTCGTCGTTGGATCGATGATTGCCGCATACCTGTTCAAGGAGTTTCGGCCTCGGGTTGGTTCGGCGCCCATCGTTCGATTCGTTCTGGGCGCCGTTGCCATGATCGGCGCCCTGGTTTTCCTGGGATGCCCGTGGCGGGCCGTGCTGCGGCTGGCCGGCGGAGACGGTAACGCCATCCTCGGGCTGCTTGGACTGACCGGCGGCATCTGGATCGGCACCCGTTTCCTAAAAAACGGGTATAATCTGGGCCGTACCCAGGCCACCCACACCACCGTCGGGTGGATGCTGCCGCTGATCATGCTCGGTTTTCTCGCACTCATGTTTGTTTTCCCGCAGGTTCAAGACCAGGAAAAGAGTGGTGTTCTGTTCTATAGCCTGAAGGGTCCCGGCGCCATGCACGCGCCCCTGTTTCCGGCCCTGATCGTGGGCCTGGCCATCGGATTCCTGGCCCAACGAAGCCGGTTCTGCACCATGGGGGCGATTCGGGATCTGGTTTTATTCGGCCAGATTCATCTGCTGACCGGGTTCATCAGCCTGGTGGCCTTTGCTTTTTTATCCAACATGGCCTTAGGGCAGTTCCACCCGGGATTTGCCGGTCAGCCGGTGGCCCACACCATGCACATCTGGAACTTTGCCGGGATGGCCCTGGCCGGGCTTGCCTTTGCCCTGGCCGGCGGCTGCCCCGGACGCCAGCTATTTCTCTGCGGTGAAGGGGATGGCGATGCCGCCGTATTTGTAATGGGAATGATTGTGGGCGCAGGGTTTTCCCACAATTTCGGACTGGCCAGTTCGCCCAAGGGCGTGGGGCCCCACGGTATCGCCGCTGTCGTTATCGGACTTGTTGTGTGCCTGTTTATCGGTTTTACCATGAGAAAAAAGACGGCATAAGGAGGTTGACCATGAGCACGACCATTGATGCACGCGGCTTGTCATGCCCGCAGCCGGTGTTGTTGATCCTGGATGCAATCAAAAAGGGCGGTGGGACGGAACTCATCGTTCTGGTGGACACGGACACCTCGAAGGAGAATGTGTCCCGGGCCGCCGAGAGCCAGGGCTGCACGGTCACCAATGTTCAGCCTGACGGGGATGGATATCAAATCTTCATCAGCAGGGTGTAAGCGTGGCTTTTTTTGATTTTTTCAAACAAAAGCTATCTAAAACGAGACCGACGGCGGCACCCCGGGAGGATCGGGGCTTTCTGGTGTTTGAAAACACCAGTGAAGTGATTCAGGCGGAAACCCTGCTAAAGAAACGGGGATGGACGGTCCATGTGATGGGGCCGCCACCTGAAATTAACTCCGGCTGCGATCTGGTCATTACGTTTCCGCTCATCGAAGAGTTGAATATTTTACGGCAGCTCGGCCATGCCGGTCTCGCACCGCTGTCGGTGATGCCGGTGACCGGCCCCCTCCTACAGCCGGTCGGTCTTTTCCAGGTCAAGGACTTCGGGGCATATCTCATGGTGCGCGCCGCCAACATGAAGCTGGTTGTGGAGAAACAGACCCGGAAGATTGTGAATATCTCAGGCGGTGGATGCCCGGATGTGCCCTATCTGGCCCAGGAGATGGTGGGCAAAACCCTCGACGAGGCGCCCCGGCCCCGTCAGATCGGTCACACCCTGTGTGGATATGCCCTGGAGCTTGCCTTTGAGGAGACCCTGACTCGATGCGCGCCGTAGTCGGAACCGTACCGGTTAAGGATTTCCCCCTCACCGTGGGAGAGGTAACGCTGTCGGGGGAAGTGCTTCGCATTAACGGGGAAACGGTGCCCGTAAACCGCGGAACCCCGGCCCTGCTGGCGGCCGCCGCCAAGGCTGTGGAAGTTGCCGGTGCCGGGAAGATCACCGGATTTCTTGTTGGGGATATCGGCCTGGGTGACGGCAGCCGCCGCCTGTACGACTACCTGGTCCGCAACCTGGATCGGTTCGATGTTGAGGCGATGACCTTTCACTATCTTCAACCGGATGTGGACTGGCACAACCGGGTGCTGTTTGCCGTTGAAAGCATGCCCCGGAAGCCCCTGTTGATCGCCGACGCCGGGTTCATGTATGCGGCCAAAATGAGCGGCAACGCAAGTTCATACGATCTGTTCACCCCTGATGTGGGCGAACTTGCCTTCCTGGCCGATGAGGCAGCGCCCCACCCGTTTTATACGCGTGGTTTCATCCTCCACGACGAGAACAAGGTTCCCGACCTGATCCGCCGCGCCTATGCCCATGATAATGCGGCCCGCTATCTGATGGTCAAGGGAGAGTGTGACCGACTGGCAGAGGAAGCGGGTGTGATGGAAACCGTTGACACGCCATCCGTCGAATCGATGGAGGCCATGGGCGGGACCGGCGACACCCTGACCGGTCTGTTGACTGCCCTGATCGGGGCAAACGGCATGTCCATCACCGAAGCGGCGATCGCTGCGGCCAGGATCAACCGTGTGGCCGGTGATTCGGCCAATCCCACTCCGGCAAGCCAGGTGATCGAACTGGTCCATCAGCTTCCCCGGGCAATGGAAACCGTGCTGGGCACATGCCGACATCATTAAAATTTAAAAGGTGAAATGGCCACATTTTCTTGCCTTCATAAAACAGATTTAATGGCTGATATTCATTTTTTTGCTGTTGTTCTCAACTGCTGATTAATATCTTTCATCTCCACAAGAGTTTCTTTCATCTTGGCGAGACCATACCATGTTGTGTAATCGGGCATTAAGTGAAACGATGCCTGAAATGTTTTCATTCTGAAGTCCATAAACATTTCATATAGAAGTTCTTCAATATGAGAATCCACCTCATAGAAGGTCAGGAGATCAGGATATGGGAATGTGGCCGTATTTGTTGTGGACTTAAGAATTTTGTCCTTATAAAGCGTGGCCACCAATTCAATAGCTTCAGCGAAGATTTCATCTGCAGCTTTGATCATTTGGTCTGAATTTTCCAGACTGCTATTGACATAATTTGCGCAATGGCACGCTTTACAAGTTTTTACCATTGCATCCCGTTCCGCGTTGAATGTCTCTTCTGTTAAACGTGCCATGTCAGCAGCTTTAACCACATCCAGCCTGCCTGTTGGCTTCCCTTCATGATCGAGAACCCCGAGAGCTTTCAGGATACTGGCTCGATACCCCATCCATTCTGCGTCTTTTTCCGGCAATCTGACCGCCAAAAATCCCCATGCTGTCTTTACCTTGTGATTGCTTCCGGACATATGACAATCTTGGCAGGTCGGCCCTCTATGGGCATCTCTGTCCGTCATATATGCGGCACCATGTTTTGAACGAGTCCACATTTCCCATTGTGCATGGTCAAATCCTGTGTGACACTGCATACATGCTTCCGGCTGTTGGGCCTCGGCTTTAGAAAAAGCATGCCTGGTATGACAGTTCTGACAATCCATCCCATATTTGAAATGGGCTCTAAACTCACCAGCAAGCCCTTTATTCCTGGTTTCTTCATCTACTATGCCAAGATTATGACAGCCGTTACATCCTTTTTGGCCGGCGATAAAGGCAGTTGGTTGTTTATGGGCAAATCCCGGAAAGGCGGTAATAGGAAGAAGTCCTTTGGCATGTTTTCCACTTAAATATTGACTTGCCTGATCCTCATGACACTCCTGACAGGTGGATATAGTGGGAAGCATGGCCTTAGCAACATCATCTTCCCTCATATGACCTTCTCCATGACAGGCAGTACAAGTTAATTCTTCCGACATAACTCCTCGATTAAAATCTTTCACAATGCCCGGTGTCAATTTGGTATGACATTCCTCACATTTTGAAGTAATAGCTTGTGCAGACATGGCAAACATAAGCATTGTCAGTGACAACATTGTAATTTTTGTATACTTCATAATTTCCTCCAAAAATTAAAGTGTTAGATATATATATATTGGTCAATCAGTTTTAGAATGATTGCTGCTTTCGGACCTAAACACTTCCAGACAAACGGTGTAGCTGTTTTAATACCTGTCCCCTGCAAAAACTGGTAGCTATGTTACCTCGATAGCCTCAGTTACTGAAAACTATTAAAAAATATCGCCTGGCCCTGCCCGTCAATCTAACATGACTGGTTCTGCCTTAAAGGTCGAGTTGAGTGCTGATGGCCTTGCCGATACCCTCCATTTCAGTTTTGGAAATGGAGCCTGCTGAATGGATAAGCCGCTTTTTACTTACCGTAGTTATCTGGTCGGCCATTGCTTTTGTTTTTTACCACGAAAAGTCACATATGCTTCACTTGGGTAAAGTCTATCAACGTTCCTCGTTATGGGCACGACTTGGACTCGGTTCAGATAATGATTTGAAGCATCATTACTCACGATG
>DEIP01000029.1 GCA_002352605.1 Desulfobacteraceae bacterium UBA2771 | reverse complement strand
CCGGCCTCGTCAAATGAGGCCATTTCGTTCATGATCCGGCAGGCAGAAACGACGATGTCGATGGTCAGAGCGGCGCCGGTGCCTTCTCCCAGCCGCATGTCCAGGTCGACCACCGGCTTCAGCCCCATCTGTTCCAAAGCCGCTGTCTGGGCGATCTCCACCGACCGGTGGCCGCTGATCAGGTAGCCGCCCACCTCGGGCCGGATCAGGTGGGCGATGAGTCCGGCGGCCGTGGAAATGACCCCGTCGAGCACCACGGCAACCCCTTCGGAGGCTGCCGCCAGCGCCGCTCCGGCGATACCGGCGATCTCGAATCCGCCCACCTTGCACAGGATGTCCAGGCCGTCTTGCGGGTTCGGCCGGTGAAAGTCCAACACCTTTTGGATTACCTTTATTTTATGGCGCACCCCTGCATCGTCGATGCCCGTACCTCTGCCGGTGGCCTGGGCCGGGGTGATACCGGTGGCAGCGCAGATGATGGCCGACGCCGAGGTGGTGTTGCCGATACCCATTTCACCCAGGCCGATGATATGGATAGGGCGCTGGGCGTTGAGATCGAAGAAGCACGCCATGCCGGCTTCAAGTGCCCGAATCGACTCTTTTCGGGTCATGGCAGGCTCCAGGGCGAAATTGCGTGTCCCGCGGCGTATTTTCCGGTCGATCAAGTTGGGATGTGCGTCGAGGTCACCATTTACCCCTGTGTCCACGATTCGCATATCGATGCCGTGATGGCGGCACAACACGTTGATCGCCGCGCCGCCAGCGAGAAAATTGTTCACCATCTGGCCGGTGACCTCGGACGGGAAGGCCGATACCCCCTCCTCGGTAATGCCGTGGTCGGCGGCAAACACGAACAGGACTTTTCGATCCACCTGCGGGGAAAGGGTCTGCTGGATCAGGCACAGCTGGATGGCCAGCTCCTCCAGGCGGCCCAGGGCACCCAGAGGCTTGGTCTTGTTGTCCATCTTCTGCCGTGCTGCGGGAAGCAGGGCCGGAGAGACCGGCGCAAGCGTATTGCAGACATTCTTGAAAAGGCGGCCTTGGGCAACAGCAGCGATCGATTCTGTGGCTGCAGCAACCGTGTTGACCTTTTCTGACCCGCCGGCAGGCGAGTAATGTCTCGCCTCGCCGGTAAAATCCAGAATGATTTTAAAAGCGCGACCCGAGAGGAGATCGGGGAGGCGACGCGAGAGCTGATCCGGCGGAACGATCGATTCGACCAGCAGGTCGACGGCGTCCTGATGCTGCCGAATGATATCCAATGCCGCCGACATGTGCCGGCGGGTCAACCCGTATGCCCCGTAAACCGCGGCCTCTTTGTAATGCAACAGGTTAGCCAGGTTGGTTTCGATGTGCTGATTCTTGGTCAATCCGCTGAAAAAAGATAACCGGCCGCCTTTGCCCAGTTTGGCTATGCACTGGCAGAAGGCAATGGTGTCGGGGCAGGCATTGACCACCACATCGAAATCGCTGTCCGTAGTTTCCCGGAGACACGCGATTTGTTCGGCTTCCAGAAACGGAGACGCTTTGGCGATTTTCTCCGCGTTCTTTTCAATCACCAGGGGAATCGTTCCCCTGGTTTTGGCCACCAGGGCGGCGATCAGCCCGACGGTGCCCCCGCCGAAGATGACGACGCGCTCGGCGGGTCTCAGGTCGAGCTTTTCCAGGGCATTGAGCACGCAACCCATCGGTTCGGCGAAACAAACCCGGTGGGAGGCGATATCCGCAGGTACCGGAATCAGGCTCTCCGTGGGGGCCAGCAGATGGTCGCTGTACCCGCCGTCGAAATGAAAGCCCATGATCTTCATTGATTCACATAGATTTTCGCGACCGGTGGTGCAGTACCGACAGCAGCCGCATGCACTGCCTGGCCAGACGGTGAATGCCTGGCCATTTTCGTCCTCGGCCAGAATTTCATGCCCGGGCACCCGGGGAAACAGCAGGTCCCGGTGTCCCTCGTTCCACATTTTGGCGTCGGTGCGGCAGACTCCGCAGTAGTTGACTTTCAACCGGGACATGCCCGTTTCAGGTTCCGGCATCTCCGACCGTCGGGTTTCTATCCGGCCCAATCCCGTGAGCACCAGTTTCATTTGTGCATCTCCTTGGTTGTTCGTTTTCAGTTCTGTAACCGACGAAGCGTCACCAGCCCGGATTCCGGTTTCCGGTTTTGGGATGCCACCCAGCTTTCAAGGGTGCGCCAGGCGTTTCCATTATCGATGGCGGCAGCCGCCGCGTCCATTCCCGATGCGATGGTATCGGTCTTTCCGGCCACCTTCAGAATCAGTGCGGTGTTGAGCACGATGGCCTGCCGGCGGGCGCCGCTTCCATTTTCCTCTCCCCGAATGAGGGCAACGAAACGCCTGGATTCCTTGTTCAGGTCCGATTCAGGGGAAAGCGCGGCTGGATCGTGGGGGGATAGTCCAAGCTGTAACGGCTCCAGAGTGAACTCGTGGATGTGGCCCTGTTCGTTCAACTCGGCGCACCAGGTGGTGCCGCACACCGAGGCTTCGTCCATGCCCGTGTCCGTGCCGTCAACCTCCCCGTGAAGCACGAGGGCCCGCCGGTAGCCGATCGCTTTCATCACTCGGATCACCGACAAAATTTTCTCCCGCGAGTAGACGCCCCGAATACCGGTCCGCGGCATTGCCGGGTTGGCCAGGGAAGCGGCAATATTCAGGGTCGAGCCGAAATGGATCTGGGAAAGGATCCGACCCAATGCCATGGGATGGATCTTCGGGCTCATTCCGTTGAACAGACCGATATTGGTACCGCTGATGCTGCGGGCCACCAGGTCGGCATCACACTCCACGTCCACCCCCAATGCCTCGGCCATGTCGACCGTACCGCAGACAGAGGTGATGGCGCGGGCACCGTGGCGGGCCATCCGAACCCCGGCCGATGCCGCAACGATGGCGGCCGCCGTGCTGATGTTGAAGGTTTTGAAGGTATCCATGCCGGTACCGCTGTTTTCCACCAACCGGTCATTGTCATCGGTTGTCACCTTGGTGGTGTCCAATTGATAGATGGCTTCCCAGGCGCCGGCCACCTCCTGCGCGGTTTCTCCTTTGGCGCGCAAGGCCGCCAGGAAAGCACCCTGCTGCATGGGCGTGGTTTCGTTTTGTAGAATTCGGGTGAATGCAGCCCGGGATTCGTTTCGGGTCATGTCCGCTTTGTCGATCAGTCGGGTAATACGCTTGCCGAAGGATTTGTCCTGTTGCATCTGTCTATATGCCCCTCATTGGATAAACGATTGTTCGGGTTGAACAGGCAATGGGGGAAAACTCAGGAAGGCTTGCAGCAGAAAAAAGCGGAACCCATAAAAAACCCGCGGCCGCATACGCCTGTATCCCTTCGCCTGAACAACCGGACGAAAACGATACGGACAGCTTCCAGCGGGTATCCGTTAAGGCGGGCATACACGATGCCCTCGGCAATAGACAGGCAGGCCTTCTGGCTTTCGGGCGCTTAGGGCTCAATCAACTTTGAGATCGCTCCCGTTACTTTTCCTACTGACCGCGCCTTCCCATCGATGTCAAATCGACAGTGGCGTTTTGCGGCGTTCGTTCCCGATCACAGCAACGGCTGGTATGCGATGGCGTTTTACCATCTTTCCTTTTAACGGGACGGCGGTCCCGCACCTGCAACCGTCGTTCTTTTAAACACGAATCGCCGAAGTTTGTCAATTTTAGGATTGATTTTCTTTTTTTTAAAGATGATACCGGGCAGGATTTCCTGGAGGGGGAGGAGGAGGCTGATGTGTGCCGGAACCGGCGCCTTTTATCATCTTCAGGACGCAGCAAGTGAGTTTTCGAGGCTACCGAACTGCTTGGCGTCCAACAATGTCATGCCGTTTTCCTTCATGATGGCGATGGCCTTGTCATTGTCGGAAAACCGAAAAATCATGACGGCCCGGTCACTGTCCTTCCGCAGGAACACATACATGAACACCACCTGGACGTTGGCATCCAGGATCGGTTTGAGCACGATGGCCAACCGGCCCGGCCGATCTTCGATTTCAGCGGTCAACACCTCATTGACCATAGCAGGGATATCCATTTCCATGAGCAACCGGCGGGCCTTGGCCACGTCGGAGACCATCAGCTGCAGCTGGCCGAATGCACCGGTGTCAACCAGGTTGAGGGCCCTGAGATTGATCCCCGCGTTTCCAAACGCATGGGTCGCTTCGAAAAGAGGGCCCGGTGAATTCTCTTTGGACACCACGATCTGTTTTAGCTTTAGCATGGCCTCCTCGCAGGATAGCGGTTAGGATTGATAAACACGGCTGCCGTGGGCACTACAAGCCGCTTGACATCAAGCCAACATTATTACTATTTTTATCGGGGTATTGTCGGAAAAAGCGCACACGCTATCAAGACCTATCGAAAGGTAACGCAATGAAGATCCGATTCATGCTTATCGTCTGTTATCTGTGGTGGTGCGTGCCCACTCACGTGGAGGCACTGACCGTGGAAGAGATCTTACTGCTCAAACAAAACGGTGTTTCCGAACAGACCATCCGGATAATGCTGCAAAGCGAAATCCAGGCCGGGCGGGAAACCCCTTCCGGGGGAAAAGCGGGCGTCAGGACCATTACGCGACCGGGTAGCCGATCAGCCATTGTCTACGAGACCGGCAGCGTCGATCAGGACACCCGCAAGGTCGAGGAACGCCTGGAGGAAGAACGGGCTTGGGAGATGCTTCGCCATATCATCGTGGACACCCGGCAAACGGAGGACAGATGACAGCTGTCTGAGTCGAAAAGACCCTGTGATACATCGGTTTTTCGTCACCATTACAGATGAAGCGGAGCGAGCGCTTGAAAAAGTGGGCCCGACCTCGTGCCGGGCCCTTTCTATCCTGTAAATTGGTGAGCATCAGCGGTATAGGGTCCTGGAAATAAATAATTCCACCAGAAGGCACTGGCTTTGGGTTCGGCGGATGTAACGCAGGTAACAGATACACAGGCAAGAAAGATGTGGAATTATTTTTTCGCGAACCCTTAGTGCAAATATTTGTTTCGCTTCTTGGCGATTACTTCTGCGGCTTTGATGAGCGGGTAGGCAGTTGGCGCCGCCGTTAATAGGGGGTGCGTCCCGATCTGAGATGTCAACAGCGCATCCACCGTCATACTGTTTTGGATCATAAAACCGATCAGGTTGATGAGTTCTCCTGTCGATTTTCCACCAAATATCTCCCCCCCCAGTATAATTCCGGAATCGAGTGAAGCGATCAATTTGATGATTTGTTTATGCGTATCCGGCAAGGTGGCCGGATGCCGATCCACACCTTCAAACAACCCCGTCAAAATTTCAAAACCCCTTTCATTGGCAAGGTTTTCGGTCACGCCGGCGGCACCGAACGCATCATCGCCGATGGCGGTACAAAAAATTGATATGGTGCCGGTAAAAGATCGAACGGTGGACAGCTTGTAAAGGTTCATTCCCGCGATCCGTGCTTCGGCGCACGATGTGGATGCAAGCATGGTCATTTTCGGTGTTCGGGTAATAAAACTGAATTTTTCGGCACAATCCCCGACTGCTAAAATATCCGGATGGTCGGTTCTCATGTATTCGTTTACCTTGATAAATCCCATCTCGTTGATATTCAGGCCGGCCTCCTGAGCAAGTGTCACGCTGGGTCGATATCCCACCGACAGGATGACCGCATCAGTCTCTATTATTTCACCATCGTCCAACAATACGCCGGAGACACTCCCCTTCCCGAGGATTTTTTTTACACCCTTTCCACAGGTTACCTTTACCCCCCTGGCAATAAGGGCTTTTTCCGCAAGGATGGCGAGTCCTTTATCGAAGGCAAGGCTTAACACATGGGGCAATAGCTCGACGAGCGTGACATCCTTTCCGGATTTAGCAATCTCGTCTGCCATTTCAACCCCAATGAAACCGCCCCCAACCACCACCACCTTATTACATCCCTCCATTTCAGTTATCTGTTTATCTAAGTATTCTTTATTCTTTGGAATAAAAAAAACATTGTCCAGGTCCAAGCCTTTCAGCCATTGAGGCTTGACCGGATTCGACCCGGTTGCAAAAACAAGCTTTTCAAAACCGATTTCCAATCCATCCGCTAATTTGCAGTTCTTTTTTTCCTGGCTGATTGAAACCGCTTCACCGATGACCAATTCCACGCCTGCATTCGCCAGCACCGCATCAGGAACAAGATTTTGATCGCTACCCGTCAATGTTCCAAACATATATGGAATACCGCAAGGAACGAGAACCTGCTCCTCTTTCCGAATCAGTGTGATCTTCTTATCGGGATAAAATGATTTTGAAGTGGTTGCAGCCACAATGCCAGCTGCACTGCCGCCAATGACCAGCACGTCCGTTTTCTTCATTTCTGAGTCCTCCACGTTAAAAGTGGTCGGGGCGCTTGTACGCCACCAGAGCCGCAAAAGAAGACCCCGGCCGTTTTTTGATGATCACCAATCTTCAAGGAATTAATGATTTTAAGGATCTGCTCTGAAATAAGAGTGAACAACATCCGATTATCGACTATATCACCCATACCGCCAGTTGGTCGGCCAACTTGAGCACCCGGTCGCTGACCCGTCCGACGAAAATCGCATCGAAAAACGTGATCATCCCGCGGCGGCCCACGACAATACTGCCGTATTGATTCTCCATGGCTTCCTGGACGAGGCGGGTCGACCGCCCACTGTCAACGGCGTGAACCTTGATTGAGAGTAGGTCGGGTGCCACTCCTTCGGCCAATAGTCTATCGCGGGCCTCTTCGAGCTGCGCGCCGATCGGGTTAGCTCCGGTTTCGATGGAATCGTCGAGTTTTTCGGGAGTGAAGAACGTCTTGTCTCCTACCCAGAACTTCTCCTCGTTGGTAACGATGCTGTAAAGATGCAGACGATGATTCGAGGTTCCCACCAGCGCACCGACGGACGCCACGCCTTTCATGGCCCCATGGCTGCCGTTAAATGCCAACAGCAGGTGTTTCGTGTCGGGATTGCCGCCCACCACCACGAGGGGAATATGCCTGACCTTTTCCACCAGCTTCATGGCTGCGCTCTTTGCCAACCAGTCTCTTAACCGGCTCAATCCAGTGCGTCCCACAATGATGGCATGGTACCCGTCGTAGGATTCCTTGACGATATCCTGGGTGACCCCCAATTTCTTGACCGGAGTCTTGCTGGCAATGGCCGATTCGGGGAAGCCTTTTTCCTTGAAGTAAACCAACGCACTGTCCATGACGTCGGTGATTTCTCTCTTTTGTTCGGTGGCCCAGTGCTTCACTCCGGTTACCCTATGTTTAAAATGGGGATAGGCATCCAGGTCGGAAAAGAGATCGAGCAGTTGTTCGCGAACATGAAACAGAACGATTTGCGTGCGATCCGGAGGAAAAATATTAGCGGCGTACCGGACGGCCGACAAAGACTGCTCGCTGCCGTCGATAGCCACAAGAATTTTATTCTGGAAAATGGTCTCTTTCACCCAGTTCCTCCCGATGATTTTGTATTAGATGGATGTACCAAATAACACTCTTGTTCCAATGTCAACAATCAAAGTCCCCATCGGACTCCACCACATCCTGTCGATTATGCAGGTTCAGTCCCGCGCCTACCCCCGCCACTCCGTATCATCCACCGTGGTTTTGAAATCCGGTTTGATCAGATCGGGCAGTTCTTCTTTGGCGGCGGCAAGGATATCCTTCTCCGATGGAATGCCGACGAAAACCAACCGGTTACGAGGGCATTTTTCAGCGGCGACCAGTCCGGATGTCAGGGTCTCCGCGGTATAGTTGTCGTAATCGATGTTGGACAGGTTGTTCTGGACGGTGAACAGTTCCGATTTCCGTTCACAGGCCCGGCACCCCAGACACCCCACCTTACAGACCGCCTTGACGTCCTTTCCGGCATCCAGATTGGAGCACTGCACCACCAGCATACGGTCGCTTTTGAACGGTGCCATGGTGATGATGTTGCGTGGACAGACCTTGGCACAGGCGCCGCAGCCCACGCACGTCGAATAATCCACCCGGGCCAGCCCATCTTCGATGTGGATGGCGTCAAAATCACAGGCCCGGGTACAGTCACCGAATCCCAGGCAGCCGTAAATACAGCCCTGAACATCGGTCACCAGGTTGGCCGGCCCGCATCGCTGTTCACCGATGTAGGGGCTTCGACCCAGCCGGTCACTGGTGCGGGCGCCACAATGGATTACCGGACGCCATGGATAGCTGACGGCGGCCTCCACCCCCATGACCGCGGCCAACGCTTCCGTACAGCTTTTTCCGCCCACGGTGCAAAGGTTCACCGGCGCCTCATCCAACACGATGGCCTCGGCATACTCACCGCAGCCCACATATCCGCAGCCACCGCAGTTGGCACCGGGCAACACATCGATGGCTGCATCCACCCGCGGATCCACCTCCACGTGAAAGGCCCGATTGGCCCATCCCAATACGAATGACAGCACCAGCGCCATAATCAGCATGGTGGTGGCGGCCAGTCCGATAATTACCCAGGACATGATTCCCCCAATCTTATATCGGCAGGGCCTTGAACCGTTGTTGAAGACGAATGGACGTCAAACGTCCGTGAGCGGGTCTGCTTTTGTGGCGATACCGGAGCAGGCGATGATGGGGTTACTTCCGTCACCGCCGGCTTGGCGGTCATGGCCTCCCTGAGTCCCGAATCGACCCCGGTGAATCCCATGAATCCCATGGCCAGAATTCCGCCCACCACCAGGGTGACGGCGGCCCCCCGAAACGGTTTGGGCACGTCGCACAATTCCAACTCCTCTCGGATGCCGGCCATGACAACAATGGCGATAGTAAACCCCACACCGCCGAAGAAGGCCAGGGTCAAGGCGCGACCCAGGTCCCACCGGTCCGCCGGGTTCTCCGCGCCCACCACGTGGCTCATGATGGTCAGACAGGCGAAAAGGATGGCACAATTGGTGGTGATCAATGGTAAAAACACACCGAAGGCCTTGTATAGCAAAGGAAAAAATCGGCGTACATACATCTCCACAAACTGCACCGACGCACTGATGGCAAAGATGTAGACGATGTAGCTCAAGATGGTCAGATCCACCCGGGCTGCCGACTCGGGCGGCATAAACAGGCTCGCCGCCAGCCGGGTAAGCGGGGCGCCGGGCATCAGCACGAAGGTGGTGATGGTCCATGCGATGAAGGCAGCGATGGTGATGACGAAGGTGACCGCAGCGCCCATGCCCACTGCCATTTCAACGTGCCGGGAAACACCTATAAAGGGGCAAATGCCCACGAAGTAGTAAAGGACGAAATTGTTGATCAGCGCCGCGCCCAGGGCGATGAGCAGGATATCAATGAGATAATTCATAGGATCGTTGGTTCCCTAAGCTTTCTTTTTGTCGGTAATCCAGTTAATGGCTCCCAGCAACAGACCGAAGGTCAGGAAGGCACCGGGAGGAAGCACCATAATCACCCAGTCCGGCCAGAGTGCCGGCATGACCCGAAGTCCGAACAGGGCGCCGGTACCCAGAATCTCTCGGATGGCGGCGATGCTGGACAGGGCCAGTCCGAAGCCCAGACTCTGACCGATGGCATCCGCCGCGGCGACGATGGGAGCCTGCTTTGAAGCCACCACCTCGCAACGGCAGATGATGATGCAGTTGACGATAATCAGCGGGATGTAAGGCCCCAGGGTCTTGCTCATCTGATAGAGGTAGGCGGCCAGCAAGCGATCGGCAATGGTGACGAAGGTGGCGATGGTTAATGTGAAGACCACGATGCGCAGATGGGGTTTGAGCAGGTCGCGAATCAAGCTGATGATCACGTTGGCGCAAAGCAGCACAAAGCCAACGGCCCCGGCCATGGTGACGGCGGCCATGAGGCTGTTGGTCACCGCCAGGGTGGGACACAACCCCAACAGTTGTCGATAAACCGGGTTTTCCGGCAGGATTCCCTGGATTAACCGCTCGGTGGCGGTCGGTTGGTCAGCCATTGTCCTTGCCCCCTTCCTCGACGGTGGCCGTGCCGGCGGTTAGTGGTTTTCGCAGGTCACCGATGGCCGTGTTGATCAGGGCCGTCACGCTTTTGGATGAAATGGTAGCGCCGGTAACCGCATCGATTTCACCGGGCTGGGCGGCACCGGTTTTTACCACCACCAGGGACCGGTCCGCCGGGGCATCGATGAACTGACCCCGCCAGGCATCGGTGACGATCTTGTTGCCCAACCCGGGCGTCTCCTTCTGATCCAGGACAAACAAACCGGTAATGGCGTGAAGATCCGGGGAAAGCCCGAGAAGCAGTTCGATGGTGTCGGCATACCCCTGGCCTTTGGTCTTCACCACCCAGCCCTTCAGGTCGCCCTGGTAGCGCGCCTCGTATACGCTGTAGAATTTGGCCCGGCCCGCCTTTGTCACGGTCACCTGCCGGGGAGCAATCTCCAGGGTCTGGTTTTCTGTGGCCATCTTGGCGGCCAGCGCGTTTCCCAGCACCAGCTCGGGTATCTTTTCCAGGGTTTCATTGATTTTGTTACTCTCGATTATCGGCCCCAGGGCCAACTGAACGCCGGCCAGCGATACGCCGAATCCCATGGCCAGTACCAGCACCAGCCAGGCCTGCACGAGATTGCTCGATTTCAGACCGCCGATGGTTTTTTGATTCTCAGAACTCATTATTGTTCCCCAAACGGCACAGGTATGGCCCACCGGTTGATCAACGGGGTCACGGCGTTCATCAACAGCACCGCAAACATCACCCCTTCCGGGTACCCGGAAAAAAGCCGCAACAGCATAATCAGCATGCCGACGCCCAGGCCGAAAATAAATTTACCCCTGGGAGTCAGGGGGCTGGTTACCGGGTCCGTGGCGATGAAAAAGGCCCCGAAAAGCAATGATCCGCCCAGAATATGGTGGAGTACCGTCCATCCGTCCGCGGGTCCGGCAAGATCGGCCACACCACCGATGACCAGCACGGCAAGCAGCAACCCCGCCGGGATCTCCCAGGAGACCGTGCGCCGGACAATCAGATAAAGCCCCCCCAGCAGGCAGGCCAGCGCACTGGTCTCGCCCAAGCTGCCGTTGGTGGTCCCCCAGAAGAGATGGGCCAACGGCGCGACCACGCCGTTCATCTTATAGGCATTCATGGGGGTGGCCTGGGAGACGGCGTCCACGGCGCTGCGCACGTCCTCAAAGCCCGATGCAGCCAACGCGCCGGCAAAGGAAATCATGACGAATGCGCGGCCCACCATGGCCGGATTGAACAAATTCATACCCAGCCCGCCGAAAATGATCTTGCCGATACCGACGGCCACGAATGCGGCGATCAGGCCCACGTACCAGGGCGCCGTACCGGGCAGGGACATGGCCAGGATGATGCCGGTTACGATGGCGGAAAAGTCTTTCAGGGTCGACGGCCGCCCGCGCATCTTCACGAAAAGCAGTTCCGCCGCCAGGCTCCCGCCCAGGCAGACAGCCAGCTGGAACAGGGCATAGCCGCGAAAGACGAACAGAGACATGGCCACCACCGGCACCAAAGCCACGAGGACATCCACCATCATCCGCCGGGTACTGGTGGTCGATTGGGCCAAGTGGGGGGACGGCGATACGTGAATCACCGGCGCCGTCGGTCTGGTTTCATCAATCGGTTTCACTTGAGAATCCTGCATGTTTAATTGTTTTTCCGTGGTCATACCGTCAGCTCCGACCCGCCGCCGCCACCAGGGCCTTGCCGGCCCGGATCAGCTGGACCAGAGGAATACGGGCCGGGCAGGTGTATGCACAGGAACCGCACTCGAAACAGGCCATGATGTTGTATCGCCGGGACAAAGAGATGTCCCGGTGCCTCGATGCCATGGCAATTTTGGTGGGGACCAGTTTCATTGGGCACACATCCACGCACTTTCCACAGCGCACACAGGCGGTCTCCTCGCCGGCCTTGACTTCGTCCCGGGTCATCACGGTTAGCCCGCTGGTACCTTTGGTGACCGGCGTATTGGGATTGGCGAAGGCAAATCCCATCATGGGGCCGCCGGCAACCATGCGGGCGGCATCGGGCCGCAAGCCGCCGCAAAAATCAACCAATTCACCAAATGAAACACCGATGGGCGCCAGCACATTGGACGGCTCGGCGATGCCGCCGCCGGTGACGCTGATGATCCGGTGCGTCAGGGGTTTTTTATGGATCACGGCCCGGGCAACGGCCGCCATGGTCCCCACATTGCTCATGGCCACCCCCACATCCGAAGGCAATCCACCCAGGGGCACCTGGCGCTTGATCACGGCCTGAATCAAATGTTTTTCACTGCCCTGGGGATACTTGGTTTTGACCACGGCGATCCGGATTCCCGTGCCGTCCGTGGCCTTTCTCAACACTTCAATGGCCGGCATCTTGTTGTCCTCGACACCGATGACGATTCGCTTGGCCCCCACACTGCGGCCCGCCAGCAGGGCGCCGGTAATAATGGGTGCTGGTGCCTCCAGCATGAGCCGGTAGTCGGACGTGAGATAGGGCTCGCACTCACAGCCGTTGACGATCAGGGTGTGGATGGGCTTCTTGTCGCTGGGTGTAATCTTCACGTGGGTGGGAAAAGCCGCGCCCCCCAACCCCACCAGTCCGCCGTCGTTGATATCACGGCTGATCAAGGCCGGTTCATAGGCCTCCAGGCCGGTGGTGGGCCAGTCGCCGCCGAAGATCTCATCCCACAGTTCCCGATCCGACGGGACCTCGCCTTGGGTTTTGATAGGCAGGGTGTCCATGTGCCGGCCATTGGCCAGGGTCACTCGCATCGGGCGCTGGACGATGCCGGGCACCGATGCATGCAGCGTCGAGGAGACAAAGCTGCTGCCCTTGCCGATCAACTCACCCCACACGACCGCCTGACGGGATTTGACCAGCGGTTCGCACGGACCGCCGATATTCTGATGAAGGGATAAAACAACCGTATCCGGTGTAGGCATCACCCGGATAGCCGCATCTTTGGACAGCGCCTTATGGTCCGACGGGTGAATCCCATGGGCAAATGTGCCGCTGCCCGCATATCCTTCCAGCTTCAGCCCCATGGCTGCACCATGTATTTCATTTTTTTGTGACCGTCATTTCGAAACCCCTGAAACCCAAAAAGATTCCCGTAAACAAAACCTTTCCATGAAAGATTCCGCTATTTAGCATGTTAACTATCTTGATAATCATACCTCAACTCGAATATTGTCGAGCAGTCGTGTCGCGCCGAATTTGACGGCCACCGCAATGAGCACTTCGCCGTTCAGCGTTTTCACTTCCTCCATAGAATGGCCATTCACCACTGAAACGTAGTCGATGACTGCACCCTCAACGCCATCGATCTGCTTTTCAATATTTTGCCTGATCACGACTGGGTTGCGTTCTCCTTTTACAATCATCTTCGTAGCGTCGTTCAGGGCGCGTCTCAGCACCGGGGCATCCGTCCTTTGCCCGGGAGTAAGGTAGGTGTTGCGAGAACTCATGGCAATGCCGTCGGCTTCGCGGACGGTGGGGCAAACCACAACTTGCAGATCGAAGTCAAGGTCTCTCACCATTTTCCGGATCACGGTCGCCTGCTGAGCATCTTTTTGTCCGAAATAGGCACGATCCGGAGAAACCAGGTTAAACAGCTTGGCCACGATGGTCGTGACGCCCCTGAAATGGGTGGGGCGAGATCTGCCGCAAAGCACTTGGGTCATCGGACCTTGAACCTCAACGTAAGTGATATAGCCTTTCGGATAGAGCGCATCAGCAGTGGGGAAAAAGGCGAAATCCACAGTCTCCGCCGCCATCAGATCGGAATCGCGCTGCGCGTCCCGGGGATAAGTGTCCAGGTCATCATTGGGACCGAACTGGGCCGGGTTGACGAAAACGCTTACCACCACGATATCGTTTTCCGCTCGTGCACGACGAATGAGGGACAGATGGCCCTGATGCAAAAACCCCATGGTAGGAACAAAGCCGATGGTTTTGCCCTTGCTTTTGACGCTTTTTATCGCCTTACGGAGTTCACTCTTGGATTGGATGGTTTGCATTTTTCCTTGAGGCTTCCAAGCCTCATTACGAGCTGAATTATTTTGTGTCATTCCCTCTTTGAAAATATCAACGATCATTTCGGCATACAATAATATCAAGCTTTCGTTTTTAGAATAGTGCACCATACTTGTCAAGAAAAAATACTCCATTCGATCCCTTCCCACTGTTTACTCAGCAAGATGAACCCAATAACCGCCCTCCTGCGACCACTCCATAGGCAGACGCCGGCTATAGGTCGAGAAAAATTTCTTGAAAAATGGCTTTGCGTGGTGTAGAGTAAAAATATTTTTTTCGGCGAATAGATACCGGCGTGTTGGTTTGACGGAGTCAATAAAAAAGGAGTCTGAATGAGTATTTATGAAGATCTTTATCCGGTTTTTTATCCGGAATCGGTAGCGGTTGTCGGAGCGTCGAATCAATTTCGAAAAGCAGGTTTTTTCTGCATGGAAAGCATCATCTACAGGGGGAAGTACAAGGGTAAAATATATCCGATCAATCATTCGGCGCCCGAGGTTTTCGGCTTAAAATCCTATCCGACCCTAAGCGATGTGCCGGATCAAATCGACCTGGCCATTATTACCGTCCCCGCGCCGGCAGTTCCCGACGTCATTGAAGAATGCGGCAAATGCAATGTAAAAGGCGCCGTGATAATCACGGCGGGTTTTATAGAGGCTGAAGCCGAAACCGGCAAGCGGCTTCAAGACGACATTGTAAAAACGGCAAACCATTACGGCATAAAAATAATCGGTCCCAACACTTTCGGAATGGTCAACCCCCTGGCTGATTTGAATGCCTCTTTTACTTCAATGCTTTCCGATATGAAAAAGGGAGATATTGCTTTTATATCGCAAAGCGGCGGCATGAGCCATTTCTTTTCATATATCACAATGGACGACAATATCGGGCTGAGTAAAGTAATGAGCCTTGGTAACCGGTGTAACGTTGAATTTGTGGATTTGTTGAAATTCCTCGAAAAAGAAGATGCCACGAAAGTTATTGCACTGTATGTAGAGGGAATCGACAACCCGAGGGGTCTTTTTGAAGCGGCCGAAAAAATCGTGCGAAACAAACCTATTGTTGCTTATAAGGGAGGGTCCGCAAAAGGAATGGACCACCTGACCTGCTCCCATACCGGCACATTGGCCGGCAACTTTGAAATGTACAGCGGCATGTTCAGGCAAGCCGGCATCGCCCTGGCGGAAAACAGTACCGAACTGTTTGACATTTCCAAAATATTTTCGCTGGCCCGACCGCCAAAAAGCAACCGTATTGCGGTTTGCTCTCCAATTGCCGGCCCGGGAATTGTGATGACCGATACGCTGATAAAAAACGGAATGGATATCACCAAATTCACAGACCATACCATTGACAGGCTTACCGAATTACTTCCCCCCTTCACATTTCGATACAATCCTATAGATATGCCCTTTACTCAGGATATTGAGACGATCAGCGCGGTAATAGATTGCGTTCTGGCTGATGAAACGGTCGATTCTTTAGGATTTATCATGTGCCAGCAGGAAATGTTTACGCCCTTAAACAGCGGGATTGCGCATGCCCTCGTTGGAGCAAAAAACAAATATAACAAGCCGGTCGCGGTTGCCATGGTCGCCCAGGCGTACAAATTTCATTCTGAGCGGTTGTACCTGCAAAGCAATTCAATCCCGGTTTATCCTACGCCTGAAAGGACGGCAAGGGCGCTTTCGGCGCTTTCCGAATATGGAGAAATCATACGTAGCTGAATAAAAAAGAATTTTTCATTTTTAATTCCCCTCACCCGAATAATTTAGAAAACACGAAACGACTCAATGGAGAAATAAATGGACGTTATAAAAAATGCCGTTAACAACGGACAAAGTTCGCTTTCCGAATATGAATCCAAACAAGTTCTTTCGGCATATCAAATTCCGGTTGTAAAGGAGATCCTTGTCGATAATTACAAAGATTTTTTAAATGCCATCGAAGAAACGGGATACCCGCTCGTCCTAAAAGGGTGTTCATCTCAACTGACACATAAAACGGAAAGCAATCTGATTAAATTAGACCTGAGAAATGAAGACGAAGCAACCCAGGCCTATAACGAAATTATTGCGGGCATGGACGGTAAACAAACCGTGCTGATTCAGGAAATGGTCAAAGGCGCGCGTGAACTCGTGGTGGGCTTGACCCGCGATCCACAGTTCGGCCCGGCCGTCATGTTTGGGCTTGGCGGAATTTTTACCGAAATTCTAAAAGACGTATCTTTTCGGCTGGCCCCTTTAGAAAAAAGTGATGCGCTTGACATGATGCATGAAATAAAAGGGCGCAAAATACTCGAGGAAGTGCGCGGCATGGCAAAAGTGGATATCGATATCCTGGCGGATATCCTGATCAATGTGGGCAAGATAGGCCTGGAAAATGAAAAAATAAAGGAAATCGACATAAACCCGCTTATTATTTCCGGAAGCAAACCCATTGCAGTGGATGCACTGATGATTTTGGAATGAGCCTGAATCTGTGTTCTAAAACGGGTTTGGCCGATTGACGCGCTATCCCTTTGAACTTAATCGCAGACCGCCATGGATGAAATAGACATCGCCGGTAAGCGCTTCGTTGCGGTATAGCTCGCCAACCAGGGAGGCAATTTCATCCGGTTCGACCAATCGTCCGATGGGGACATTATCCAGAATGCGGGATAGCGCCTTCTCGTTCATCCCCTCGAGAAGGGGGGTCGCCACATAGCCCGGTGCCACGGCCACACAACGGATGCGGTCGGCAACTCCCCGTCGGAAAAATTCGGCGGTGATGACTTTGGGCATGACCGAAACCGCTGCCTTGGTAGACGAGTAGTTGATCTGACCGGCAGTTCCAAAAGCACCGGTGGATGAAATCAGACATATCAACCCCCGGTCCCCGTTGTTGATCATCTGTTCCGCACACTCACGCACGGTGAGAAACACCCCCGTCAAATTGACATCGATTACGGATCGAAACTGCTCGAGGGACATTTTTGAAACCACTTTCCCGGTTTCCCGATCGGGGGAGAGCATCAATCCGTCTTTGATTATGCCGGCAAATGGCGCCACCAGGTTTATCTTGCCGAAGGCGCCCATGGCCGTTTCCGCCAGCTTGCGGCAATCCGCTTCGCTGGTGACATCACACACCAGGGTGACCGCCTGCTCTCCGATATCCGCCTTTGCCTGGGTCAGGGCAGATTCCGAAACATCGGCCAAGACTACTTTTCCGCCTTCTCTTACCCAGTATTCGGCAAATGCGAGACCAATACCACTGGCCCCACCCGTTACCACCGCAACCGAATTCTTGATTTCAAGCATGAGCCTCTCCTCTCAAAAAAAGATTTTCTGATTCAAGGGGCAACAGGTCAAACCGAAGCCACGATTGAGCCTGTCATGAATAACGAACCATATCGGCCCCTACCATGGTATCCGCCTGCATTCAACCATAGAATATCAAACCGTGAACAATCGTCATGAATCAGCTTGAATGCGATCGATTGTTTCCAGGCGCTACACGCCCATGCTTAAGAGAATTTAACGACCCCCATTGTGGAATGTGCTTTTTTAATGTCAGCGGGAAACCATGGGGTTTCAAATTGATATTCAGTTTAGGCGCCATAGGTGAAAAAGCAGCCGATTCCCATGCTGACGTCCGAATCGGTCAACTTGTGAACATACCCGGCCTGCGGAACGGTAAGTTTGTGTGGGTGCAGGATCGTTCCGGCTATGAATGAAAAAGAAGCAAACACATTAAACCAGTTGATAATAAAAAAGTTTTTTCACTTCCATCTCCTTATCTTAGGGTTCGCGAAAAAATAACTTCGCAGAATTGGCGGTCAGATTTGGTCCGGGTTTGGCTGATCCGAGAGAGAAAAACCACAGGAATAGCGAGCTATTTCGAGGCTTTTGAGAGTGAGGTGTCAGCCAAAGATGGGCTGAAGGTGAGCTGCGAAAATGTGAAGTTATTTTTGCGCGAGCCCTAAGGAATTACCGATCATTTGTTG
>DEIP01000012.1 GCA_002352605.1 Desulfobacteraceae bacterium UBA2771 | reverse complement strand
GATGCCACCCAGTCGACCAACCCTTTCTGGTCGGCATGGGCCGAGTAACCGGAAAGGTTGTGGACCTTGGCCCTAATGATTTTGCGTTCTCCGTCCAGATCGACATAGCCGCCGGGCCTTTTGCTGTATTTCTGGATGGCCCGTCCGGGTGTACCGCCCGCCTGGTATCCCACAAAAAGGATGTCATTTTCAGGACGATCGATCCCCTTTTGCAGATGGTCGATGATCCGGCCGCCGGTGCACATGCCGCTGCCGGCCAGGATGACGGCCGGTCCTCTGGAATCGCAGACCTTCAGGTGATCGCGGTGGTTCTTGACGGCGTAGAGGCCCGAAAAATCAATCGGATGGTCTCCCCGGCGGAGCTGGGCTTTGGCTTCCTTGTCCCAGAATTCGGACAGGCTGGAATAGATCCTGGTGATTTCAAGGCCCAGCGGTGAGTCGACAAACACCGGCGGGCGCTGCACACCCTGAAGATCCGGGAACATCTCCCGATAGCCGGGATCGGAAAAGATCCGATCCATTTCATATATCAACTCTTGGGTACGTCCCAGGGAAAAGGCCGGGATGAACACCTTGCCGTCATCTGCCAATGCCCGGGTGAGGAGCGAGCCCAGTTGTCGAACACGCTGGTCTCGCTTAGCGTGAAGCCGGTTGCCGTATGTGGATTCGAGCACGACCAGATCAGCGGTGTCCGGCGTTTCGGGATCGGGGAGGATCGGCGTGTCTGCCGCGCCGAGATCCCCTGAAAAGAGCACCGACCAGCCGGTTTTATCGTCCTGGAAGCGAAGAAAACTGGATCCCAGGATGTGCCCGGCGCGCTTCAGCTTGAATGTGATTCCTTTTTCAAGGTCGAATGCCTCGCCGGTTTCAAATCCCCACGCCAGATCGTCGATGGCCTCTTGGATGCTGCCGGCCGATCGTTCCGGCAGTCCGGAAAGCTTCATGGCATCCGCCAACATGGGGTTAAGCAGGGCCTTGGTGGGATGGGAGCAGATGATTTCGCCCTTGAAGCCCTTCCGGACCAACTCCGGCACCCTACCGATGTGATCGATGTGGGCATGGGTGATAAACAGGTAATCGATCTTTGCCGGTTGCAGCGGCCAGTTTTCAATGCGCACGCTCGGGTCCCTACCCTGGGCCAGACCGCAGTCCACCATGATGTTCAGGCCGTTGGCCCGAAGCAGATGGCAGGAGCCGGTGACGCAGTGTTCAGCGCCCAAATGTAACAACTGGTTCATTGATTTTGTTGAATAATTTCTAAACAGCGATTCCGGTCAACTTTTCCATTGGCATTTTTGGGAAGGGATCTAACCAACCTGATTTCACTCGGCAGCTTGTATTTGGGAAGGATCGCCGAGCAGGTTTCCTTAATCGCGTCCGGTGAGGTATCGCCGTTCAAGGGGACGATCATCGCAGCCAGTTTTCTCCCGAGCAGGTTGTCCGGCAGGCCCACCACGGCCGCCTCAACGGCCAGTTGGGTGGCCAGTAACGCGTCTTCGACCTCCTGGGGGTTGATGCGGTGCCCCCCGACCTTAACCAGGTTGTCTTTGCGACCTTCCAGGAAGATAAACCCCTCTTCATCCTGCCATCCCACATCACCCGTGTGATACCCATGCTCATCCAAGGCATCGGCCGTGGCTTCCGGGTCTTTCCAATATCCCTGCATGATGTTGGCACCGTTGGCGATAATTTCACCTTTGGCACCCTGGGGCACTTCCGCGTCATGTTCGTCGAGAATCTTGACGGTCACCCCGGGGATGGCCCGGCCGATGGATTCGATTTTATGTTCGAAACGGTCGGGATCCAGCCAGGTCAAACGCGCCGAGGCCTCGGTGGCGCCGTACATGATGCAAATTTGGATGTGCCCGGGCAACACTTCTCGCAAGGCGGTTTTGATCGACCTGGCCATATGGCCCCCGGCCTGGGTCATCATGCGCAGGTGGATGAGTTGCCCCCGATTTTTTTTCAACGGCGAGCGGTGGAGCAAATAGGCATAGGTGGAAGGGACCCCTGAAAAAAGGGTGATCCGTTCTTCGATCATCTGGCTGATCACCGTTGCCGGAAAGGCGAATTGGTTGTTGATCACCAAGGTGCCGCCGGCGGCGACGATGGTATTGAGCAGGGATTTTCCCATCACATAAAAGAAAGGCAGCACGACCATCTGAATATCTTCGTCGGTCAATTGCAGATACCGGCAAATGGAAACGGTATTGGCGACAATGTTACCGTGGGTGAGCATGACTCCCTTGGATTTACCGGTGGAACCGGAGGTGTATATGATGCTGCCCAAATCTGATTCCGTCACAGAAATGTCTTCCGTCCCAATCTCTGCGCTGGAATCCCGCCCACTCGATGTTTGTGGTTGGTACGTGGTTTGTCGTTTGTCGTTCGTGGTTTCTTGAAATGAAAAAGTGGAGACCCGGTGGCTGTCCCAGTTTAATTTTGGATTTTGAATTATCAGGGTTCCCAGATTGGGTACATCCAGATCAGATGCCTGGAGCAGCCGCTCGAAACGCGAGGACGAGATGATGGCTATCGGTTCCAGCTCGGCCAGCAGCGAGTTAAGGCCATCGGGCTTGAGGTCGGTGCTCATCGGCACAGCCACGGCGCCGGCCTTGAGGATACCGTAGTAGGAAACAACATATTCGACACTGTTTTGCAGGAGGATGACGATACGGTCGCCTTTTTCGACACCGCAATGCACCAGGAAATCGGCCAGGCGATCCGCATCGGTATTGATCCGGCCATAAGTGGCACGAATCTTTTCGTGGATGAGGGCCACCTTATCGGGAAAGCGGGCGGCTGAATTTTCCAAGAAATGGTGAATTAGCATTGTAATTTGTTCACCGCAGAGACGCAGCGTGCGCTGAGATTGTTCGGGTTGCTTTTTGGGGGCTGAGAGGGCCAAAAAAAACAAATGAGGCCATTCATTATCAGGGCGGCAATATTACTCTATCTTACGCTCCAAGTAGGCAGTGACGTTGTCGATGGAATCGAGGTTTTCCGGAATCAGTTCCTCGTCGTCCACCTGGATCCCAAAGTCTTCTTCGAGGAAGGTGACCAGTTCCAGAACACCGGTGGAGTCGATGATACCCTCCTCCAGAAATGAGGTGTCATCCTGCAAGCCGTTGGCGTTGCCGAAGAGGAAGTTTTCGATGATGAAATTTTTAATTCTTGTTTTTGTTGCGCTCATTTTGATCCTTTTTCTCCTTATTTTTGTTCACCGCAGAGACGCAGAGTGC
>DEIP01000111.1 GCA_002352605.1 Desulfobacteraceae bacterium UBA2771 | reverse complement strand
GAGACCATACCAAAAGAAATAATCGAATAGGGATCCACCAAATGCCAATACCAATCACTATCGGCTATTTTATCACACCCCATGGCTTTGGACATGCTACCCGGTCGGCCGCTGTGATGGAAGCCTTATTGAGGCGCCGTTCCGGAATTCGATTTGAGTTGTTTACGACATCTCCAAAACAGTTTTTTGAGAATTCCATTGGAGACCGTTTTGGTTATCATCCGATTCAATCGGATATCGGCGTCATCCAAACATCGCCCTTGGAAGAGGACCTGATTGCCACATGCGACCAGCTGGATCGATTGCTTCCCTTTGACAACGAATGGGTGCATGATTTGGCGACCCAAATCATCCGGCTCAAATGCCGTCTGGTGATTTGTGATATTGCACCGTTAGGCATTGAGGTCGCCCGGGCGGCCGGCATACCCAGTGTCTTGATTGAAAATTTTACCTGGGATTGGATTTACGAAAATTATTCAGCAGGGGCGAAACGGCTCGGGCCGCATATCACATATCTGGCTGACCTTTTTCAGCGTGCCAACCATCACATTCAAACCCCGCCCCTCTGCAAGCCTTCGGAAAAGGCCTTTCTCGCAGCACCGATCAGCCGACATGCCCGTTCAAGCCGTTCGCAGATACGCAAGCGATTGCAAATTCCCCAAGGAGATAAGATGGTGCTGCTCACCATGGGGGGCGTTCCTGACCCGTTCGCGTTTCTTTCTACGCTTCCCTTGAATTTTGATTGGTATCTGGTCATTGCTGGAGCCAAAGGCATGCAATCGCCTCATGAGAAAGTGATTTTACTTCCAACGCACTCCTCTTTTTTACATCCCGACCTGATGGTGGCGGCCGATGCACTAGTCGGAAAAGCCGGATACAGCACGGTGGCAGAGGCCTATCAATCCGGTATCCCCTTCGGCTACATCAGACGTCCCCGATCACCGGAATCGATAGTTCTCGAGGCTTTTATTCAACAGCACCTGCCTTCCATGGCCATCCCCCCGGAGGCATACGCCGGCGGCAGCTGGATCGAGCGTGTGCCGGAGCTGCTGAAAATTACCCGAGGGCTACCAAAATCTGAAAACGGTGCGGATGCGGTTGCCCGCCATCTTTGCACCCTGTTGTAACACAGCATCCGATTCGGGAACGCATGAACCCCGGTACGATTTTCTTGTTCCTGTAGGAGCGGGCCATGCCCGCGATACAACCAAATGCGATTCTCCCTGTCTTTCCAAACCCTTGATTTGCATTGTTTCCCATTTTTTACTATATTGCGCCACCAACCCTATGATAAGCTGAAACGATACTTGAAAAAATCGGGTTTCATCCGATGGGTAATAAGAGACGAGACCAAAACCACCATTGAAGCGGAACTTGAAGCGAGGTAACCATGACCCGATCCCAGCGGTTAGGCGCAACGCGGTTTTTGATAGCGACGACGCTATTTTTCATTTTTTCTCTCCCGCCCGGCCTAACGCCCTCCGATGCAAATGCCGATGCCCGGGGTATTCGGGTCCAGGCCCGCAGCCGCAGCGGTGCCGTCCGCGACATTCAATTGTACAGCGGCTACCATGCCCTGGTGGTGGGCTGCGGGGATTACCGTGCCGGGTGGCCCAGGCTTCCCAACCCGGTAAAAGATGCCCGTGAGGTGGCATCGGCCTTAAAAAAACTGGGGTGTGAGGTAAACCTTTTGGAAGATCCGGACTGGTCCACCCTGCGCCGGTCTTTAAACAAGCTGATCACCGGTCCGGGACGCGATAGGGACAAGGCCGTTTTGTTCTGGTTTTCCGGCCATGGCCACACGTTAAAAGAGGCCGGCGGGCGCGAGCTGGGGTATATCGTGCCCGTGGACGCCCCCAACCCGGACCGCGATGAAATCGGTTTCATGGAGCACGCCATCAGCATGCGGCAGATCGAAACCTATGCCCGGCGAATTCGCGCCCGCCACACCCTGATGCTTTTCGACTCCTGCTTTTCCGGCGCCATATTCCAGGCGGTCCGATCCAAGCCGTCGCCCTATATCGAAGAGAAGGTCCGGAAACCGGTTCGCCAATTCATCACCGCAGGCAACCAAGACGAACAGGTCCCCGACGATTCCGTTTTTAAAACCGTTTTTATTCAAAGTATCAGCGAAGGCTATGCCGACCGCAACACGGACGGGTATGTGACCGGCATGGAGTTGGGAGATTATCTGCAAGAGCAGGTGGTCAACTACAGCCGGGGCGCCCAGCACCCGCAGTTCGGGAAAATAAACGATCCGGCCCTGGACAAGGGCGATTTCGTCTTTCTATTGGCCAGCTCCGGGGCCGTCATCGACACCCCGGCCGTCCGGCCCAGCACGAAAGGTCGCCTCTCCGTGACCGCCAACGTGTCCGGCGCCACTGTGATGGTGGATGGTCGCAACATGGGTGACACCCCACTTTCGTACGTCGGCGTGTCCGCAGGTTCCCATCGGGTGCAGGTAAAAAAGAGCGGGTATGAGACCTATCGCACCAGGGTTGAGGTGGCCGCCGGCCGGTCTGCCTCCCTGGAGGCGTACCTGACGAAACAGGGACCCAAAACTTGCCGGCTTTATGTGAATACCGATCCATCCGATGCCAGGGTAAGGATACTTAATATCGGGCCGCGCTTTTCCCAGGGGATGGACCTTGATCCCGGCGACTACCATGTGGAGGCATCCGCCACCGGTCATGGGAAACAGACCCGTTGGGTATCGCTTTCTGGCGGCGAGGACAAACGGATCGACTTTCGTTTATC
>DEIP01000081.1:2359-3955 GCA_002352605.1 Desulfobacteraceae bacterium UBA2771 | reverse complement strand
GATGTTTATTTGTGCCTAAAAAA
Source organism: Desulfobacteraceae bacterium UBA2771 (assembly GCA_002352605.1). Taxonomy (GTDB): domain Bacteria; phylum Desulfobacterota; class Desulfobacteria; order Desulfobacterales; family Desulfosarcinaceae; genus Desulfosarcina. The sequence goes on along the minus strand of DEIP01000081.1, from coordinate 3,932 downwards.
AACAAACGAATCAAAAAGCTTATTGCACCAGCTCTGGAATCTGAGGAAAGATGGAGAAAGCGTGACGACGAAGATGAAAGCAAAACCATAGAGGCAAGACTTCCTAAATCGCAACTGACGTTGAAAATCGTCATTTTAAGGGATCTCAAAACCCATAAAAACACGGGATATCCCTGAGCGGCAGGGGGTGAATGTATCAAAATGGATATATGCTTCCCAATCATGCATCGGATTCTTGTCTTCCCCCCTTCAGGGCGAGTTCAGCCTCCTTCCGGCTTTCATAGATGTGGGGCGCCATCTTGCGCGCTTTGAGCGCTGCACCGATTTTCATGCGTAGGAAGGTGCTGGTGGTGTAGCGGGTGACGCCGGTGTAATAGCGCTTAACCAGCCCTTTGACCATGTCGGTATATGGCCCCATCAACTCAGGTAAGATACTGAAATTGTCATAATTAACAACGGCGTAGACCCGGTGGCCCACCGGATCCAGGCGTTTGGCAACAGCGGCCCTGACGGCTTCGATATCCTCGGCGGTACGAATCGAATATCCTTCGAAGTTGACGAAAAAGCGGTTTTTCCGTTTGTCGAATACCAGGCGTTTATCCAGGGAGACGGCGAACAGATCCTCTTTGCGTCCCATGGGTTCGGGACCGAAAATCCGTTCGTCCATAATAGCCGGATTGCCCTTGATCACCGGTCTGAAATCCATTTGCTGCAGGATCTCTTTTTCGATGTCGATCCCCGGGGCAACTTCGATCAGTTCCATACCGTCCGGGGTCAGCGAAAAAACGCAACGCTCGGTGATATAGCGTACAGGCTGGCTTTTGGATATGGCATAGGTACCGGAAAAGGTGACATGCTCCACCTGTTTAACAAATTTTTTCACCTTGCCTTCCCGGTCGATGCACAGCCTTCGGTCCCGGACGGAAATCTTGAGTCCGCCGGCGGTAAAAGTGCCCACGAAGACCACGTTTTGGCGTTCTGGCTGATGTTGATAAAGCCGCCGGCACCGGCCAGCTTGGGGCCGAACTTGCTCACGTTGAGATTGCCCGCTTCATCGGCCTGGGCCAGGCCGAGAAAGGCCAGGTCCAGCCCGCCACCGTCGTAAAAATCGAACTGTGAAGGTTGATCGATAAGGGCATCCGTATTGACGGCGGCACCGAAGTTAAGGCCACCGGCCGGCAATCCGCCGATGACGCCCGGTTCTGCCGTCAGGGTCAGGTATTCGATGATTTTTTCCTCGTTGGCCACATTGGACACCCCTTCGGGCATGCCGATCCCCAGGTTCACCACACCGTTGGGCACCAACTCGAAGGCCGCCCGCCGGGCGATAATCTTGCGCTCCCCCATCTCCATCGGCGGTAGAGATTGGACCGGCACCTTGATCTCGCTGCTGAACGACGGATCATACCGGGTGCCGAAGGTCTGCCAGTGGTGCTCGGGTGTGGAAACTACCAAGCAGTCCACCATGATTCCAGTCCGGCGACAATCTGCTCTGGAAAGCCGATGCCGACGAAGCCGCCGGTGGTGATGGTATCGCCATCACGGATGATGCGAACGGCCGTTTCGGTGGACG
>DEIP01000081.1:0-2304 GCA_002352605.1 Desulfobacteraceae bacterium UBA2771 | reverse complement strand
GAGGTGGATTTCTTTAGCATGGCGACGCTCCTGATAATTTAATTTTACCTATGGATTTCAGCAAAAAAATTAACGGATGGACAATAGGTGTGACCCCATGTGCGCAACGTAACCAACACTGAAAATATGAGCAAAAAAAATGCCGAAAAAGCCTGAAATGCCCGTGTGGCGGAAAAGAAAGCTCAGGAGCGGCGTCCAGTCGTGCAACCGAACCATGCGATCAGGATCGGATGGTTGCGATGAACAACCGCTCCATATTCATAATCAATCCCGCTGGCAAATCTCCACGAGCACACCGTTGGTGGCCTTGGGATGCAAAAAGGCAATCTTGGCACCGCCGGCACCGATTCTGGGCTGCTGGTCAATTAGCTTAATCCCCTTTTCTTTCAGTTCGGCCAAGGTCGCGTCGATATCTTCGACCCGAAAGGCCACATGCTGGATGCCCTGGCCCCGCTTTTCAATATATTTGGCCACCGGACCGTCCGGTGCCGTGGACTGCAGCAGTTCCACTTCACTTTCTCCCACGGGGAAAAATGCCGTGGTGACCTTTTGTTCGGAAACGGTTTCCGTGCCTTCGAAATCCAGCCCCAGGATGTCTGACCAGAATGACTTGCCGTCGTCGATACTGTTTACTGCGATACCCACATGATCAATCTTTAAAATTTTCATTAAACGTGCCTCCTCTTATTGTGTAGTGGTAAAAGTCGGTTTCCGTCCAGAAATGGTAGGTTGCGGTTCGGATCAAGGCCGCAGCGACGTTGAAACCACAGGCGTAGCGACGCTACGTCTCGGATTTCAATGTTGTGAGCACACGGCGCCGGACGGCAAGATGCCGTTTCTGGTTGGAAACTATTTATATTTCTGCATGACCTTCCTAAACCCCGGCATTGCGTTGACGATGGTCTGGTCATCGACGCAAAAGGCGACCCTGAAGTGCCCGGGGCCGGCAAAACCGCTGCCTGGGACCACCAGGATCCGTTCCTGCTGCAGGTCTTTGACAAAGGCCACATCATCGGCGTTGGGCGTACGCGGAAACAAGTAAAACGCCCCCGGCGGCGTGGTGAAATCGTAGCCGGCATCGGCAAGTCCATCACACAACAGGTCTCTTTTTCGTTTGTACTCGCCGATGTCCACGCTCATTCCCTGCATACGGGAAATCACTCTTTGCATCAGGGCGGGCGCATTGACGAATCCAAGAATCCGGTTGGCCAGCGCCATGCCGGCCATCAGCGCCCCTTTATGGGTAGCGGCGGGGCTTAGCGCGGCAAAACCGATGCGTTCGCCGGGAATGGAGATGTCCTTGGAATAGGACGTGGCGATGATGCTCTGGTCGTAGCTTTGGAAAATGGACGGTACCTGGGCATCGTCGAAGACGATCTTGCGGTAAGGTTCGTCCGAGACCAGATAGATGATGTGGCCGTAATTGCGACTTTTTTCAGCCAGCAGCGCTCCTAACGCATCCAGGCTCTTCTTGCTGTAGATCTGGCCGGTGGGGTTGTTTGGGGAATTGACCAGAACCACTTTGGTTTTCTCGCTGATCGCGTCAGCCAGTGCATCGAGATCAAGCGTGAAGTCCGGGTGCGTTCCCGCCATTTTCAGAATCCCGCCGTGATTGTCCGCATAGAACTGGTATTCCACGAAGCACGGCGTCGGCGTCAGCACCTCGTCACCCGGATCCAGCAGGGCCTTAAAAATGACATTGAGGGCACCGGCAGCCCCGCAGGTCATAATGATCTCATCGCCGGTGATGGCAACGCCCTGTTCTTTGGTCAGGTATTCGGCTATGGAGACACACACTTGGGAATAGCCGACCTGGGGCATGTAGCAGTGATCACCGAGCCCGCAGGAATCCACCGTGTCTCGAAGGATCTCATTGAACTTCTCCGGCGGTGGGAGGTTGGGATTGCCCAGGCTGAAATCAAAAACGTTTTCGACGCCATGTTCGGCCTTGAGTTTGGCTCCTTCCTCGAACATTTTGCGAATCCATGATGATTTGGCCATGATGTCATTGATCTTGTGTGCAACGGTCATCTTTCGTTCTCCTATGCCGTCGGTCGGTTCTCAGGCCGTGAAAACGGATCCTAAGGGCTCGCGCAAAAATAACTTCACATTTTTGCATCTCGGCTTCAGCCCATCTTTGGCTGATACCTCACTCTCAAAAGCCTCGAAATAGCTCGCTATTCCTGTGGTTTTGCTCTCTCGGATCAGCAAAACCTGGACCAAATCTGAGCGCCAATTCTGCGAAGTTATTTTTTCGCGAACCCTAAGCTATCGTGATGTGAAAAAGTAACTTATGGAAATCCT
>DEIP01000028.1:59437-60869 GCA_002352605.1 Desulfobacteraceae bacterium UBA2771 | reverse complement strand
TCCTTGACATTGCTACCCAGCTCCTCGGCCGCTTCTACCGCTGCGGAAAGCACCGATTCGGACACCTTGCGCGCCTGCTCCGCGCTGAAGCGCGTCTCTTCCAGTGCCTTTGCAGTCGCGTTCCGGGTGATATCCACCACCGTTTCTTCTACATTCGTTCCGGTATCGATCGCCTTGCGAACCGCCTCTTTAACCGTATCCCGAGTGAGACCGAGCAGTTCCGCACTCTTGAGCTTGGCGTCGTTCAACGCGGTCTCGATACCGTCTTTCACCTCCACGGTGAAATTGACGGCGGCTTGTTTAGCGCCATCCATTGCCGTACGCAGCCCTTCGGCCAGCTTTGCCTCTTCGTCAACCAAACGTTTCTTGACCTGATTCAGTTCCTTGTAAGTGGTATCCAGTATCTGTGACTCGACTTGTTTGATACCGTCCACCGCACCGTGCAGTGCTGCCGAGATTTTTTCCTGACTGGCATCTCCGGCATTCACCAGAAACTGAACCGTCGTCGTTACCGCCTCCTTTGTAATCTCACGCAGATCTTTTGTCCCTGCCTTCATTTTTTGTGCGGTCTGTGCGACACCATCACGGGTAATGTCATACACCTGGTGTGCGGTCACTTCACCGCTCTCCCTGACTTTTTTAACGCTCTCAATGAGTTGCTGTTTCATTTCCTGTAACATGGCTATCTACCCTCCTTTTGTTTTTGTTAATGGTGATGTTTCTCACACCCCGTAAAGGGAACTGAATCACCCTTTTTGAAGGTGATACTCCGGGCAAACACCGAGCGATGTGCCCTAGGTCACAATGAACAAAAAAAGGGAGAAAACAAGATAGAAGATTACTGTGTGCGATCTCGTATTTACTGCTCTGCCTTCTCCAACAGCGCCTGGAGATCCAGCAACGTCCAGAGCCCACGCCTACCGGATATGACTTTTTGCTGCTTCCATTTCGACAAATGCCGGGTGACGACCACCCGCACGGAACCAATCATGGAGGCCAGGGTTTCCTGAGACAACTCGTTAAGAAGGGACAATTCTTGGGACAATTTGTCGGGCACCAAGTTACGGAGAATAAGCCGTGCCAGCCGCGCCTCAGTATCATATAGAGACAGGTCGGCAACCTGATCTGCCAGCCCGTGCATCTGTTGCCCCAGATAGGGCAGGAAAGCCCGATTGAAATCCGGGTGCTGATTTAGCCATCCTCTTGCCTGCTGAACAGTGGTGGAGAGAACCTCCATATCATCAAGGGCTGTGGCCACGGCATCATGCCACTCACCGTCCAGCAGACTGATGAGATCAAAGCCATCACCCGGACCTACCAGAAACAAAACGTGCTCCCTTCCATTTTCCGGGTTGTGAACGGAAACCCGGGCGCGGCCACTGATGATGATATAGAAACGATCTAAAGCCTTTTCCGGTGAAATGGCGGTCTC
>DEIP01000028.1:54865-59358 GCA_002352605.1 Desulfobacteraceae bacterium UBA2771 | reverse complement strand
CTTCTCCTTCTCAGGAAGCCGTCGCTCCACTCCGGTGAACCAGCGAATACACCAGAGGTACCAGAATCAATGTCACAAGGCTACTGACCAACAGTCCCCCGATGACAGTGATGCCCAGTGCATTCCATATTTCCGAGCCCTCCCCCCTGGAAAGGGCTAATGGGAGCATGCCGAATATGGTGGTGAGACTCGTCATGAGCACCGGCCTCAGGCGTGTTTTTCCCCCCGTAACAACCGCTTCGTTTAGCGTCATGCCCCGCGCTCTCAGTTGCTTGGTATAGTCCACGAGCACAATGGCGTTTTTTACAACAATGCCCATGAGCATGATCACCCCGATAAAGCTCATCAGGTTGAGCGGCGTGGCCGTGACGACGAAGGCCCAGATTACTCCGACGAAGGCGAAGGGAACCGAAAACATGATGATGAATGGATCGACGAAATCCTCGAACTCCCCTGCCATGACCATGTAGACAAGGGCAATTCCAAGGAGGAGAAGGAGGGTCAGATCACGGAACGCTTTTCGTTGTTCCTCCACCTCTCCGCCCCATTCGATGGAAACGCCGGGAGGCAGGTCAAGTGAGGCCATCGGTTTTCGAATATCGCGTACCACATCCCCTAAAACCCTGCCCTGGACGCCGGCCTGAATCTTTGTGACGCGGGTTCTGTTTTTCCGGTCGATCTGCACGGGCCCATAGGCTTCACGAACAGACGCGACGTTTCGGAGCTTAATAATCTGACCGCTCAGGGTGGTGATGGGGGTTTCACCGATTTCACGAATACTCTCCCGTTGATCCTTCTTTAGTCGCAACTCGATGTCGAAGTCGTCACCCGCCTCCCGGAATTTCGTATCATCGAATCCATAGTAGTTGGTTCTCAATGCGTCGGCGACAAGTGCTACATTCAACCCCAGAGACGCCGCCTTATCCCGGTCAAGACGAACCCGCACTTCCGGCCGTGGTCTCTTTCTGCTGACAGAGACATCCACCGCGCCGGGTGTGGTTTCCACGATACGCCGGATTTTCGTGGCAACTTTGTTTGTCATCTCGATATCATGGCCCAGAATCTCGATGCTGATGGCACGGCCGCCTCCCAGAAAGGCCTTCTGGATAGCGCTGACGGCGCTTGCGGAAAACTTTTCAACACCCGGCAGTTTCATGACCTGCTCACGAAGCGCCGAAGCGATCTCCTTGGCATGGCGATGCCGCGCTTCCTTTTCGACGAGACGGCCCCCGATGCGACCGATGTTGGTCCCCTCTTCAAAACCGAGTGCCGTCAAAAACCCTTTTTTGGTCTGACCCGCCAGGGCATAGGATGCTTGCATCTCCGGAATGGCGTTCACCGCTTTGAGCATCTCTTGCGTAGTTCCGGCCGTGACCTCCACGCGGGTTCCCTGCTGCATCTCCAAGACAACTTCTACTTCTCCCGAATCCACTTCCGGGAAAAATTCGGTACCCACCAATGGAATCAGTGCCAGACTGCCGCTGAATACAATGATTATGAGTGAAAGCATAATCTTGCGGTGTCTCAGCCCCCGCTCCAGAACATGGGAATAGCCGGCTTCTATTTTATTCAGCAAACGCTCGCTCCAGACAAATACCGGGTTGAGCTTTCTTTCATCCCGTGAACGGAGCAAACGGGAAGAAGCCATGGGGGTCAAGGTCAGCGAAATAAAAAGCGATGCCAGAATCGTGATCAGGATTATAAATGCCAGCTGACCGAAGATAATCCCGGCGAGTCCCTTCACCAGAAGAAGCGGGGCGAAGACAGCCACAATGGTCAACGTTGACGCAGCTACAGCCATGCCCACTTCCGATGCCCCCTCAACGGCGGCCAGTCTCGGAGACTTGCCATCGTCCACATGCCGTACGATGTTTTCAAGCACTACGATTGCATCGTCCACGACCATTCCCACGGCGATGGCAAGACTCATCAGGGAAATGACATTGATGGTGTATCCCATGGTAAAGAGACCGATAAAGGCAACGATGACAGAGAATGGAATTGCCATTGTGACGACCAGGCTGGTACGAAACCGCCGGAGAAACAGGAAACAGACGACAATAACCAGGAGGCCGCCGACGACGGCGGCTTCGGTCAGATTGTAGATCATCGCATGAATGTGATCCGAGTTGTCAATGATCGTATGAAGCTCAATGTCCGCCGGCACCTCTGTTTTCAGTGTCTTGAGGCGTTCTTTTATGGTTTTGATAACCATAACGGTATTGGCGCCGGACTGCTTCTGGATCAGTAACGCGATCGCGGGAAGCTTTCCCGACCGTGCCCACTCCTGCGGCTCCTCAAAGGCATCGGTGACCATGGCCACATCCCTGAGTCGCACAAGCGCATCGCCGTCGCTGCCGATCACCGTATTGGCGATTTCAGCCGCATTCCGGTAGCGTCCCGCCACCCGGATCTGCAGTTCGTTCCTCCCGATTTTAGCAGTACCCACCGGAAGGTTCAAGTTTTCGGCGGCAAGAACCTTTCTGACCTGCCGGATAGAAAGGTGATAGGCCTCTATTGCTTCGCGATCGAAATGCACATTGATCTGTCTTTCCCGACCACCAATATAGACGACGGCACCCACACCCGACACACGCTTCAACGGATCAGCGATTTGCTTGTCGACAATTCTGTAAAGATCGGGGCTGCTCTCTTGAGCCGCCACCGTCATGATGAGCACTGGCACCATGGAACTGCTGAACTTGAAGATAAAGGGTTCTTTTGCTCCGTCGGCAAGGTCCGGTTTGGCAAGATCAATCTTCTCCCGGATATCGTTAACCGCAACATCCAGGTCAGTGCCCCAGTTGAATATGCAATTGACGATGGCGATGTTGTCCTTTGATTTTGACTCCAGCCGATCGAGATCAGGTGTGGTGGAAAGATGGTCTTCCAGGTACTTGGTTACCTCCGACTCGACATCCGTAGCGGAAGCGCCCGGATAGGGTGTAATTACACTCACGGCCGGTGGTTCAATATCAGGCAACAGGTCAAGGTTGAGTTTGAAAAAGGCGACGCAACCCAGTAATGTGATGGCAGCAAAAACCATAACAGTGGTGACCGGCCGGCGGACGGATATCTCCGGTAATTTCATTCTCGATCCCCCTGCTTGTCGTCACGTTCCGAGGCACCCTTCCATTTTTCTTTAAGCTGCGTCGTGGCTTCCCGGTACCCTTCGGCAATGGCCTCCCCGGCCCGATGGAATTCCAGAAAACGGATATCTCCCAGTTTCGGCTGAATCAGCAGATCGGGCGGATCGGTTGCCAGTTTTGTTGCGGTTATCTGTGATTCCATGATGTTAATTGAGGTCGTCAACACATCAAAGATATTCGGCACGGGATCCCTGTGCAACCACCGGCGTACTTGCGAAAACGCGGGCGAACTGAATTCGTTGAGCCTGTTGGTCAGATTCTGCGCGATGCTCCATTTTGAGGGCGGTGGTTGATCAACCACATTCGCCAACGATGGAGCAACCGGATCGATGCTGCCGGCACTCCTTTTGTCGACGATGTCATGGTTTAAATCTACGGCGATGACGTAATCCGCTCCCATATTACGGACCACGCTTACCGGGACGGGATTAACCAGACCCCCATCGATCAGGAAACTGCCGTTTTTCTTTACCGGCGTAAAAATGCCCGGGACAGAGATGCTCGCGCGGATTGCCTCTATGAGATCCCCTTCATTTAATGCGAGCTCACGACCCGTGGTCAAGTCGGTGGCGACGGCGCAATAGGGAAGGAGTAGTTCTTCAATGTTGATCTCCCGGACATGGCTGCGAAAGAAATCGGTGACCTTTTCTCCATCAATGAGGCCGGACCTCGGAAAAGTCACATCCATGAAGGAAACGATCTGTTTCCAGTCGAGTTGACGGGCAAAATCTTCCAGCACATCTGTTTTGTCGAGGGCAAACGCGCCCCCTACCAGAGAACCAATGCTGGTACCGGCGATGCAGCTAATTTCTATTCCTGCCTCGGCCAGTGCCCGTATTACACCGATATGGGACCATCCCCGTGCGGAACCGCTGCCTAGCGCCAGGCCGATATTTTTCGGGAAACCCACGTTACTGTCTGACATACTCACCGCCGATCTTCTTGAGAAGTTGTCCTCTCGGACGTTTCCGTTTCATTTTTGTTCGGAACATCCTGCACGTTTACCGCCACACCCGACCGCAAACGCCCCGCTCCGCTGGTGACTACTTTTTCATCCTCAACCAAGCCGTCCATCACTTCGGCATATTGATCATTTGCAGCTCCAATCTCCACCGTTCGCTTATGGGCTTTATTTCCTTCCACAACAAAGACGTAATAGGTGCCGCTGCCGGGGAGTCGTTGTAAGGCGTCACGGGGGACGGCAAGGTACTTTCTTTTTTCTACCGATAGCTTCACCCTGGCAAACATTCCGTCCACCAACTTTCCGGACGGATTGGGCACTTCGATTCTCAAGCGGAAAGTGCGTGTCTTTCGGTTTACCATTGGATTGACAACGGTTACTTT
>DEIP01000028.1:46222-54843 GCA_002352605.1 Desulfobacteraceae bacterium UBA2771 | reverse complement strand
CCGGAAAACGCATGCCCGGGGAAGGCATCTGCCGTGATGACCGCGGTAACGCCGACGGCAAGGCGGCCAATGTCTGACTCCGGCAAATCGACATCCAGTTTCAGTGATGTTTGATCCACGATACGCAGAAGCCGGCTGCCGGGCGCAACCGCCTGACCGATCTCCACATCTCTTTCCACGACGGTGCCGGTGATGGGCGATCTGATATAGGCATCCTTGCGATGTTCCAGGGCTGCCTCCAGTGCTGCCTCTGCCTGGTCACGTTGGGCCCTGACTGAAGAGACCCTTTCTTTGGCGGCCTTAAAGGCAGCTTCCGCTGCATCAAAGCGACTTTGCGGAATCACCTTTTCTTCCAGCAGTTCGGTTGTGCGGCGGTATTCTTTCTCGGCCTGTTCAAACCGGGCGCCGGCCTGCGGAATTGCTGCTTGCGCAGCCGCAAGTGCTGCCTGCGCCTGTTTGACGCCGAGATCGAAGTCGGTTCTGTCCAGTTTTATGACGACCTCACCGGCTTTAACGCGGTCCCCGATATCCACCAGAACCCGGTTTACCGGTCCTGCCACTTTAGGGCTCAGCAGACTTGTCTCCCGGGCTTTCAGGGTGCCGACGGCGCTGATTTCATCCGTGAATTCGTATGGGGCAACAGCTGCAATTGTGACAGCTATCGCTTTGTCGACCCCATCCATATCCGCGTCTTTTTGCCATTGTTTCCTGGAAACCTGGGCAACCAAGAGCGCAATAGCGGCGACGGCAATCAAGATATATGCGCCTCTTCGTTTCATTCGACAGACTCCTTTTCCTTGATATCAGCCTGTTCCGCCACCATCTCGCCCACTGCGCGATGAAGGGCGGTAAGGGCCACATTGTAATCAAAAAGCGCCTGCGTGTGATTCGCTTCGGCTCGACTCAAGGCCGTACGAAGGTCTAACACATCCGTATTGGCGCCTTCTCCCGCCCGGTATCCGACCATTTCCCGGCGGTAAGCCCCTTTGGCTGTATTCAGTGCACCCTCTGCCGCCTCGATATTCTTTTCCGCTTTCCCAACGACCAGGAAAGCCCGGCGCATCTCAAGACGGATGTGGTCGGCTTTTTTATCCCGCAGGATTCTCACTGCCGAGAGCTTCACCCTGGCAAACATTCCGTCCACCAATTTCCCGGACGGACTTGGCACCTCGATTCTCACGCGGAAAGTGCGCGTCTTTCGCTTTACCATTGGATTGACAACGGTTACTTTTCCGGAAAACTCATGACCGGGGAAGGCATCTGCCGTAATGATCGCGGTAACGCCGACGGCAAGGCGGCCAATGTCTGACTCCGGCAAATCGACATCCAGTTTCAGTGATGTTTGATCCACGATACGCAGAAGCCGGCTGCCGGGCGCAACCGCCTGACCGATCTCCACATCTCTTTCCACGACGGTGCCGGTGATGGGCGATCTGATAGATGCATCCTTGAGATGTTCCAGTGCCGCCGAAAAGGCTGCCTCTGCCCGCTCATGTCGGGCTCTGACTGAAGAGTCCATTTCTTTGGCGGCCTTAAAGGCCGCTTCCACTGCATCAAAGCAATTTTGCGGAATCACCTTTTCTTCCAGCAGTTCGATTGTGCGGCGGTATTCTTTCTCGGCCTGTTCAAACCGGGCGTCGGCCTGCGGAATTGCTGCTTGCACGGCCGCAAGTGCCGCCTGCGCCTGTTTGACGCCGAGATCGAAGTCGGTTCTGTCCAGTTTTATGACGACCTCACCGGCTTTGACGCGGTCCCCGATATCCACCAGAACCCGGTTTACCGTTCCTGCCACTTTGGGGCTCAGCAGACTTGTCTCTCGGGCTTTCAGGGTGCCGACGGCGTTGATTTCATCAGTGAATTCGTACGGGGCAACAGCTGCAATTGTGACCGGTAACGCTTTGTCGACCGCATCCATATCCGCGTTTTTTTGCCATTGTTTCCTGGAAACCTGGACCACCAAGAGCGCGATAGCGACAACGGCAACGGCAATCGAGATATATGCGCCCATCCGTTTCATTCAACAGACTCCTTTTCCTTGATATCGGCCTGTTCCACCACCACCTCGCCCACTGCGCGATGAAGGGCGGCAAGGGCCACATTGTAATCAAAAAGCGCCTGGGTGTGATTCGCTTCGGCTCGACTCAAGGCCGTACGAACGTCTAGCACATCCGTATTGGTGCCTTCTCCCGCCCGGTATCTGGCTCTTGCCTGGCGGTAAGCCTCTTTGGCTGTATTCAGTGCACTCTCTGCCGCCTCGATATTCTTTTCCGCTTTCCCAAGGTCCAGGAACGCCTGCCGGACCTCAAGACAGATACGATCCGTCGTTTTTTCCTGCTGAATTCTCACCTGAAACAGTCGGGATCTCGCCTCTCGGACCCTGGCTGTGGTCTCCCCCCAATTCCAGAGGGGAAGCTGTGCCCCGACTCCGACCGTCCAGTGGTCACCGCCTTCCAGATCCCGGAAACCGCCTTCCAGGTATTCGTAACGCCCTTCCAGAGCGATGGTCGGCAGGTATTTTCCTTTGGCCGCTTTAAGCGCCTGTTCTGCAGCTGCAATTTTGGAATCCATCGAAAAACGTTCAGGACGTTGCAAGAGGGCCATCCCGGTGAGAGACGAAAGATCCGCCACCGGTCTGGGTGACCGTGCCAAAGCCTCCGTCAAAACGACAGATGCTTCAAGGGAAATGCTTAGTAAATGCTTAAGTGCGGAGTATGCCAAATCGACAGCGTTGTCGGCACCATTCATCTCCTTGCGGGCATTGGCAAGTTCCGTTCGGGTACGAAGCAGGTCGATGCCCGGATTCGCCCCTTTATCTACCAGAATCGCCACGTCATGTTCATGTGCTTCGAGAAGATCAACGGCTTCCACGGCAACCTTTCGGAATGCCTTGCTCACCTGCGCTGTCCGATAAGCACGTGTGACCTGGAAAGTGATTTCCTTTTCAATGGCCCTGTTCTCTTGAGCTTGGGCGTCCCGTGAATATTGGGATGCCTTGCGCGCCGCATTCAATCCCCCTCCCATGAAAATGGGCTGGCGGACCACGATCCCTGCCTTGTAAATATCTCGATTCATGAAGGTCAATGATTGTGGCCCCATTGAAAAGCTTAATTTCTCATCGAGACCGGTGTAGGAACCCTCAACACCCAAAAAGGGAAGCATGGCCGCCCTGGCCTGGGTTATCTTTGCATCGGCTTGAGCCAGAGCTTCCTGAGTGAGACGTATATCATGATTCTGTTGTAACGCGATTTCCAAACAATCACTGAGCGATAATTGCAGCTGCCCTTCTTTTTCAAAGTGATGCATCAATTTTTGAGAAGCGGCAGGACTCACGCGAGCATAGCCCAAGACCGTCAAGAGTACACAACTCACAATAAAAAGATCTCTTATTCCTGTATTTCGCATGGTCTTATTCATTTGGTCAGGCACCCGTTTAGAAACAGCTCCTTGATCATCGGAACATTAGACGCGTACAAATGGCGCTTTGGATCTTCCAACCAGCAGAAAAGAAAAGCGTTGGTGATCCCCTCCAAAGTTACAGCCATGTAATAAGGATCCCCTTCCTTTAACACCTTCCGATCCATACCCCTTTTCATAGTGGAAGCCAGCTTTTCGATCATTTCATCGTATAGGTTGCGAATGTCCTGATCGAGTCCTGCCTTAATATTGAAACTCGCACCCCTTGTTTCAGCAAAATAAAGGCGCAAAGTAGCAACACTGTTGGTAAAAAATTCGGCTTTAGCGGCTATGTATTCTCCAATGGCAGCCAATGTGTCATTCTCCTTAAAAAGAGCATCACTCAGAATCCGGTGGTATTCATCTGTCATCTCCACTATCAAGGCTTTATAAAGGTCTTCTTTATTTTTAAAGAACGAATAGAGCGTACCAATGGCAAACTCGGCCTTCCCGGCAATCTCGTGCATCGAAACGTTGTGGTATCCCTTCGCTGCAAAGAGATCGAGTGCGGCAGCAAGCATCTGGTGACGATGCCTTAACTTATCCATTTTTCTCCTTGACAGTTTTTTCTTTTCCACCATTTGGCCTCCGTACGGTTAGTGAACCTTCATTAACTAGAATCCGACGTCAGATTCTATAACACGTCGTACGGTTGTCAAGCACGAATCGAAACCTTGGCGGTTTCCCTGACGGATGATTGTACATGGACCGGTGTTCTTTATTGGAAAGGAGGATTTGAGATGATGTCGTTAAAACAAAAAAAACGTCCTATCGGGCCTTTAGATTGTCCAAAAACGCTCTATCTTTCTCGGGGTCCGGGCACGCCCGGCGAAGCACCTGCAAGCGGTATCGCGAGACGGTAAGGGCCTTGAAAATAATAAAACCCACAGAGATGGCGCCGGATTTTTGTTCGCCGATTTTATATAAGATCAGGCAAGGCGTGTCGATCTGTCCGTAGTTGTGACACTTCAGGAAGTGGACGCTTCCAAGACCTCAACGATAATCCGCTTGTGTATTTTCGCCGAGGCCGCATTCATGATGGTACGAACAGCTTTAATGTTTCTGCCCTTTCTTCCGATTATTTTCCCTATGTCTTGTTTGGCAACCGATAGTTCAAGTACCGATGTTTGACCACCGTCGATCTCGTTTACCTTTACCTGCTCCGGATAATCAACGAGCTGCTTGGCGACGTTCACTAAAAGCTTTTTCATGGGGAACCCTTTCGTTATTTCTTTTCTTTCCCACAGAATCCGGCGAAGCCGGAAACCAAGGAGATGGTCACGGATTCCTTTGGTCAGTGGATGGTCGTGCGGCAGGAGGGAATGGATATACGTTTGCAGAGATTCTTATTCTTGTCAAGGATTCGGTATTCATTGTCCATTGTTCAGTATTCCGCGTTCAGTATTCACCTGAAATATCGAACCGTTATTGTGTGGCTGAGCTTCTACTTTTACGAATCCCATGCAATGGGGACTTTTATTTGTCTTCAGGAAACCTCGGCGTCCGACCATAATACCATATATTGATGTGTTTTCGTGCTTGACACACAATATGTGTTTTCAGTATGGTGCAGACGTGTGGTTTAAACCGTCGAATCAATCGTCCGGTACTGCTTGTTTACGGCCTGAATCGGCCGGAGCGCATTTCAACACATAAATGACACGCCCAATCAATGATCGAAGAAACGCCAGCCGTACGAATGAAGGGTGTCGGCAGCAGCCTTTGGGTGACCATTACGCCCGATGCACCTTTCGATCGTATTCAGGCTGAGTTGGCACGGCTTTTCGAACCCTTAAGACACATGGCACACGCGACGCGGGTGGTTCTGGATACCGGTGTCGGCCGAGGCGATGATGATCGTCGTCGTCAAATCGTTACCTACTTGAAAGATGTTTTTAAACTGAAAGAGATTGTCGCACCGCAGCAAAAAAACCGCGGAGAAGAGAAACGATTAAAGATGAAAAATGCCAGCAGCCTCATCGCCCAACATCGCAGCGACACACTGGTTTTAGCAGGCCGTGTGCGTTCCGGGCAAAGCGTGCGCGCCAAAAAACATCTGATTATCATGGGCGATGTCAATCCCGGCTGCGAGCTGATTGCCGGTGGTGACATCCTGGTCATCGGCAGCTTGTTGGGGACCGCCGCCGCGGGTCAGCCGGACAACGGCGATGCCATCATACTGGCGCTTGATTTTCGGCCGACCCAGGTAAAAATCGGTGGGATTGTGGCCGCCGGCCTGCCTGCCGCCGGCCAGGGCGCGCTTGAGTTCGCCCAGATCGAGGATGGCGTCATCGTCGTGGATGACTATTTGGCGGCCAATCCGTTCAAACGCATTCCCTGGCCTGTCATTCGATAAACACCGTGCTTAACCGTCAAAAAACAATAGAGGTGAACCGTGCAAGGAAAAATTATCGTAATATCATCGGGAAAAGGCGGTGTCGGCAAGACCACTGCCACGGCTTCCATCGGCGCGGCCCTGGCGATGGAGGGCAAGAAGGTGGTTGTTGTGGACATGGACATCGGACTCCGCAATCTCGATGTGGTCATGGGACTTGAGAACCGCATTGTATTTAACATCGTGGACGTCGCCCGGACCAAATGCAAAGTGCGCCAGGCGGCCATCAAAAGCCGGCGCATCGAGAACCTTTTTTTGATCCCGGCATCGCAAAGTGACAACAAGGACGCCTTGACCCCCCAAGACATGATCCGCATTTCCAAAACGCTGCGCAACGAGTTTGACTTTATCCTCATGGACTGCCCGGCCGGCATCGAGCGTGGGTTCGAAAACGCCGTGGCCGCCGCCGATGAAGCCGTGGTGGTTTGCACCCCCGAAGTCTCCTCGATTCGGGATGCGGATCGGGTGATCGGATTGTTGTACGCCAAAGAGATTCCGTCAAAATTGCTGGTCAACCGCATCGTCCCGACCATGGTGAAACGGGGGGAGATGCTCAGCCACGAGGATGTGGTCGATGTGTTGTCCATCGACCTGGTGGGCCTGGTTGAAGCGGATGATCAGGTGGTGGTTTCCACCAATAGCGGCATCCCCATTGTGATGCAGGACGATTCAAAAGCAGGTCAGGCATTCAAGCGCATCGCCTTGCGCCTTAACGGCCAGCCCGAACTGCCCATCGAGGTGCCCGGCGTCTCCAAATCCTTCTGGAAAAAGATCGGATCCAAGATCGGTTTCGGAAAATAGGGGTAATCCAATGTTAAACGGTTTGATGAAAAAGTTCTTTAACAAAAGCGGCAGCAAGGAGACGGCCAAGAAACGGCTGCAGTTCGCCCTGGTATACGACCGCTTGGAAGTATCCGAGGATACCCTGACAGATATGCAAAATGAAATTGTGGCGGTGATCTCACGCTATTTCGTCATCGATCGGGAAAAATTGAAACTCGATATCACCCGGCGCAACGATCTGTCGGCCCTGGTGTTCAATACGCCCATCATATCTGCCAAGGCCAGGCGACGAATGGCATAACGGCGGTTTCACACGCGGTGCAGACGAAAGGGGCAGGCTGCCCGGTGGATGGCGCCTCGGGTACGCTTTTAAATCATTTCTTATTTTTCGCCCAACACCGGAAAGGTCATGGGATGCTATACGAATCACCCTCCTGATTTGCTACTCCTCTTTCCGCACTTCGGCACGCCACGAAATTTCATACGATGATCGTTCTCGACCGTCTTGGTAAATGCCCATAAGGATCGTGAACGTTATAATTGACCCGGACGGAAATCGATCGAACATGCGCCGCCGCACGCGTACAACCTGGAACCAGGTTCGATGAAGCCATTCGAAAATAAAAAATACGGGACCGGCTTGTTTTATGTTCTCTTGTTCGCGGCCCTGCTTTTCAGTAATTCGATTACGGGCCCATCATGGGCTGAAGAGGCGCCGCTTAAGATCGGCGTGCTTGCCGTCAGGGGGTCGAAGCGGTGTATGGACAGCTGGTCGCCCACGGCCGAATATCTCACCAGACGGGTGACCGGCCGACGCTTCATCATTGTTCCGCTGGCCCATGACCAGATCTATCCCCGCGTGCAAAAGGGGCAGGTTGATTTTATCCTGGCCAACTCAGCGTTTTATGTGGGACTGGAGCACGGGTACCAGGCCAATCGCATCGCAACCCTTAAAACGCAAGGCGAAGCCGGTGTGTATACCAATTACGGCGGCGTTATTTTTTGCCGCCGCGATCGGAAAGAGATCCGTACCCTGGGCGATCTCAAAGGCAAATCCTTCATGGCGGTTTCTGAATCCTCACTGGGCGGATGGCTCATGGCCCGGCGGGAAATGGAAGTGTACGGAATCGATCCTTACCGCGACTTCCAGGAACTTCGTTTCGGTGAAAGCCACGACCGGGTCGTGTATGCGGTCCGGGATCGCCTGGTCGATGCGGGAACGGTGAAAACCGGGACGTTGGAGGATCTCAACGCAGAGGGCAAAATCGACCTGACCAATTATCGCGTGTTTTCACGGCTTCAGGATACGGCGGGTCACGGGCCGTATTGGGTCACCACGCGCGAATACCCCAATTGGCCCATGGCCAGGGTCCGGCACACCCTCAACGGGTTGGCCGAAAAAGTTGCCGTGGCCCTGTTGCAAATGCCACCGGGTTCACCTGCGGCCGCGGCGGCCGGTTGCGCGGGCTGGACCATCCCCTCGAATTATCAGCCGGTGCACGAGTGCTTAAAAGCTTTGAAGGTACGCCCCTATGAAGATTTGGGGGAAATTACCATCACGGACGTGCTGCACAGCTATGGGCATTGGCTGGTTTTTGCCGGCGCGGTCTTTCTCATCCTGTTAACCTTCACCGGGATGATCCTGAAACTTAATCGAAAGATCGAAGCCTCGCACGTGCGCCTGAAGATAGAGATGGACCGGCACAAACAAAAAGACCGGGAATTGAAACGGGCAAAAGAAATAGCCGAAACCGCCACCCGGGCCAAGAGTGAGTTTCTGGCCAATATGAGCCATGAAATCCGTACCCCCATGAACGGCGTGATCGCCGCAACGGATCTGGCACTCGGCGAAGCGGTGCCGCCCAAAATTGCGCGCTATCTGAAGATTATTCATACCTCGGCTTACGCACTGCTGGGAATTATCAACGATATTCTGGATTTTTCCAAGATTGAAGCCGGCAAATTTGAACTGAAAAAACGGGTTTTCAGG
>DEIP01000028.1:1259-46121 GCA_002352605.1 Desulfobacteraceae bacterium UBA2771 | reverse complement strand
CCTTGCGCCTGGGACAGATTTTGGCCAATCTGCTCAGCAACGCCGTTAAATTCACGGAATCGGGCGGCATGATCCTGCTGGCTGTCAAGGCGGTTACGGAGCCGACGGACGATTTGGAAACCGATCGGATCGTTTTGGCCTTCTCGGTGAAAGATACAGGCACCGGCATTGCTGCAGAATACACCGGTCTGCTGTTCGAGCCCTTCAGCCAGGCCGATACCTCTTCGACACGGAAACACCAAGGCACCGGCCTGGGTTTGAGCATCTGCAAGCAACTGGTAACGATGATGGACGGCGAGATCGGGGTCGACACCGAGTTGGGAAAGGGCAGCACCTTTTTCTTTACGGTGCGTGTCAGCCAACCATCCGCCGAACCGATTGCCGAACCGGTCGTTCCTCCTGATATCGAGGGCTTGAACATACTCGTGGTCGACGACCTGGCCGACAGCCGGACCATCATGCGTAAGATTTTGGGATCTTTTGGTTTCAGGGTTGAATCCCTTACTTCGGGAGCGGAAGCCTTGAGCCGCCTGAAGGACAATTTTCTGCGCAACAATCCCATCGAACTGATCATGATGGACTGGAAGATGCCTGGAATGGATGGCATCGAGGTCTCAAAAAAGATCCGGCGGGAGTTAAAACTGAGCATTCCCATCATCATGATGACGGCTTTCGGCACGGAAGCACAGCGCCTCGAAGCTGAGCAAGCGGGAATCAACGGGTTTCTGACCAAACCCATCTATCCGTCGACGCTGTTTGATGCCATCATGGACGGTTTCGGCAAAGCGGGGTTCAAGGCGACCGGCCGTAAAAATAATTTCATTACCCGGGCCTCTATTTACCGAAAACCACTGAAAGGAATACGAATCCTGGTCGCCGAAGACAACCCCACCAACCAGCAGGTGGCCCAAGCCATTTTGGAAGGGGCCGGCATCGCCGTCACCATCGTCAACAACGGTGAAGCCGCCGTCCAGGCCATACGGGACAGACCCTTCGACGCCGTGCTAATGGATATTCAAATGCCCGTGATGAACGGCTTCGAAGCCACCCGGTTGATTCGTGAACTACCCCAAGGCGTTTCAATTCCCATCGTTGCCATGACGGCCCATGCCATGAAGGGCGACGAAGAGAAGTGCCTGGAAACGGGCATGGATGGATACATCTCCAAACCGGTCAATCAGGATCGCCTGTTTCATACACTCTGGCAGTTGCTGCGGACCCGAAAGCGGCTGTCGGAATCAGAAGAAGATGGGACCCCCGTCGGCCCGAAAGCCGATGGTGGAACGAATGCCGAAGACGGGCGGCCCGACGCATTCGGACCTGCACCTGAAAATGGTAGCATCCTTCCAGATCGACTGCCGGGACTCGACATCGCCCGGATCCTGGAGGCAATGAATATCGACGGCCTCACGTTCAAGCGCATCATGATCGGCTTTCTTGCCGATAACCGGAACACCGCGAAAAAGATAAGAGAGGCATTTTCCGGGAACCACACGGCGTCGATTCGCCGGCTGGCCCACAGCCTCAAAGGCAGTGCCGCCAACATCGGCGCCACCGAACTGCATCTGGCTGCGCACGCGCTGGAAACCGCCTGTCATGAGGATACTTCGACGGAATTCGAGCCGTCCGGCCTTGAGGGTTTGATCGAAAACGTGATATCCGACCTGAATCGGGTTCTCGAATCGATTCAATCACTGGCGGAACCTGAACCCGGCGATGCACCCGTACCGGTAACCGCTGAAACCGGTCTTCGAGTCGAAGCGCTTTTAACTCGGCTGGCCGAGGCGATCGGCCGGGCCGATCCGGTAGCAATCATGAAAACCATGCCTGCCGTCAGCCAAAAAGCAGCCCGGTGCGGGCATATCGACCCTTTCAATCTAAAAACACTGGAAAACCAGGTCAATCGCTACGACTATGACCAGGCTTTGGAAACAATCCGCAAGATTCGAAAAAGTTGACAGGAAAACCCATGAATCCATCTCGACCGTTGGTGCTGATTGTGGATGACAACGCCACAAACATCGATCTGCTGGTAAACACCTTGAAAGCGGACTACCATTTGGGCATTGCCAAAAACGGTCTCAACGCCGTGGCGTACGCGGTTAAACACAAACCGGATCTCGTGCTGCTGGATATTATGATGCCGGAGATGAATGGTTACGAGGTGTGCGCCCGTTTAAAAGCCAATTCGGAGACCGCATCCATTCCGATCATTTTTATTACGGCCATGAATGAAACCGTAAGCAAAACCAGAGGCTTTGAATTGGGTGCGGTGGACTATATCACCAAACCCTTTCACACGGCGGAGGTCAAAGCGAGGATTCAAACACACCTATCACTCGAGGAGATGAGGCTGCAACTGCAATCCCAAAACTTGCTTCTGGCGCATCAAGTCGAGCAGAAAACGGCCGAAATCAGAGAAATTCTCGACGCCAGCATCCGCAGCATGGCACAGATGATTGAGATCAGGGACCCTTATACGGCCGGCCACATGCAACGGGTTGCACAACTGGCCTGCGCCATCGCAGAGAAAATGGGACTCGAAACGGGGGTTGTCGACGGTATTCGTATCGCAGGAATCCTGCACGATGTGGGCAAGATCCGCATCCCCGTTTCCATCCTCAGCCGGGCAGGCCGGTTGCTTGACGCCGAGTTTGAAATGATCAAAATTCATCCCCAAATCGCTTTTGATATCTTGAAAGACATTCCCTTTCCATGGCCCGTGGCCCAGATGGTGTTCCAGCATCATGAACGGCTGGACGGCTCGGGCTACCCGCAGGGACTTTCAGGAGACGCCATCCTGCTGGAGGCGAGAATATTGGCGGTTGCCGACGTCACTGAAGCCAGCAGCTCTTTTCGCCCCTATCGACCGGCTCGCGGAATCGAGGCAGCCCTGGCGAAAATCGCGGAACAAAAAGGGAAACGATACGATGCCGACGCGGTTTCGGCCTGCCGGGATCTGTTTATCGATCAAGGCTTCAAATTTGACGCCGACAACGCGGATTCCGCCCCCTGGCTATAGCACCCCGGAAAAAAACATGCCGAATGGCCCGTCCATTCGGCATGTTTTTTGGTCCAGTAGCGCCCATTTGATAAAACTATCTTAAAAGCGTTGTGAAAAAACACCCCCCACTGCTATCGGAAGATGGTACGGGTGTGGTTGTGGCGGTCGTCAGTGCACCCGGATCGTCGATGACGCCGTTGGCAATGCCATCCGCATCGGTATCCGGGTCTCCGTCGGTCAGGGTAAGGGTAATCGTGTCGTCTCCGTCATTACTTCCGAAAGTAATTTCTTCCCACCGACCAGAGGCATTGACTTTGTAGTACTGCGCATCCGTAGCTACGGTACCCGGAAATTTGATGGATACGGTCACCGATTCGCCCGCCATAAGGCCGGTAACCAGAAACCGGTTCACACCGTAGGGGAATAACCGCTCGGGTTTTCCATTTTGGGGCAGCGACCGATCATCATCATCCAGACAGGCAACGTCTGAGAAATCGCCGCTTGATGTGTGGAGGTGAACTTTCTCGACACCTTTGGGATTCCGGACCGCGGCCGTGTCCGAATCCATGTAGTCGGGTGTCCCGTCACCGTCAAAATCATCGGCGGCATCGGTGCCTTCCTCGCTGTCCAGGATGCCGTTTCCATTGGAATCCGTACCATCAATGGCGCCGTAAATGATAATCTTGCTCTGATCGACATAACCCCATCCGGCTTCGAGGATATCGATGTCGGTCGTACCGACGGGTAGGGGTTCGATTTTTATGATGGTTGCCGACCGGGAACATGAACCCGCACTGTGGTCCCAATCATAATTATAGGACCATTTTACCTCTTGGTCACCGGATTTACTGGACTGATCCGGTGCGTCGACGTATTTTTGAGGAACGACGACCCGGAACGGCCCTTCACCATCCAGTTTGTTCTCATCGTTCAGCACCCCCTTATCCAGATAGGCGCCTTCTCGTTTATAAGCCAATATGGCCTTGAGACCATCGGAGACGGGGATGGTATCGCCATGGGACCGGCCCGCACAGGAAGGGGCGCTATAGTCGCACCAGCCGGAGTCCGGATTCCGATCAACATCCGCTTCCAGGTCGTAATAGTATGTGGCCGGCGGGTATTGGTAGGACTGTCCCGGCGCATTGCCGTAAACATGGTACATGTCAAGGTCCGCATTATATTCCAACGGATGGTTTTGCCCCCAACCATCGGGCGCATACACCCACACACCGGTGGCCGTATCCGACACGCCGGCGTCATCCAGCAGATCTTTCATCGGCACACCGGTATATTCGGCATAAAAGTCACCCGATCGTGAGGTGTTCATCAGCATGAACTGGGAGTGGGCGCCGAGCGCTTCCACCTGACCCCGGGTATAAACACGATAGGGCGCCGTTTTCAATCCCGGATGGTCGTTCGCATCACCGGGAAAGGCATTGGCGGCAATTTCGTTGGCATTGGAATACCCGTCACCGTCACCATCCAAGGCATTGATCCGGGATATGGCCTGGGCATTTCGGCCGGCCGCTTTATACGCTGTGCCGTAGGTATTGATGGTTTCTTCGATATCACCGGCCCCATCATAACCGTATGCCTGATGGCACCACTGGCAGCTGCCCAACTCCACGGTTCTACCTTTATAATTCACATAAGAGCCGCCGCTATGGCAGAGATTGCAGTTGTCCAGTTTGGTGCCGGATTTGGCCGGATAGACGTCCAAAAACTTGTCGGCATCCTTTTCCCCTTCGTGGTGATAGGCGGCAAATGCCGTCGTTCCCAACAGCAGTGACGTGATCAACAGACAGGCCATCCATTTCAACTTCTTCATTTCTCTCTCCTTTAGAAATCGATACTGAATCGACAGGTAACAACATTCTCTGTTTCGATATAATCGGCCGAACCATCGGGCAGCACCCTTACCCGGATGGGATCGGACAGGTTGGTGTGGGTGTAATCGAGAATGATCCGGAGCATGGGATAAAGCACCCAGTTCACTGCCAGGCTATAGGCGTCGGCCTCCTCCACCGAGACGAATGATGCCGGATTGATCCAGTTTTCGTCACCACTGAAATGCTCAACCCGAGCGGCGAGACACAACGCGCCCCAGGTGCCTTCCTGTGGATTGAAAAAATGATTCGGGTATATGGGTTCGACGACCCCTTTGGACAAGATGGGTTTTTCACCGGTCACGCACCACATGACGCCGGCATACCAGGATGAAAAATCAGCATCGACAGGATTGTCCCCCGTCGCCTCCAGGTCTGCATAGGTTAATGTAAAATACTCGCCTTGAATAAGAACGGGGCCGATGGCCCATGCCGCTTCAACGTTGAGACGTTGACGGCTTCTCACATCCTGGATCACACCAAATTTGGTGTTGTGCGTCAGAAGATATAGGTTTCTATCCGTCCCCACCATTCCGGTACTTTTGACCTTCAGATCAACATTGAGGGGATCGATCTCCGCATAGGTTGCCGATGCACCGAACTGAATACCGTTGAGCCATGGGAAAGAGGATCTTTTGAAGGGAGAAAAGATGATTCTTGCGGCGATTTCAGGGCCGTCCTCCTCAGGCCCGGAAGCCGCGCCATCGTCACCGTCACCGTTGAACAAACCGGCGGCAGCCATGATCGCATCCTGGAACCAGGACCCGTGCAGCATGATACCGATGTCGCGTTTGGGGCCCAGATAAAACCCCATTGAGCGTTCGGCAAAATATTGGGCTTTATCCACCGATTGCCATTCGAGACTGAAGGGTTCTTTAAATTGCCCGAAACGTAACGCCGATGGCCCAAAGAGAGCCTCTCCATAGGCATCTACAAGGTTATCGGTTTCATTTCCCTGAAACTCGTATTCCATTCCGAATCGAAAATAGCGGGTCAGCTGTCCCCGGAAACACAATCGCGACCGCCGAATATCAAATCGGTTGTCGGCCCGCTCCGCTTCTGTATAGTACCGATAATCGCTTTGAAAGGCGCCGCCGATCCTCAGCTCCATCCCGCCTTCCTCTTCAGAGCGGATATAGAAACCGCCCTTGTATCCGGCGAAAAAAATTCTTTCGGCCAACGCATCTTGCAAGGGGAAAAAAACGGAAATCGAAAAGATGAGGACTTTGCAAAGGATGCCGGTATCAACGAAGAACTTGGTCTTTCTCGACATTTGACGATCTTTATCTGAATGAGTTCAATGACAGCGCGATACCATATCAGCAGCCGTTAGAAGGGTCATTTGTAGTCATTTAAATATTTACAGTCAATTCATTTGCAATAATCGGCAAATTAAATTCTATAAATTACGATAAACAACCATAGATAACATCATCGATGAAGGCGTGGGGCCGATTTTTGTCATTCGATCGGTGTGTGGAAAATTGAGGCCGCTTTGAGCGGTTCATCATCCATTCGTCATGCGTCGGCGAAGGTCCTTGAACGGCCCGGCAGCCTTCCGAGATCCGTCAGCACCTTGCCGAGGTCATCGGCGGTAAACGGCTTGTGCAAAATGGCGTTGACGCCGGCCTCGACAGCGGCCTCGTTGTCCTGGATTTCGTTCTGGGTGGTAACCATGACAATGGGCAGGATGGTTTTGTTGAATTGCCGGCGAACCTCCCGGATCAGTTCAATGCCATTGATGTGGGGCATGTTCAGGTCGGTAAAGATGACGTCGGGGGTTTCGGATTTGATGGCCTGCAGTGCCTCGGTGGGAAATTCAAAGAGTTTCGATTCACAGCCCAGGCCGTGCAGAACGCCCCGGTAGATATTCAAGATCATCTTTGAATCATCCACGGCAAATATTTTCAGGGCCGATGAAACGCCGCTCTCTGCGTGATCGGTGATCCTGGCCGCCAGGCTGTCATGGCCGTTTTCGGCCATCAACCCGACAAAATGGATGCGGACATCCGGATGCGCCTCCCGGCACAAAAAATCTACTGCGCAAGCCTGGAAGGACGCTTCTTCCATAAGATCCAGAAAAATCGCCTCACATCCGGCGTTGAGTATCGTCTCGGTGACCCGTCTGGTTTCCCGGTCACCGAAGCGGGTCAGGTTTTTCAAACCCGCTGCCAGCACGGTGTTATAATTGCGGTCGATGGCCACGGCCGCCGCCGCCCGCACATTTTCCACCGGGTCGGAGAGGCCCTGGGCCAAGGCGAAGGCCCCCTTCTCCACCGGAAGCAGTCCCAGCGCCTCGTATGCGGCAAAGCGCACGTTGGCGTCCTTGGGTTCATTGTGCAGCAGTTTGCGGATGGGTAGGATGGCGCTCCCGTCCCCGGTTACGCCCAGTACATTGAGGGTGTGGATGAGCAGATCCGGGTCATCGTGGAGCAGATTGCCGATCAACACGGGTAGGGCTTTGCCGCCCATGTCTCGCAGACGCTGCTTGGCTGCATTTCTCAGATGGGCGAAATGAGAGGAGAGCACCTCGTTGAGCCGTTCGATGGCCTCGGGGCTCTGGTCGGAGGAAAACACGTCCAGAATCATGACGTCCAGGTCCGGGTCGACGCCCAGTTTTTCCGCCAGACGCTGGAAGGCCGTGGGGCTGGCCAGCTTCCCCAGGGCATAGATGGCGGCGATGGTCAGCTCCAGGCTCCCGGAGTATAGATATTCCGATATGGGCGTGGTGGCCGCCGTCTCTCCGATCATCCCCAAGGATTCGATCACCGCTTTGATGACCATTTCGTCCTCATCTTCGTTGAGGATGCCCAGTAGCGACGAGACCGCCCCTTCCAGGCAGATCTCGCCGGCCACCGCCACCAATACCACACGAATCTCCCGCTTGACCTCAAGGGTGAGCATAGAGAGAAGCATATCCGGATGATAGAGGAATTTGGCGTATAATATCTCTTTGAGTTGAGGATAGACCCTGGCCAGCTCCCGGTGTTCGGCGATCAGGTTAACAATCAGTGGAATCGCAAAGGCGTCATCGGCCCGGTTTAACTCAAACAGCGCCATCTTGCGAACGCCGTCATCGACGGCGCCGATTTTGGACAGCACCAACTTGGCTTTGATCAAATCCTTTTCCCGGATATCGAATCGCAGCTCTTCAATATAATCCCCGGCATTTATCTCCGGCATACGCAATCCATCCTTTCTGAACGCAAATCCATTTGCACAATCGCTGTCGCTATCAAAAATTCTGGTGCTTCTGCAGTAACGCGGACAAAAACCCTATCGCCGCATTTTCCCCATACTTTAACCAATAACTGGCTGGACCGGTTAAAATATGTTACATGCGCCCCTGATCATAACGAAACAGGATTATTGTGCCCCATGGAACCGGAAATCTTTCGCAAGAGACTGCTGGGCTGGTACGCGACCCATCACCGCCGCCTGCCCTGGCGGGAAACATCGGATCCCTACGCCATATGGGTCTCGGAAGTAATGCTTCAGCAGACCCGGGTGGCCACCGCCATCCCCTATTACCAGCGTTTTATCGATCGTTTTCCGACGCCGGGGCATCTGGCCGATGCCGATATTCAATCGGTGCTCAAACTGTGGGAGGGGCTGGGATACTACGCCCGGGCCCGCAATCTGCATCGCGCAGCCGGCATCGTGGATTCCCGGTTTAACGGACAGGTACCCGACAATCCGGCGGTGTTCCAGTCCCTTCCCGGCGTGGGTGACTACATCGCCGCCGCCGTCCTGAGCATCGCCTTCGGCCGGGTACTTGCGGTGGTCGACGGCAACGTTAAACGGGTACTCTCACGGTTGATGGAGATAGACTCCCCTGTTAATCGCAACGGCGCCCACAAGATTTTTAAGGCCCCGGCCACGGGTCTTATCTGCCCGAAGCATCCGGCAGACTTTAACCAGGCCGTCATGGAACTGGGTGCGCTGATCTGCCGTCCAAAAAAACCCGCTTGCGGCGCCTGCCCCCTTTCCGTCCTGTGTCTGGCAAACCGACATCACACGACGGCGGACTTTCCAAAGCGCGATGCATCCAGAAAAGCGCCCCATCGACATCTCTCTATCGGTGTAATCTTAAAAAAGGGAAAAATGCTGGCGGTTCAAAGACCAATGGAGGGATTGTTAGGCGGATTGTGGGAGTTTCCGGCAGTCCCGACCGACGGCGAACAAGGGGATTGGAAGGGCTTTGCAGAGATGATGGCAACAGAAACCGGCCTGACGATCGCGGTGGACCGACGGCTGACCCGGATCCGACATGCCTATACCCATTTCAGGCTCACCGGCGATGTCTATCTGTGCCGGCATGTGGCCGGCCGGGTGCGTTTAAAAAGCGCTAAAGGCCATCGCTGGGTAACCCTTCGGTCGTTGGCGCACCTGCCCCTGCACAAGGCCAACCACAAGTTTATGGACGCCCTGGCGGCGGCTTTGGGGAGATAAAGAATAAGTTCACAGGCTCCGGTAGTGGACCATGGTTGACCGGATCGGAGAGCCAGGCGAAAAGTCCATCGACCGATTCTTAAAGCACCGACCGATGAACACCTAGTCAGTCCAATTTTGTACGGCTTTTTTCGTAATCGTCAATTGTTTCATCATCGCATCCGCGGTGGTCACCGGAAGCCGGCAGGCACCGTTTCGACACACATAGGCGGTTGCCTTGCCGCCGGCAGCGGTTTTTCCCCTGAACAGGGGGAATCCCCGGGACAATTGCACGGCACGTGATTCGGTGACGACCATCACCAGGCTGCCGGGTAGAAAGGCGGAACGCAACCGATCCGTCATTGCGGCGGCATCACCGCCTACCGGGGTGACGAGGATCACCTGAGGGGGCAGGTGCAAAAAGTCATCCAGGACCATGAGCATCTCGCCGAAAGCAGACGGGTTGGCTTCCATAATGGCGGAAAAAGCGGCCAACCCCCTCTCCGCCCGTTTCAAATAGGATGGATCCGGGGTCAAGGCGTTCAATCTCAACAGGTTCATCAGGGCCACAGCGTTTCCCGAGGGAATGGCGCCGTCAAGGGCCGGCTTCTCGCGAGCGATAAGCACCTCGTGATCGGCTGCAGTCATGAAAAAGCCTCCGTTTTCAGAGTCACCAAACCGGTCGGCCAGGGTCCGGTCCAATTCGACGGCACGCGCCAGCCAGTGCAGGTCGGTTGTTGTTTCAAACAGATCCAGCAATGCGGCGATGAAAAAGGCGTGGTCATCGAGAAACCCGTTTCCCCCGGCAGCACCGTCTTTGAAACTTCGCTTGAGCCTGCCGTCGACAACCATCCGGTTCAGGATAAAATCCGCTGCCCGGCCGGCCCGTTCGAGGTAGGCCGAATCATCCAAGGCAAACCCGGCACGGGCAAATGCGGAGATCATCAAGCCGTTCCAGGCGGCAAGAATTTTGTCGTCCCGCAAGGGCGCCGGACGCGTTTGACGCCGAGCATAAAGCGCCGCATTGATTCGATCCACGTCCGATGCCAGCTGCACCATGGACAGACCCAATTCACCGGCCACGTTGTTAAGTTCCCTCGACAGGAACAAAACACTCCTTCCTTCGAAGTTACCACCCGTTTCGACACCGTACACAGCCGCGGCAATCCGGGCATCATCGGCCCCGAGGACATCGTTGAGTTCCTCTATTGTCCAGGTGAAATACCAGCCCTCCTCCCGGTGTCCGGACGGCGTCAGGCTGTCCGCATCGGTGGCAGAAAAAAAGGCCCCGTCCGGCGAGGTCATCTCGCGAACCACATAATCCAGGGTTTTAATGGCCACCCGCCTGAATCGCAGGTTCCCCGTGGCCTGCCACCCCTCGATGTAGGCCGGCACCAGCAGCGCATTGTCGTAAAGCATTTTTTCAAAGTGGGGAACCAGCCACTGCGCGTCGGTGGAGTAGCGGTGAAAACCGCCGCCCACCTGATCGTTCATGCCGCCGGCGGCCATCTTCTCCAGGGTCAGGGCTGCCATGTTCAGAACGTCCGGGTCATTGGTGCATCGATGGCGCCGCAGCAGCAATCGAAGCGGCAGAGAGCTGGGAAACTTGGGGGCCCCGGCGATCCCGCCATACACCGGATCGAAGCGGGTCTTGCTGGATGAGACGACACGGTCCGACACGCCTTCCCCGGGCAGGCGGCCGGCGGCAGCCGGTGTCAGCATTTGACGCACTGCCCGGGAGAGTTCGCCGGCAGACTGGGAAACCATTTCCCGCTTGCCGTCGTAACTCTCGCGGATCTTATGCAAGAGGGTAAGCAATCCCACCGATGAGCCCCGGTCGCCGTCCCGTGCCGGAAAATAGGTACCCCCGTAAAAGGGTTCCCGCTTCGGGGTCAGCCACACCGTCATGGGCCACCCGCCCCGGCCGGTAATGGCCTGGACGGCACTCATGTAAATGGCATCCACGTCGGGCCGCTCCTCGCGATCCACTTTGACGGCAATGTAGTTGTCGTTGATATAGCGGGCAATCTCTTCGTCTTCGAAGGACTCTTCCTCCATGACATGGCACCAGTGGCAGGTGGCGTAGCCCACCGAGAGCAGCGCCGGCCGATCCAGTCGCCGCGCGGCATCGAAGGCCTCATCCCCCCAGGGGTACCAGTCCACGGGATTATGGGCATGCTGGAGCAGGTAGGGACTGGATTCGAGAAACAGCCGGTTGGTGTAGATGGCCCGGCCCTGATCGTCGAGGTGTCGGGTTCGGGGGCGATAGGCATCGCCACGCCGTTGGACCATTTTTCGAATTTGATTTTCTAGGGTCATCGTACCACCTCTTTCTCCAGTCACAGCCATTGACGGATATCCCGAGGACGGGCCGGTTTGCGCGCCGCTGTCAACGGTGATAAAATAAAAACCGATTCTGTTTTTTCAGCTAAACGGCGTCTTCGGAGAGGGATCCCTTGTTGGGCAGGGCGATTTTGAGCATATGGGTAAGGTTCCTTTTGTGGATGGGCACTACAGGTGGCGGTAAACATCCGCCAACTCCAGGTCGCAGGCGATCATCATCACCTGGACATGGTAGAGCAGTTGGGAAATTTCCTCGGCGGTACATTCACGGCCTTCGTGTTCAGCGGCCATCCACACCTCGCAGGCCTCCTCAATCACTTTCTTGCCAATGGCGTGAATCCCTTTTTCCAATTGCCTGACCGTTCCCGACCGGGAATCCTTGCGCGCCGCCTTGTCCTTGAGTTCGGCAAACAGGGCTTCAAATGATTTCATCGAGCGGGGTATTCCTTCCGACATCTGAGATTCGTATTCACTTTCGGCTCCTCTTAACAGAAAAAGCCGCATCCCACAATGCGTTACGGCCGAAACCGGCCGGGAGAGCCGCCGGACCTACGCCATCAAGGTCCAAGAAACATCGAAGTGATGGGGGGTCAGGGCGGCGACGTGTCCGTCGAACCAGAAGTGGACGACCGACCAGCGAGTCTCTTCGTAAGTCACGATCAGGCAGGTATCGTCGACGACCCTTACCATCCGGCAGCGGGACAGGCCGGCGATGCCCCTTCCCACGGCCTTGAGTACCGCCTCCTTGGCGGTCCACAAGCGAAAAAAGTTTCGCTGCCGATCCCCGTCGATCAAATGCCACTCGTCATCATCGGCAATTTTGGCCAGCAGGGCGTCGCTTACCGGGCGAATCGTCTCCAGATCAATGCCTACTGGCAGCGGGGCTGCCACAGCGCCGACGACATCCGATTTATGGCTCAGCGACCAGTGAACGCCGTTTACCGGCAGGGGCACGCCTTTATCGTTCTTGGGCCAGCTGTCCAGGCGAAGACCACTTCGCCCACAAGATTTCGTCAGGGCCAACCGGGCAAGACGACTCAGGGTCTCAACCTTGTCTCGGCCTTTCAGATGCCGGTCGACTTGCGGAACCGGCAGAATCACGGGATAGAGGATGGGTGGGGTTGCCGTCATCGGGATGTTGGGGTCTTGCCGGCTTCGTTTTGAACGTTCAGGGCCATCTCGTAAACTTTTTTTCGAGGCAGGCGGTATTGCCGGGCCAAGGCCTTGGAAAGGCTGGAAACACGGGCACCGGGTTGGGCCAGGGCATGGCAAAGGGCTTCGGCCAGGTCGGCATCGCAGATTGAATCCGTCTCCCTTAGGCCATCCACCAGCAGGGTGCATTCACCCTTGACCGCGAGGCGATCAGCCAGCATGGCCTGGATTTCGGAAAGGCTGCCGCGGATGAACTCCTCATGTAGTTTGGTCATCTCGCGGGCCAGAACGGCCGGCCGGTTCCCCATCACCGCGTGGATCTCTTCCAAAAAGGCCGCCACCCGCCGGGGGGATTCATAAAAAATCAGGGTCCGGGATTCGGCGACCAATGATTCCAGCAGTTCCCGCCGCTTGCCCGTTTTCCTGGGGGCAAATCCCAGAAACACGAAGGCATCGGTTGGCAGTCCCGATACACACAGCGCCGTAATTGTCGCCGACACCCCGGGGATGGGAAATACCTCCAGGCCGTGTTCCAGGGCTGCACGCACCAGCCGGTAGCCGGGATCGGATACCGATGGCGTACCGGCGTCGGAGACCAGGGCCACGGCCGCGCCGGAACTGATCTTGTCGATCAGTTGCGGGGACCGCTGGGATTCATTGTGCTCATGGCAGGAGATCAAGGGCGTGCGTATACGGTAGTGGGACAGCAACCGGGTGGTATGGCGGGTATCCTCGGCGGCGATCAGATCCACCCCGTCCAGGGTCTTGACGGCGCGCAGGGTAATGTCGTCCAGGTTGCCGATGGGCGTGGCCACCACATAGAGACCGCTGGGGCAGCGGATCGTTTCCCGGTCATCCGTAGGCAAGGGCAAAGGCATTTTTGACGACCTCGATGTCTATTTTTCCAGCTGCGGTGTCGATGGCCACCACGTCGAACCGGGCACTGGCATCGGCCTGCCCGGAGCGTTTCAGGTAGTCCAGGGCGGCCATGGAGATTTTGCGCTGCTTGGCAGGGGTGACGGCCCCCTTGGGGCTGCCGAACCGGCTGGACGACCGCGCCTTCACCTCCACAAAAACGATGGTGCCCTTCTCCCTGGCAATGATATCGATCTCACCGACTTTGGACCGATAGTTGGTTTCGATAATGCGGTAGCCCGTCCGCTTTAGAAATTCCGCGGCGAGCCGTTCGCTCTTTTTTCCGAATTGTTGTTGCCGATTGAGCATATATCGCCTGCCTTCACAACCTCCCGAACCCCCTTGAAGGTCCGGCGGTGGATGGGGCTGCATCCATGGCGTATAATGGCCGCCCGGTGATTTTTGGTGGGATAGCCCTTGTGTCGGCCAAATCCGTACTCGGGGAACAGGGTGTCCACCTGGGCCATGATCCGATCCCGGGTGACCTTGGCCACGACGGAGGCGGCGGCAATGGAGATGCTCAGCGAATCCCCTTTTTTAATGGCTTCTTGGGAAAGATCCGAAGCGATGGTGAAAATGCCGTCGATGAGCAGATGGTTCGGCCGGGGGTGTAGATTGGCCACCGCCATGACCATGGAACGTAAAGTGGCCTGTAGGATATTGACGCGGTCGATCTCGGCCGTATCCACCACCCCGATGCCGATGGCGCCGGCAACGGCATATAACCGGTCGTAAAGGCGGTTGCGCCGGGCTGGCGTCAGCCGCTTGGAATCGTCGATCCCGGGAAGGTCGACACCCTCGGGCAGGATCACCGCAGCAGAAACGACGGGACCGGCCAGGGGACCCCGGCCGGCCTCATCGATTCCTGCGATGATCCGGTGCCCCATATCGCGGGCCTTTTTTTCAAATACCCAGAGGTCTGAACCCATTTAGTTGAATCGCTTCTCCCGTATCCTGGCAGCCTTGCCGCGCAGCTTACGCAGGTAGTAGATCTTGGCCCGCCGCACCCGACCGCGGGAGACCACTTCCACCCGGTCGATAATGGGCGAATTGGTGGGGAAGACTCTTTCCACCCCCACGCCGTAAGAGACTTTACGGACGGTGAAGGTGGCGTTGGCCAACCCTTTTTTCTTGCTGATAACCACACCCTGGAAGGCCTGAATACGTTCCTTGTTGCCTTCGCGGATCTTCACATGAACGGTGACGGTGTCGCCCGCCGTGAAGTGGGGCAGATCCATGCGAATCTGTTCTCTTTCGATGTTCTTGATGGTTTCCATGATAACTCCCTGAAATTGGTTTGTCGTTAAAATTTGGCAGCTTCGTAACCATTCGCTTTTCCGACGGTTTCGTAAGAAGTCCGGGATCAAGGCTTGCAAATCCCGAGGAATGAGACATACATGTCGTACTCCGCAGTGACGAGGGACGAAGCGTAACGCAGATATCGGACTTCTTACGTAATCGTCAAATTCCTCCGCCCAGCAACCGATCCAGGATGATGGACACCGCGGACCGGACCGACAGATGATTGTAGGTTCCCGCGCCGACCAGCGGATCCAGCGTGTAATCCGCCTCGGCCATGAATGTATCGGCAAGCCCCCATGCCGTGCCGAAGGCCAGCACGAACGGCGCTGGATCGTTCAGCATCCTCCTCAGGCAACGGTATGACAGGCTTCCCGCATGCCGTCTGGCCGAAGTGGCCACCGTCTTGGGCCGCTCTCCTTCCCTCTCGGCGATCTCACCGATGGTATCATCGAAGGAGGCTTTGACCCGGATCCGTTCGAGTGCCTGCCGCCGTTTGGGATTGTATGTTCCCCCCACGCCGGTGGTCCAATGGTCGAGGATGCGGTTTACCAGCACCATCTGGTCTTCGAGTGGGGTCGTGACGTAGTAACCCTCGACCCCATAAGTTCTGCACACCCTGGCAATGTCGTGCAGGTCCAGATTGGTGACCGCCGAAGCGATCGTTTCCCCGTTTTTGTCGATCACCGGGTGGTGGATCAGGGCGACGTATAGCCGCTTAACCGATAAGCCCGTCAATGTCCCGGCGCCATTTCATCAGTGTTGCCCGTTCCTCCGGGGTAAAATCCCGCTGCACCAAAAGATCCGGCCGCTTCAACACGGTCCGGATCAAGGCGGTTTCCCGGCGCCACCGGTCGATCTTTTGGTGGTTCCCGGATAGCAGCAGATCGGGAACCGGCGCATCTGCGAAGGTTGGCGGCCGCGTATAATGGGCGTGTTCCACGAGTCCGTCGCTGAACGTGTCGCTTCCCGCAGAGTCCGCATTGCCCAGCACCCCGGGAATCAGGCGCGACACCGCATCGATCACCACCATGGCCCCCAGTTCGCCACCGGTAAGCACAAAGTCGCCGATGGAGATCTCCCCATCCACATGTTGGTCGATAAACCGCTCATCCACACCTTCGTAGCGGCCGCAGACCAGAATCAGCTCATCCTCGGATGCCAGGGATCCGGCCAACCCCTGATCGAACTGCTTCCCCTGGGGAGAAAGCAGCAGTGTCGTCGCCGCCGGCATCCGCGTTTTGGCTTCCGCCAGGGCCGCGGTCAATGGTTCCGGCTTCATCACCATTCCGCAGCCCCCCCCGTATGGCCGGTCATCGGTGACCCGGTGCCGCCCCCGGGCATGGTCGCGGATATTGATGGTGAAAGGGCTGATCTTTTGCCCCAGGACCGCGCGCCGGATAATGCCGTGATCCCAGAACGGATCGAACAGTTCGGGAAAAAGGGTCAGTACACAAACCTTCATGGTGTTGTCCGTGGCCCTATAATCCTTCCGGCGGGTCCACGACCATGGTTCCGCCCGCGATATCGATGCTGAGAATCACATCACCGATGGCCGGAATCAGCATCTCCCGTTCCCGTCCGTCAATGTTCCCCTTGACCACATAGACATCATTGCCGGGCGTGGGAATCACCTCGTCGAGGCGACCCAGCAGGGCCCCGGCAGGGTCGTAAACATTGAGTCCCAACAGGTCAGACCAGTAGTAGGTGTCCTCTTCCAGCGCCGGCAAGCGTGATTTGTCTATAAAAAGCAACGACCCGACCAGGCCTTCGGCCTGATCGCGGTCGGTCAGCGATTCAAAGCCCATGAGAAACTTTCTTCCTTGGGGTTTGGTCCATCCTACGGTCATGGTGCAAATCGACCCATCGGGCAGGGCCGTCATGATGCCCTCTCCGATACGGAAAAGTGCCACCGACTCGGAATAAGCATGAATTTTCAGGCCACCGCGAATGCCGTGGGCAGCCGTCACCCTTCCCACCAGGACAAGATCTTCCCGGTCCGTTAACTTACTCAATGATTTCAAGGACCGTTCTTTTTTTGACCTTGGCCGAGGCCGCACTTAGAAGGGTCCGCATGGCTCGTGCCGTCCGCCCCTGTTTGCCGATCACCTTGCCCAGATCCTCTTTGGCCACTTTCAATTCAATGACGGATGTCTGGTTGCCCTCAATCTCATCAACGGACACCTGGTCAGGAAAATCCACCAACTCCTGTGCAATGAACTTGATCAGCTCTTTCATAGCTCCATTTCCTTTTCCGTGGCTGAAAATCGGGCTCGGCGCAGTCCGTTATTCCGCAGCACCAAATACACCCTCACGTTTCAGAATCGATTTTACGGTATCGGTGGGTGTGGCGCCCTGGCCGATCCAGTATTTGATCCGATCCGTGTTTAACACCGCCTGTGCAGGATCCAGCAACGGGTTGTAAGTACCTAGTTTTTCTATAAAACGACCGTCTCTGGGACTTTCATTGTCGGCGGCCACGATCCGGTAAAAAGGCCTTTTTTTTGCCCCGTGTCGGGCCAGTCTGATTTTTACTGCCATGGTAGTTCTCCTTTAGAAGGGCAGCATGCCACGGCCCAATCCGCGCATACCGCTTTTATTGATTTTCTTCATCATTTTCATCACCTGGGCATAATTTTTCAGCAGTCGGTTGACATCCTGGACCCGGGTGCCGCTGCCCGCGGCGATTCGCTTGCGGCGACTGCCGTTGATGATTCCGTATTGACGCCGCTCCCTGGGCGTCATGGAATTGATGATGGCCTCGATGTGGACCAATTCCTTTTCGTCCACCTGCAGGTTCTTCATCTGCTTCATCTTGCCCATGCCGGGAATCATGCCCAGGATGTCCGTCAAGGATCCCATTTTGCGGATCTGACGCATCTGGTCACGGAAATCTTCCAGGGTGAACTGGTTTTTGCGCAGCTTCTTTTCAAGTTCGATGGCCTGTTCTTCATCCACCACCTCCTGGGCCTTCTCGATCATGGTAAGGACGTCACCCATGCCGAGAATCCGGGAGGCCATGCGGTCCGGATGGAACGCCTCCAGTTCACTGAGCTTTTCGCCGACGCCGATAAACTTGATGGGCTTGCCGGTGATGGACAGGATGGACAGGGCCGCCCCCCCCCTGGCGTCGCCGTCCATTTTGGTGAGCACCACACCGCCGATATCCAGCCGCTCGTCAAAGGCTTTGGCGATGTTGACCGAATCCTGACCGGTCATGGCGTCGGCCACCAACAAGATATCCGTGGGCTTTACCGACGCACGGATGCGCGACAGCTCATCCATCAGTTCTTCATCGACGTGAAGCCGCCCGGCGGTATCCAGCAAAAGGGTATCACAGCCCGCCTTCTGGGCCGCCACCCGGGCATCCTGGCAGATCTTGACCGGATCCATGTCCGGCGTGGAATCGAAAACCGGCACCTCCAGCTGCCCGCCCAGTTTCTTCAACTGGTCGATGGCCGCAGGCCGGTATACGTCCGCCGGTACCAGGTAGGGCTGCTTGCCGGTTTTTCGCAGCATCACCGACAATTTCCCCGCCGTGGTGGTCTTGCCCGAACCCTGAAGGCCCACCAGCATCACCGCGACCGGTTTTTCACCGGTGAGGTTGAGCTCCTGGTGGGTCTCTCCCATGAGTTGGGTCAACGACTCGTTGACAATCTTGATCACCTGCTGGCCGGGGGTAAGGCTACCCATGACCTCCCGGCCGAGCGCACGCGCCTTGACGTCGGCCACCAGCCGCTTGACCACCTGGTAGTGGACATCGGCCTCCAAGAGTGCCATGCGCACCTCTCGCAGACCATCGGCAACATTCTTTTCAGAAAGTTTGCCATGCCCCTTAAGCTGCTTGAAAACCGCATTTAGCTTGTCGCTGAGCGAGTCAAACATGACATTTTTCCGGTGTTTAAACTAAAACCTTGAAAATAGATTTTTTAAAATGGTATGTCAAGGCATAAAAAAGAGGCCAGAAG
This sequence comes from Desulfobacteraceae bacterium UBA2771, assembly GCA_002352605.1. Classification (GTDB taxonomy): domain Bacteria; phylum Desulfobacterota; class Desulfobacteria; order Desulfobacterales; family Desulfosarcinaceae; genus Desulfosarcina. The sequence continues at coordinate 27,123 of DEIP01000028.1, read as the reverse complement.
GCCCCGGATACATGGAAAAAGAGATCGCACGGGCCCTTGCGGGCCCCTGCATGACCGAACACCTGTTGACGACCCCGGTCCGACAAACGACTCCGCGTGGATCCCACATCATGACTACAATATCAAGCAAAATCGACATCAAGGATCTTTCCCGACGGCAGCTGACCGACTGGCTGACGACCCGGGGCAGACGCCTTTTTCGCACCGACCAGATATTGAGGTGGGTATACCTGCGCCAGACCGACCGGTTTGAAGAGATGACCAACCTGGGGAAACCGCTTCGGTCGGACCTGGAAGCAACCTTCGTCAACCCCCGCCTGGAGATAGAAAACGAGGTGACCTCCCGGGACGGCTCCCGGAAGCTGCTGTTCCGGCTCCATGACGGCCTTCACATCGAAACGGTGATTATCCCCGAAAAAGACCATTTCACCCTGTGCATCTCCAGCCAGGTGGGATGCAGCCAGGGATGCCGGTTCTGCATGACGGCCAGGGGAGGCTTGGTGCGCAACCTGTCCACCGGCGAGATCATCTCACAAGTACGCGATGTTCAGCAGCGGGTGAATTTGGAAGGCGGCATGCCCCTGACCAACATCGTCTTCATGGGCATGGGAGAGCCGCTGGCCAACTATCAAAATGTGGTCCATGCCCTGGATATGATCAGCGACGGTGATTTCGGTCTCAAGATCTCCAGCCGGCGGGTCACCGTATCCACAGCGGGGCTGGTCCCCAAAATGGCAGATCTGGGTCGCGACACCCGGGTAAACCTGGCCGTCTCCCTCAATGCCGCCGATGACGACACCCGCAGCCGGCTGATGCCCATCAACCGAAAATACCCCATCGCCGACCTGATGGCGGCCTGCCGCCGTTATCCCCTGCCGCCCCGGCGAAAGATCACCTTCGAATACATTCTGATGAAGGGAATCAACGACAGCATGGCAGACGCCCGGCGCCTGATAAAACTGCTGCGGCCCATCAAGTCCAAAATCAACCTGATCCCCTTCAACGAGCATCCGGGAAGCGATTTCCAGCGCTCGGATCCCTCCCGGATCAGCCGGTTCCAGGAATTTCTGGCCGATCATCACTACACGGTCATCGTTCGCCACAGCAAGGGACAGGACATCGGGGCCGCCTGCGGTCAGCTGCGGGCGAAGCTGGAACCCGATGGCTGAGAACGCTATGAAATGTACAACCAAAGATTCATCAACATTTGAAACGATGCGGCCGAATAAACACCGTTGACAAAATAGGTATTATAGCATATTATATGCTATAATTATGGAGAGATATTATGGGAACATCGAAAACCGCCTCAGCCAGAGCGCTGATTGATCCGAAAATAAAAAAGGAGGCCGAAGCCGTTCTTAAAGACTTGGGTTTGTCTGTGTCAAAATCCTTTGAGCTCTATTATCGTCAGATTATCGCCCATCGGGGATTGCCTTTTGAGCTTCAGGTTCCCAATGAAAAAACAATGAAGGCAATTGAAAATTCAAGGCAGGGCAAAGGAAAAGCCTTCTCCTCTACGAAAGATCTATTTGATGACCTTGAAATCTGAGCGATGCGATCAATCCGGCGTGATACCCAGTTCAAGAGAGATGTAAAGCGACTTAAAAAACGGAACAATGATTTTGAGAGGCTTAAAACCATTATACAGCTATTGGTTGAAGGCGAAAAACTGCCGCTGAAAGCCAGGGATCACAGATTAAAAGGCACATTAAAGGACTGCCGAGAGTGTCATATTGAGCCTGACTGGTTATTGATTTACCGAATCGAAGGCAGTGAGTTATGCCTCGTACGAACCGGAAGTCACGCGGACCTCTTCGAGTGACTCCCCAACCCTTTCAAGGTAATACTCCCATATTTATTTGTTCAATGAGTCGAACATCCAGGACAACGATCAACCCTCCCTTGAGGGATTTATTGGCTTGGCACTGTTCTTTCACGCGGTCCGGCCAGTGATCCATGGCTTGGTGCGCCCGGTTGAGTTTTAAATAAAAAATTTCTTATTCTCGGTCGGCGGTAAGCTCAGTACCGTCACCTGCCGGCGATGCCCACCCGCCTGCACGTTCACCAACACCGGTGCATCGGTCGGCGCCTTGCTGTAGCCGGCGCAGATACTGGCGGCCAGCATCTGCATCGGTTCGCCGCCACCGCCCGGCATCACCACCAGCGGGCCGGGAAATTGGTCCACTTGCAGCACCGTGTCGCTTTCCGGGTCGATGCAGCGGCCGATCTGTTCATTGTCCTGGTGGGTACGGCCCACCACGATTTTGGTTCGTGGGTCCAGGCGCATGTGGCGGCCGAATTTGAGCAGGTCGAGGTCCTTTTCCGGGTAAGCGTCCTGGTGGCCGAACAGATCCTTGAGCCGACGGCTGAAGATCTCGTCCGTCAACAGGCACCCGCCGGCCGGCGCCGGGAAATCGGTCACCCCGAATTTTTCGGCCAGTTGCAGCTGCGGTTTGCGGGACCGGCCGGTAAAGTCCAGCAAGCGTTCCCGGTCCACCATCCCCTTTTGTTCCGCCATGGTCTCGGGCAGATTTTTCGCGCAAAGGGGCCTGACGATATATCCGTCATATCCGCAGTGTTTTTCCACATAACGCAGTGACGTGCGGGTCTGGCTCATGGGCCGCTGACCCAGCACCTCACCGGAAAAGAGAAAGTCGAACCCCTGATCGGTCATGATCTCGCCGGCCAGACGGAACATCAGCGTGTGGCAGTCCATGCACGGGTTCATGTTCTTGCCGTATTTGACAGACGGCGATCGCATCATCTGCAGGTAAACCGGGGTAATCTTACGCACCATCAGTGGAACGCCCGTTTGTTTCGAGGCCTTTTTGGCCTTTGCGGATGAGAAAAAAGGCGTCTCAAACGATACCCAGTGCGCGTCTATCCCCTGCTCCCTGAGCACCAGGGCGCTTAAAATACTGTCCAAACCCCCGGAACACAGTCCGAGGGCACGAATGATCCTTGATTCAGACATGATCACCTTTCTATGCGTATCCATGCGTGGAGGGTCGGCTGGAAGGGTCCGTGCAGATGGGGCCGGGCAGATGGGGNNGGGCTACGCCCTGTCCGAGCAGTTTGTCATGGAGGGCGGGAAAACCTTGAATGCAACCTTCCTGGATGATAAGATCCCATTCATTCCAAACGCCTTCAACCTATCCACCTCATCGCTTTCTCCACTTCGGGGTCAGCGCCACCTGAAAGGTGTGCCCCAGCACCTCGGCGATGGCATGGATGCTGTTATGGAATCGTGTGTAGGTCATGGCCAGGCCGATGATGCCTGCCAGAATCTGTAATGACTCCAGATCCTGATCCGAAACCTTCCACGGTTTGTAATGGTACAGTCGCAGCACACCGACCACCTCACCGAGGTGGACGATGGGCAAGGATACGATGGCGGCGATGCCCTCTCTGCGTGCCTCGTCCGGATATTGCAGGCTCTTGTTCTTTTTGCCGACATCCGCAATCACCACCGGATTGCCCTGAAAGGTTTCATTAATGCTCTTGGGCGTGTTCAGCGGTCCCTTGGTCAGATACTTGACCGAAAGGCCGAAGCTGGCCAGAATCTCCAACTCCTCGGTAACCGCATTGAGCACGAAAATGGCACATCCTTTGATATCCAGGCCGGCGATGAGCAATTGGGCCAGGTGGTTAGACATCACGTCTATGTCTTCACTGTGCTCAACAGACCGGTCACGGCCTTGAAGATGTCGATGTTTATCCTGTTTTCAGATGCCATCTCCTCCTCCTTTCAAGTAGCAACGCAAATGGTAACGCCGCGCAGGGCGGGCTACCACGCGGGCATAGACGCTCCGAGTGAAAAAATGGGTCACTTTTCCTACCCCCACGGCTCAGCACCAGTATGTTGCAGCCGGCAGCTGCCAAGGCATCTTCCTTTTCCTTGAGCTCCGCCGCCAGGTAGGTCGTGCCGCTTCTCATCTTCACATTTTCCAGAACAAGCCCCAGGCTGAACCCAAGGAGATGATAGTGGCGGCAGATCCAAAAAGGAGCCGGGAGCATCCGCATCGACCGCGACGCTGGAAACCAAGCCGATGATTGCGGCTTGTCTGTAATGCTAAAATGCTCCTGGACGGCTGTCAAACAAAAAAAGTACGGATAAATCGGTGGATCAACAGCGACTTTTCGGTCATGACTGATTATTCCCTATGGGTATGGCGGAAACCCGCCAATCTTCGGAAATTTTGTGGGTGACGTAGGGCCACAGCGATCTTACCGCACGGCACTCTCTTTCAAGAACCTTCATGCGGTGTTCGTTTACCTTTTCCTTTCCTCTCTCTTTTTGAGCATTGAGGTCGAATCGCTTTTCGTTCATCACAACAATACGGGTTGCTTTATTGTCGCGGGTCCTCATCTGCCCAATTAATGCCGCGTAGAGGCCGTCGACAATCAACACCCGCTTATCTTGCATATCCAGGGTGATCTGCTTGGTCGGCCGGGAACCGTCTGCCTGGATAATGACAATCGGCACCGTGATCGGCCGGTCTTGCTCAAAAGCGGACATCACCGCTTCAATTCTGGATCCGTTCATTTCATTTAAGCCAACGTTGTTATCGTAATCTTGGGCTCTCTTCTCTTCCCGTTCGTCGGGTGTGGTCACATAGGCATTGTCAAACGACCACGCAATGATTGGGACCCCCTGTTTTTTAAGCATTTCCCCCACAAGGTAGGCGATCTCGCTTTTTCCCGTTCCGGATTCTCCTCCGGCAGCAAATATGACTTTCTCGTAAGTCTGAAGCGCATCGAGAAGGATGGGCGCCAATTGGTTGGCCGCTTGATCGTGTCCCGGTGTAATTCTGAGTTTATCCAAAGAAATCGGATCGGTAACCCATCGTACCGGTTCATCTGGGTTGGTACTTTCGATATCGTCTGTTGTATGACTACTCATGGCAACCTTCCTATAGTTGAAACGGGTATTGAAGTTCTACATCATCTACATCCCCAGCATCAGTCGTACCACTCCGGCCAGCACCAGCATGGCAGCCATTCCGCCGATAAACAGGCCGGCGAACCACAACCACTGGCGCTGTTTGTCAGTAAACCGCATCGTGTTCGTGGGAGGCCTTGCCCCGGAATACGTAAAAGCAGTAAGCGGTATAGGCCAGGATGCAAGGCAGCAGAAACACCGTGCCGACGAGAAGCAGGGACTGGGATTCCGGTGCGGCGGCGGCATCCCACAGGGTTACCTGAAAGGGCACCAGCCAAGGCCAGGTGCTCACCCCGATACCGATGTAGTTCATCAAAAAAACACCCAGGGTGAGACAAAAGGGTCGAAACTCCCGCTCCGTACGCAGGTCCCGCCAGAGCATGATGAAAAAGACCACCGAGAGGATGGGCATGGGCTGCAGGAAATAGAAGTTGGGCAGGCTGAACCACAGGGCTTTGATGTCACTGTTCATCAGCGGCATGGCCAGACTGACCAACCCCATGAACAGAGCCACGAACAGCATCACGTATCGCGCGCATCGGCGCGCCCACGCCTGGGTCGTGTCTTCGGTTTTCATGATCGTCCAGGTGGCACCCAAAAGGGCATATCCGGTCACCAGGGCCACACCGGTCATCATGCTGAAGGCGTTCAGCCAATCCAAGGGGCCGCCGGAAAAATTACGGCCGTCTACGGCAATGCCGTGAACGAAGGTGCCCAGGACCACACCCTGCATGAAGGTGGCCACCAGAGAACCGAAGTGGAAGGAGTAGTCCCAGATGCGCTTGGAGTTGCCGGTGGCCTTAAAACGAAACTCGAAAGCCACCCCGCGGAAGACCAGCCCCAGCAGCATCAGGATGATAGGCATGTAAAAGGCCGGCATGAGAATGGCGTAGGCCAGGGGAAAGGCGGCGAACAGCCCGCCGCCGCCCAGCACCAGCCAGGTTTCATTTCCGTCCCAGAAAGGGGCAACGGAGTTCATCATGCGGTCCCGGCACTGGTCCGTAGGGGCAAAGGGAAAAAGAATACCCACCCCCAGGTCGAAGCCATCCAGCAGGATATACAGGAAGATGGCCGTGCCGATCAGTGAATACCAAACGAGCGGCAGATCCAAAAAACTTTCGAAACTAAACATCTTGTCCTCCTGTCTGGGCAGTGATGTCCGTGACCAGGGGCGGTTCCTTTACGCCGTGACGTCCATAAGCATCTCCTTCGGCAATGTCAGGCCCCTTGCCGATCAGTTGGAGAATGTAATAGGCACCTGCCGTAAACACCAGGCCGTAGGTGACGACAAATGCGGCCAGGGAGATGGCGACGGACCCGGCCGCCACAGGCGAGACGCTATCCGAGGTCCGCAATACATCTTGGACGATGAAGGGCTGCCGCCCCACCTCGGTGACAAACCAGCCGGCTACAACGGCCACGAAACCGGAAGGTGTCATGGCGACGCACCACAGATGAAACCAGCGGGTGGTAAACAGCGCTTTACGAAAATGGAGCACCATGGCCGCCAGGCCGGTGACAATCATCAGTCCGCCGATGGCAAACATGATGCGGAAAGTCCAAAATACCACGGCCACGGGCGGACGGTCTCCCCGGGGCCATGATTTGAGCCCCTTCACCTCGCCATCGAGATCATGGGTGAGGATGAGGCTGGAAAGTTTGGGAACGGCAATCTCAAATCTGTTTCGCTCCTCGATCTGATCCGGCCAGGCGAAGAGTCGCATCGCGGCCCCTCGCTCCGTATTCCAGATCCCCTCCATGGCCGCCACCTTGATCGGCTGGTGCTTGAAGGTGTTCAGGCCGTGCAGATCACCGAAAAGAAGCTGCATGGGGGCCACGAAAATGGCCATGATCATGGCCATACCCAGCATGATCCGGGCCTGTTTGATGTGTAGGCCCCGCCACAGGTAGTAGCCGCCGACGCCACCCACCACGAATGCCGTGGTCAGGTAGGCCGCGGTAACCATGTGGACCAAGCGGTAGGGAAAGGAGGGGTTGAAAATCACCTGAATCCAATCGGTGGGATAGAGCAGGCCGTCGGCCCCCACACGAAATCCCGCCGGGGTCTGCATCCAACTGTTGGCGGAAAGGATCCAGAAGGCCGAAAGCAGCGTACCCACCGCCACGATTACCGTGGCGGCAAAGTGCATCTTTTTGCTTACCCGATCCCAGCCGAAAAGCATGATGCCCAGAAAAGAGGCTTCCAGAAAAAAGGCGGTGAGCACCTCGTAACCCAAAAGCGGTCCCAGCACGTTGCCCACCTTATCGGCAAAGACCGACCAGTTGGTACCGAACTGATAGGAGAGCACCACCCCGGTGACCACGCCCATGCCGAAGGTCACGGCAAAAATTTTCACCCACATGCGGTAGATCTGCTCGTACAGCGGGTTTCCGGTTTTAAGCCAGCGCCACTCCACCACGGCCAGCCAGCTGGCCAGGCCGATGGTAAACGCCGGGAAGGTGATGTGGTAGGCCACAGTAAAGGCAAACTGGGCACGTGCCAGAAATACGGGATCAAGGTGGGAAAACATGGAGATTACCTCGACGGATTTAGATGGGTTGTCAGACGGAAGGGAGCAAACATTTAGCAGGCATAATATAGGGTATGCCGGGAAAGTCAAGCCGAAGCCCAAGCCCAACAACCCGGCAATTCTAATTAAGGCACGATCTCATTTCGTGCCGGACATCTGTTTTTGTGAGCTCCGACTGTTTTCAGAAAAAAATCTCCGACCCCGTCACCATTTCCCTTAGGGCTCGCGCAAAAAGGGTGTGGAAAGTGGGTTTCCAGTTTTTACTGCTTCTCGATTTCCCGATTGCCCGAATACTTCAGGGCCGCGGCGATGAAGCTGCGAAACAGCGGGTGGGGGGTCATGGGCCGGGATTTGAACTCCGGATGGAATTGGCATCCCAGATACCACGGGTGATCCTCGATTTCCACGATCTCCACCAGTTCGCCCGACGGGGCCATGCCGGCGATCTTGAGGCCTGCTTTTTTCAACGGTTCCATGTAGGCGTTGTTGAATTCATAGCGGTGACGGTGCCGTTCGGAAATGGTTTCCGCGGCATAGGCCCGGTAGGCCACGGTGTCTTTTTCCAGCTTACAGGGGTACGCTCCCAGGCGCATGGTGCCGCCCTTTTCCGAATGGACATCCCGCTGCTGGAGGGTACCCGATTTATCGTCGAACCACTTTTCCATGAGGTAGATTACCGGGTGGGGTGTGTTCGAGTCAAATTCGGTGCTGTCGGCCCCATCCAGTCCGGCCATGTGCCGGGCGAATTCGATGACGGCGATCTGCATCCCCAGGCAGATTCCGAAATAGGGGATCCGGTTTTCACGGGCGTGCCGAGCCGCACAGATTTTGCCTTCCACCCCCCGTGCGCCGAAGCCGCCGGGCACCAGCACGCCGTCGACCCCTTCCAGGCTCTGGTTGCAGGTGTTGGCATCGAGGGTTTCCGAGTCGATGAATTTCAGGTTGACCCGGGCTTGGTTGGGGATTCCACCGTGGATCAGGGCTTCGTTGAGGCTCTTGTAGGATTCGGTGAGGTCTACGTACTTGCCCACGATGGCGATGGTGACATCAAAGCTGGGTTCGCCCATGCGTCGGCACAAGGCCTCCCAGTCCTCCAGACGGGGGGCACGGGTCCAAATATTGAGCAGCTCGACGATCTTGTTGTCCAAACCTTCCTGGTGGAAGAGCAGGGGGACTTCATAGATGCAGCTCACATCCTTGGCCGTGATGACCGCATCCGCGCCCACATTGCAGAACATGGCGATTTTGGCCTTGATGTCGGGGTTGAGCATGCGGTCGGTGCGGCACAAGAGAATGTCCGGCTGGATGCCGATGCTGCGCAGTTCCTTGACGCTGTGCTGGGTAGGCTTGGTCTTGACCTCACCGGCCGTGCCGATGTAGGGCACCAGGGTCAGGTGAATGTAGATGACGTTGTCCTTGCCCGCATCGTTTTTGAACTGGCGGATGGCTTCCAGAAAGGGCAGGCTCTCGATATCGCCGATGGTGCCGCCGATTTCGACGATGACCACATCCACATCATTGGATGCCTTGCGGATGCTGTCTTTGATTTCGTCGGTGATATGGGGGATGACTTGCACTGTGCCGCCCAGGTATTCGCCCTTGCGTTCTTTGGTGATGACACTGAAGTAGATTTTCCCGGTGGTGAAGTTGTTGTCCTGGCCCAGCTTGGCGTGGGTGAAGCGCTCGTAGTGACCCAGGTCCAGATCGGTTTCGGTGCCGTCATCGGTGACAAAGACCTCGCCGTGCTGAAAGGGATTCATGGTTCCCGGATCCACGTTGATGTACGGATCCAGTTTCTGTATGGTGACTGTCAGACCACGGCTCTCCAGCAGGGCGCCGATGGACGCCGATGCCAAGCCCTTGCCCAGAGATGAGAGGACGCCCCCGGTAACAAAAATGTACTTGGTGTCATAACCCATAGAAAAACCTCAGCCGTTCTTTAATTGCCCTGATACTTGAATCGGGAGTGCCTGTACCATATTTGACCGGTTTGGAAAACCGGCTATTCGAATTTTTTCTGAAAGTCCTGCACGGCCTGCTGCACGGCCTCCACCGCTTCCTGTTTGTTCCCTATGGGTGTGTCGGTGCTGCTCGCCGCCACCGATGCCTTCAATGCTTCCAGGTCCATCAACGCCGACGGGATGGCCGGGTGGTTACGAAGATCCGTCACCCGAATTTCCCGGGCCGGGCAACCATTGACGGAAAAACGCACCTGGAAGGGGAACCAGCCGTTCTGCACTTTCCGCCAGTTCTCGTAAACCATCTCCAGACGCCGGCCGGGAGCTTCCGCTCTTTTTTCCACCAGCAGCAGGCGAACCGGCAGAAAGGTCTCTTTATCGATGGCCAGCTGGGAGACCGATTCATCGGGATAGCGGGCACCCAGAACGAAGACCACCCTTTCCTCCAGCCGCCCCAGGCTGGATATGGCGGTTTCAACCCCCAGCCGGTTGAGGGTGCGCATCAAGCGCTTCCGGGTTCGGCTTCGCAACAGACGCTGGTACAGATCGAAGGGGTCTTGCCCAACGGCCATGCGGCCGTCGATTACCGTTAGCGAACTATCGGCAAATACCAAGTGGGTCCGCTGGATCCGGTCGGAAACGATGTCGGAACGGAACCGTTCCGGCATCACGTAAATGGCGATTTCGTCGAAGACGGTCGGCGCTGTCTCCGGCGCCTGGTGGTAGATCAGCAGCTTCTGGCTGGCCTGGAGGGTGGTAATCTTTCCCAGTGCCTTGGCGGTGAGCGTGAGTATGTGGGGGCCTTCGAGAACGTAGGCCCCGGCCCGATGCGGCACTGCCGCCATGATGAGCATGACCGACATGGCAGCCATGCAGACGGCGGTTACGAACGGCGTTAACAGACGCATTCTCATCCGGGCGTTCCCCTCAATCGCCAATGAAGATCTCCTTGGCGAATTGTGCGCCCTGGCCCAGCTTCTCTTCGATACGGATCAACTGGTTGTACTTGGCGATGCGGTCGGAGCGTGACAGGGAGCCGGTCTTGATCTGACCGCTGTTGACCGCTACGGCCAGGTCGGCGATAAAAGTGTCTTCGGTTTCACCGCTGCGGTGGGAGATTACGGTGGTGTACCCGGCCTGTTTGGCCATCTCAATGGCGTCCAGGGTTTCGGTAACCGTGCCGATCTGGTTCAACTTGATCAGAATGGAATTGGCCAGGCCGTCTTCGATGCCCTTGGCAAAAATGGTTGGGTTGGTCACGAAAACGTCGTCTCCCACGATCTGAATGTATTCGTCCAAGCGTTCGGTCATCAGGATCCAGTTTTCCCAGTCCTGCTCGGCCAGACCGTCCTCGATGGACAAGATGGGATATTTTTCCACCAGATCTTCGAAATAATCCACCATTTCCACGGCGGACAGGGATTTGTTTTCGCCCTTGAGGATATATTTTTTCTGGGCGTAAAATTCGCTGGCAGCCACATCCAGGGCCAGGCCCACATCTTTGCCGGGGGTGTAACCGGCAGTCTCGATGGCTTCCATGATCAAACTCAAGGCCTCTTCATTGGATTTAAGATCCGGTGCAAATCCACCCTCATCACCCACGGCCGTGCTCAACCCCTTGGACTTGAGAATTTTTTTGAGGGCGTGGAAGGTCTCAGCCCCCATCTGGATGGCTTGTGTCACGGTCGTTGCCCCGAAGGGGACGATCATGAACTCCTGGATGTCCAGGTTGTTGGCCGCGTGGGCCCCGCCGTTGATCACGTTCATCATGGGTACCGGCAGGACCCTGGCATTCACACCGCCCAGGTAGCGGAACAGGGGCAGGCCGAAGGCATTGGCCGCCGCCCGGGCCGCCGCCATGGAGGCGCCCAGGATGGCATTGGCCCCCAGTTTGGATTTGTTGGCCGTGCCGTCCAGGGACAGTATGCAGGCGTCCAGGGACAACTGGTCGGAGGCGTCCATACCACGGATTTCGTCGGCGATGATGGTGTTGACATTCTTTACAGCCGTGACCACTCCTTTGCCACCGTAGCGTTTGGACCGGGTGTTGCGCAACTCCAGGGCTTCCCGTTTGCCTGTGGACGCACCGGAGGGAACCGCCGCCCGGCCGGTGGCGCCGCAGGCCAGCATCATCTCCACCTCCACGGTGGGGTTTCCTCTGGAATCCAAAATTTCTCGCGCCGTTACATCGATAATTTCCGTCATGGTTTCATCTCCCGATTGTCTGTAATAAATGATCGGCACCGGCCACGCCGATGACGCGCAATAATATTTTAACACCCTTGAATGATAATGGTTTGCAGGAATGTCGGACCCCGGGAAGTGCGAGTCTGTTGCTGCTTGACAATTCAGGGCAAGATGTTACTCTCCCCCCTCGAGGATGTCAAGAAATTGGCCCAAAACCATGCGAAGCAGGAATCGACCATCATGAAGTCCAACGATTTGTATACCACCGCCCACCTGTTTGTGGCGGCTGTCCGCGTGCTGGACCATCGGGACGGCGCGCCGCCGGCCATCGAGGCCGTCTGCCGTCTACTCGGTTACTCCGACGAAAAGGGCAGCTACATGCTCAACCGGTTCAAGGCGCAAGGTATCCTCGACACGTTTAAAAGCGGGTTCAATGACCGGATCGTCGTGGCCGAGCACCTGGCCATTGAGGAGATACCCCGGGAGGCCGAAGAGAGCCGCCTTGAGCAGGAGTTGAAGAAATTCAGAAATGGCAAAAACACCATGAAAGAGAAGGCGGCCTCCATCAAGGCCCGGCAGGACAAGAAAAAACAGGACCTGTTCGCCGACATTGAAAAGAAATTGAAGAAAAAGATGGATAGGAAATAGCCGGCACCACATTCGTTTGTCTCGAATCGTCGGCGTTGTTTGACAATCCTTCCCCGGCCGGTTATCCATGCACCTGATCATCATATCTCCCGCTGACGATTTCCCCCATGAACCGGCGCTGGTCTGCCGAATGCTGCAACGGTCATCAGCCACCTTGCATCTTCGAAAACCGGGCCAAACGGATGGCCAACTGGCCGACTACTTGCAACAGATCCCCGCCGCTCATCACCGCCGGATCATGGTTCACGGCCACCGGCGCCTGCTCGTGCAATTCGACCTAAAGGGCATTCATTTCACTGAAAAAGAGAGGCGATGTCACCCGGAAAGACTCCGGGAACTCAGGGAGGAGCGGCCGAGGTGCCGCCTATCGGCGGCCTTCCACCGGATCGAAGATATCCCCGAACCCGACGGCCGATTGGATTATATCCTGCTGAGCCCCATCTTCGACAGCATTTCCAAACCGGGCTATACGGCTGCGTTCGACCGGGCGGCCTTAAAAAAAGTTTTGGTCCACACGGGTCACCGCGTCGTCGCATTGGGAGGGATCGATACTCAGCGGGTGGCCGTGGCCGCAGCCCTCGGGTTCAAGGGTGTTGCCGTGCTCGGGGCCGTCTGGAATGCCTGCTCGCCGGTAAACGCCGTCCTGCAGTTGTCAGCGGCCTGCCGTGAGGACCTCGGAAAAAATTAACTTGGTTTGGCAATATTTTCATTCCGTCAGCTTGCCGGCTGCCGAGAGATCATCCAGCCCAGGGGTGTCCAGCAGGTAGATCTCCTTTCCCTCGACCCGGATTAGATTCTGAGCGGACATTTTGGAAAAAATCCGTGACAGGGTCTCCGGGATCGTACCCAGCAGGCTGGCCAACTGCCCCTTGGAGATGGTTAAGGTCACCCGATCCACCTGCTCCTGTTCCTCGGCCAGATAGATCAGGTACGATGCCAGGCGGGAGGGGACCTCCTTCAAGGAGAGGTTTTCGATTTGGAGGGTGAACTGCCGCAGCCGCTTGGACAGTTCGCCCAGCAGGTTCATGGACAGGGACGGGTGCTCTGCAATCAGGCGCACGAAGGCATTTCTGGGCAGAAAGAGGATGTGGCTGTTGGCCAGGGCCTGGGCGTTGGCCGGAAACCGGGAGCCTGAGAAGACCGGCACTTCGCCGAAGGGGTTGCCCGGGCCGTAGATGTGCAGGATCTGTTCTTTCCCTTCAAGGGATGTCTTGAAAATTTTTACCTGACCGTCAGCGACGATGTAGAATCCGTCCGCCTTGTCACCCTCCATGAATATGGACTCGTCCCGTTTGTACTGCCGGTCGATGGTGATGGTGCTGATCTCATTGAGATGCGGTTCCGACAGTCCTTTGAAAAGCGGTGTGATCGATAGAATCCGGCTTATTTTTTTTTTCATCTGGCACCATCTTTCCTTTTGCCGGTCAGCCGGCCATCAGGCATCTCTTTGGTTTTTCCCGTCGCCCTGTTGGAATCTGCTATTAATCTTAAATCATTGGCAATCTTCCGATTGGTAGTCCCGCCGCTGAGGCCCGATTTGCCTTTCTTTTATCGGTTCCGTTGGTGATTTTCGAAAAAGCGATTGTTTTTAAAGCGGCAAGTTAGCTTGGATTTTTGATATAAGTCAAGGTGTATCGGCGGACCATGGCATATCTATGATGCGAAATCGAAAATCAAGACACCCACAACCAAAGAGGAGACACCATGTTTTGTTTTCAGTGCGAGCAGACAGCAAAAGGGGAAGGATGTACCAAGATCGGCATATGCGGCAAGCAGCCCGACGTGGCAGCCCTTCAGGACCTTCTCATATATGCGGCAAAGGGCATTTCCCAGGTGGCGATTGAAGGCGCCAAGGTCAATGTCGGCGACCCGGCCGTCAACCAATTCACCTGCGAAGCCATCTTCTCCACATTGACCAATGTGGACTTCGACCCGGACCGTTTTGTCGATATGATCAACGAAGCCGTGAAACAACGTGACGGGCTAAAGGCTAAGGTTCAGGCCGCCGGCGGTTACGTCGCTTTTGCCGAGGGGCCTGCCACCTTTGCACCGGCCACCGACCGGACCGGCATGGTGGCCCAGGGCGAAAAGGTGGGCATCAAGTCCGACCCGAACGTTAATCCGGACATCCTCTCCCTGCGGGAACTGATCGTGTACGGCATTAAGGGCCTGGCTGCCTATGCCGACCATGCTCGGATGCTCGGTCAGGAAGACGAGAAGGTCTATGCCTATATCTACGAGGCGATGGCCGCCACCCTGGACAACAGCCTCGGTGTCGACGATTACGTGGGCCTGGCCCTGAAGTGCGGCGAGGTAAACCTGCGGGCCATGGAACTTCTGGATGCCGGCAACACGGGCACTTACGGCCATCCCGTGCCCACCGCCGTACCGCTGGGCGCGAAAAAAGGCAAGGCCATCCTCGTTTCCGGCCACGACCTGAAGGACATTGAGGCCATTTTGAAGCAGACCGAAGGCAAAGGCATCGATGTGTACACCCACGGCGAAATGCTGCCCTGTCACGGATATCCGGAACTGAAGAAGTACAACCACTTCTATGGTCACTACGGTACCGCATGGCAGAATCAAGCCAAAGAATTCGCCGCTTTCCCCGGCGCCATCGTTATGACCACCAACTGCATCCAGAAGCCCAAGGCGTCCTACCAGGAAAATATCTTCACCACCGGCCTGGTCGGGTGGCCCGGTGTCACACACATCGCCGACAAGGACTTCACCCCGGCCATCAACAGGACCCTCGAGCTGCCCGGTTTCGCTGAAGACATCCCGGGCAAGGAGGTCATGGTCGGCTTCGCCAGAAACGCCGTTTTGGGCGTGGCCCCCACCATCATCGAAGCGGTGAAGAACAAATCCATCCGCCATTTCTTCCTGGTAGGCGGCTGCGATGGCGCCAAACCGGGCCGCGACTACTTTACTGAATTCGTAGAAAAAGTCCCCGAGGACGGTGTGGTGCTGACCCTGGCCTGCGGCAAGTTCCGCTTTTTCGACAAGGACCTGGGCAACATCGGCGACATTCCCAGATTGTTGGATGTGGGTCAGTGCAACGATGCCTATTCGGCCATTCAGATCGTCGTGGCCCTGGCCGGCGCCTTCGAGTGCGGGGTTAACGACCTGCCGCTGTCTATAGTTCTCTCCTGGTACGAGCAGAAAGCCTGCGTGATCCTGCTCTCCCTTCTGCATCTGGGCATCAAGGATATCCGCCTGGGGCCCACCCTGCCGGCATTTATCTCGCCCAACGTGCTGGATGTGCTGGTGAAAAACTTCAACCTCATGCCCATCAGCACACCGGATGAGGACCTGAAAGCGATTCTGGGATAGCGGACAGTGCAAAAGCCCTTAAGTTGGAAGCGCAACGGTTGTCGGGAAACCGGCAGCCGTAAACTAAAAAATCATAACGGAGAATCCCTATGAAGTGCCCCGGACAAGATACCCTCTACTGGAAACCCGGCGCCATCTACGAGGTGCCGTGTCCCAAATGCGGCGCCAATGTGGAGTTCTTCAAGGACGACACGGCCCGCAAGTGCCCCCAATGCCGGCATCGGTTCGTGAATCCGAACATGGATTTTGGCTGCGCGGCTTACTGCCAGTATGCAGAGCAATGCATCGGCACCCTTCCCGAAGAGGTTCTGCTGCAAAAGGAAGACCTGCTCAAGGACCGGGTGGCCATCGAGATGAAGCGCTATTTTCGGAGTGATTTCAAACGCATCGGCCATGCTACCCGGGTGGCCCGGCACGCCGAACGTATCGGTCGGGCCGAGGGAAGCAATCCGCCGGTGGTTCTTTGCGCGGCCTACCTGCATGACATCGGCATTGTCGAGGCGGAGAAAAAGTACGGCAGCAGTCAAGCCAAATACCAGGAGCAGGAGGGGCCGGTGGTGGCCCGCGAGATCCTGGAACGGCTGGGGGCTAAGCCCCCGCTTGTGGAAGCGGTGTGCGATATTATCGCCCACCACCACCACCCGCGAGAAGAAGAGACCCTTGACTTCAAAGTTCTCTACGATGCGGACCGAATCGCCAACCTGGAAGAGCGAAAAAAGGAAAACGGAATCCAGGATGAGAAGATGGAAACGATCATTGCGAAAAAATTCTTGACGGAAAACGGTCGGATAGAGGCCCGCAAAACCCTACTCGGATAACCAGTGCCCATCCATGGATGGACACCGTCTATAGGGCAATGGTGCCGCTACGATCAAATATCAGCCAATATGCCGGTTTCCCGGTGGAAAAAAGAGACAGGTGACCCCAATGAAAGTAAAAAGAAAGATTATCGAGATCGATGAGGAACGCTGCGACGGATGTGGCAACTGCGTGATCGCCTGCGCCGAAGGCGCCCTCAAAATCATCGACGGCAAAGCCAAGGTGCTTTCCGACAACCTGTGCGACGGCCTGGGTGCCTGCATCGGTGACTGTCCCCAGGATGCCCTGGAGATTATCGAGCGGGAATCCGAAGAGTTTGATGAAGAAGCGGTGGAGAAACACCTGGAGGCCCAAAACAATAAAGAAGAGACGGCGGTCATGCCCTGCGGATGCCCGTCCACCCAGATCCAGAGCTTTGCGCCGACCACAAGCTGCCAAAGCGCCAATGTGCCTAAAACATTCGACAAGGCCCGGTCCGCCCTGACCCACTGGCCGGTCCAGATTCGCCTCATTCCACCGACGGCACCCTTTCTCAGGGGCGCCGATCTGCTGGTGGTGGCCGATTGTGTGGCCGTGGCCTTTCCCAGTCTTCACCGGGAATTCCTGGCAGGCAAAACCGTGATGATGGGCTGCCCAAAATTCGACGACGTCCAGGAATACGTCGACAAGTTTGCCGACATTTTCAAAATTGCCGGTGTGAAAAGCGTCACCACGCTGGTCATGGAAGTGCCCTGCTGCTCCGGCCTGCCCATGATCGTGAAAAAGGGAATGGAAAAGGCCGAAGTGAACGCGCCCAACCGGCAGGTGACCATCAGCACCCGGGGAGAAATTCTGGAAGAACGCTGAAAACCAATATGGAAAAGACCTTTTACTGATCCAGCGTCTGATGCCAAAAGCGCCGCACCCAATCCCTCAGGTGCTCAAACCGGTGGCAATCGACCCGGGTGGATTGTTCCCGCAGATCGAGCCGGTGAACCAAGGCCCTGAAAATCAGATAGGCCTGCCGGAGCCGGTAGGCGGCTACCCCGTCCACGACACCGGTTTCGGCCAACGCCTGCAACAGTCGCACATTGTCCGTCCAGCGGATGATTTCCGGATGGCCGGCCGCGTGCTGCAATACCAGGTACTGGACCAAAAACTCGATATCGACCATCGCACCGCGATCTTCCTTGATATCGAACCGGTCCGGGGAGGCCGCAAGCCGGCTTTCACGCATCCGTTCACGCATGTCCCGTACGGCCGCTTTCAGGGTTTCCGGTTCCCGGCGTTGGCAAAGCACCCGTTGCCGAACCGTAGAAAAGGCCTTTCTCAGCAACGCATCCCCGACGATGGGCCGGGCCCGGATCAGGGCCTGGTGCTCCCAAGTCCAGGCTTCGTCGAGCTGGTAGGTTTCGAATCCGTTGACATGGCTGACCAACAGCCCCGAAGTGCCGCTGGGCCTCAGCCGCATGTCGGTTTCGTAGAGGGTGCCGGCGGCCGTGTGGGTGGAGAGCATATGAACCACCCGTTGACCCAGTCGGGCAAAAAAGTAGGTGTTGTCGATGGGCCGCTTGCCGCCGACGGTTTCGCCGGGATCGGCCGCATGGAGAAAAACGAGATCCAGGTCCGATCCGTATCCCAATTCGATTCCTCCCAATTTACCATAGCCGATGACGGCAAACCCCCGCTCGCAGGTTTGTCCCTCAAGGGTGCACGACGGGTGACCGTGCTTTTCCACCAGATGGTTCCAGGAGATTTCCACCACCTTGTCCAGGATCGTTTCGGCAATCCAGGAGAGGTGGTCGCTCACCTTCATCAAGGGCAGCACGTTGGTGATGTCCGAGGCCGCCACCCGCAGGGTGTTAATCTGGCGAAAGATGCAAAAGGCCTCCATTCGGTACTCCGGATCCTCATCGGGTACCCTGGCCAGCTGAAGGGCAAGGCCGGCACGCAAGGCCTCGGGGCCGGGTGGGGCATACAGGGTGCGCGGATCCAAAAGTTCGTCCAGCAGCACCGGGTGGCGACTCAAGAACGCTGTAATCCAGGGGCTGACAGCGACCAGTCGGATCAGATGGGTCAGGGCATGGGGATATTCGAGGAGCAGGGAGAGGTAGCTGACGCGCTGCTGAATGCTTTTGAGCAGTTGCAGCACCCGACTCAACACCGTTTCGGGATCGTCACAGGCGCCGGCTGCTTTCAACACACGCGGGATCAGGCGGTCCAAGCGGCGTTTTCCCGCACTGCTCATGGATCGGGTGGCCGGTTCGGATTTAAATGCCTCCAGGCGACTGACGGCGACATCGCCATCGGCAAACCCTGCCGTTTCGAGAAGCTGTCGCCGTTCAGCGGTCGATATGGAAGAGGACCAGGCATCGGCCAGGTCCGGTATATCAGGGCTGCCGTCTCCGACGGTCGTGGTTTGGTCCTCAGGTTCCAGCAGGCCGTCAAAGTGAGATCGAACCCGGTTTCGATGACCCTCAAGGACCAGCCGGTAATCATCCCAGGTACTAAATCCCATGGAGCGGGCCAACTGCAGACGGGCAAGGGGATCCGATGGCAGTGCATGGGTTTGCTGGTCGTTGGTTTCCTGAAGCCGGTGTTCCGTTTTTCGAAAAAAGCGATAGGCCGTGATCAGTTCACTGCAGACCGGCCGCGGCACAAACCCCTCTTGGCCCAGTGTATCCAGCACCGTTTGGATGGCCGGCTGCTGGAGTGCCGGTAAAACGCCTCCCCGGATCAGCTGGAACATCTGACCGAAAAACTCGATTTCCCGGATACCGCCGCTGCCCAGCTTGATGTTGTCATTCAGTTTCTTTCGGCGGACCTCGGCGGTGATTTTTTGCTTCATCTCCCGCAACGACTCGAATACGCCGAAATCCAGGTAGCGTCGATAGACGAATGGCCGCAACCGTTGGATAAGCCCCTGGCCGGCATCCCGGTCACCGGCCACCACGTCGGCCTTGATCAGGGCATAGCGTTCCCATTCACGACCCTGAAATTGGTAATAATCTTCCATGTGATCGAAATTCATGACCAGAGGGCCCCCATCGCCGTAGGGTCGCAGGCGCGTATCCACCCGAAAGACAAATCCGTCGGCGGTCTTTTCACCGATGGTCTGGATCAGGTATCGGCACAACCGGGTAAAAAAGACCTCGTTGGACAGGGGCCGTTTGCCGCCCCGGGTTTCACCGCCGGCCGGGAAAGTGAATATCAGGTCCACATCCGAGGAGAAATTGAGTTCACCGGCACCCAGCTTTCCCATGCCGAGCACCACCAGGCGCTGGCAGTTGCCGGCCTCGTCCTCGGGAATGCCGTCGGTCGCACACATGCAGTCATACAGCAAGTTCAGCGCCCCATCGATCGCCGCCGCGGCCAGGGCGGAAAGATCGGCCATGGTGTCATCCAGATCGCAGATACCGGCCAGATCCCGTACGGCAACACGCACCATTTCGCGCCGCCGGAAGGTCCGCAGGGCGGCTTTCAATGGCGCCAGCAGGCGCTCCGGGGAGGTGGCAGGATTGTCTGCGGTCACCGCCCGCAGCAAAGGTGCCAGGCGTCGGGCCATCTGTCCGCCATCAAGCGATTTGAACAGATCGTTGCTGTCGATCAGATCCACGGCCAGGCGCGGGTGGCGGATGCAGTTGGCGGAAACGAATTCACTGAAACCAAAGGCGGTGGCCAGCGCTTTTGCGCCGGCCGTGGTGTGGGAAAATGATATGCCGGCGGCTTCGGCTTCATGATGGAAAGTGGTCCATCGTTCCTGTTGACGGTGGTCCAGGATCTTGGCGGGAGAGACTGTCATGGTAATGTAGATCTCCTTTGGCGCCTATCTGAAAAATTAAGATGGACGATGATGCAAAAGCCGGCGCTCGGACATGTCCAAAATGAGAAAGCCGAATGAGGGTATCAGAATTGGAAGAAAATGCCAAGATCGGTATTTTTCCGATAGGTTACGGGTCTCGCTGGGCGATCGTGTTGAATTCTACAATATTGTATTTTTACGAGGGTAAATATTGCAAAAATGTAACGTTGAGGCTCGTTGATGATGATGTCGGCGAGGGCCGGACTATAAAATAATTGGATTTTAGTTAGATTTGTACTATGGTATACAGTTTGCTTTCTAACCTGGAAAAGCTTATTTTCCATTTGGGTCCGGCATTGACTCGTCAATGCCGGCCTTTTTACCACCGGCAACCAAAGGAGTGTGACACCCATGTGCCGACTGTTTGCCATGACCAGTGAGACCCCCGTCTCCCCCATGATTGCCCTGGAAGCCATGGACGTCATGCGGGAAGGCCACGATGGATCCGGTGTCGGTCTGTTTCTGCGGGACCTGGGCGGGCCCTTTGAAGAGATCAAGAACGCGCCCATCCTGTCCGGCATCTTCAGTGAAAAAGGGCTGCGGCGCTTGGATACCTTCATGATGGATATCGGGTTCATGACCAAATACAAGATTACCATCAAGGTGCCCAAAATCCCGCCCCCCGGTGTTCCCAAGCGAGACACCTATCTGATCCGGGCATACGAATACCCCGAAGAGTGGGATGATTATTCCCAATCCGACCGTTACGAGAAACTATTGGAGATCCGTCTCCAGCTGCGAGCCATGGGGGAGGAGAAACGGGACATGATCGTCTTCTCTTTCTGGCCGGACGTGATCATGCTTAAGGAGATCGGTGATCCCTTGCAGGTAGCCAATTACCTGAAGCTGGACCGCAACGAGCTGCATGCCCGGGTCATCATGGCCCAGGGACGGCAGAACACCAACTATGCCATCAACCTATACGCCTGCCATCCCTTTTTCATCCAGGGCTATGCCTCCATGACCAATGGGGAATGCACGGCGTTCACCCCCATTCGGGAGTTTTTGCTGTCACGCAATTATCCCGGTTATACGGGCTACCAGAGTGATTCGGAAATCTTCACCCACATCCTGCACTACACCCAAACCCGGCTGGGCCTGGATATTTCGGCCTACAAGCACATCATTACCCCCTTGCAGGATGCCGCGATTGCGGATCACGCCAATGCCGGCCTGCTGAAACAGCTCAAACAGTCCTGCCGGCGGTTGATCATCGACGGGCCCAACTGCGTCATCGGCTGTCTGCCGGACCACAGTCTGTTCATGGTCCAGGACCGCAAAAAGCTGCGGCCCGGTGTGGTGGGCGGTCGTCCCGGGCGATATGCCTTCTCCTCCGAAGTATGCGGCCTGGATTACGCGGTTCCCGATCGGGATAAGAGCCAAGATTTTCAACCCATGCATCTGGACACGGTCATTGTCGGACCGCAGCGCCAGGAGGTTTCCATATGCAACCAAATGCAACCATTGCCCCCTCTACACTAAGCGTCAAGGACCTGCCCTGGCAGATCCTTTGGCACAAGGATAAATGCACCCTTTGCGGTCGCTGTACGGCCGTTTGCCCGGTCAACGCCATCGAACTGGGTGTGTTCCGCAAGCGGCGGATCAAAGTTTCCTTGGAACCACAGGGCAATCCATCCAGCGGCTTTGATATTTTCCATGGCATCCGCCAGAAGACCGACCCTGCCTACGCCTGTGTGGGATGTGCCACCTGCAGCCTGGTTTGCCCCAACGATGCCATTCTCCCCATGCGCTCCGACGAGGCGGACAAGCTGCGCTTCCACATCAATCGCGGCGGCCAACCCCGCAGTCGCGGCGGCCGGCGAAACGTGCCCGGCGGCATCTTAGACCAGATTAAATTCATCCGCATTTCCATGCTCACGGACCCGGCCCTGGATGCCGGTCGCCACGAATTCGAAATGCGCACCCTGTTGGGCCGGATCCTGCCACCGGAGCAAAATCTTAAATTTTTCAATGAAAACGGATGGATTCCACCGGTTCGAGAGATTTACCCCCTGATTATCGGTGGCATGAGCTTCGGTGCCCTCTCCCCCAATATGTGGGAGGGACTACAGATGGGGGTCGCCTACCTCAACGAGGAGTTGGGCATGCCGGTACGCATGTGCACCGGTGAAGGCGGATGCCCGCCGCGGCTGCTTCGCAGCCCCTTTCTCAAGTACGTGATCCTGCAGATCGCCAGCGGCTATTTCGGCTGGGACGAAATCATTCACGCCATCCCCGAGATGGTTGAAGATCCTTGCGCCATCGAGATCAAGTACGGCCAGGGGGCCAAGCCCGGCGACGGCGGCCTGCTCATGTGGCACAAGGTCAACAAGCTCATCGCCGCCATCCGCGGGGTGCCGCCCGGCATCAGCCTGCCCAGCCCACCCACCCACCAGACCCAATACTCCATCGAAGAGTCCGTGGCCAAGATGATCCAGTCCATGTACATGGCCTGGGGCTTCAGGGTGCCGGTATACCCAAAGATTTCAGCCAGTTCAACAGCAATGGCGGTGCTCAACAACCTCACACGCAACCCTTATGCCGCCGGTTTGGCCATCGACGGTGAGGATGGGGGCACCGGTGCGGCCTATAACGTCTCCATGGACCACATGGGCCACCCCATCGCCACCAACATCCGGGACGGCTACCTGAACCTGGTAAAAGTGGGCATGCAGAACGAGATTCCCATCTTCGCCGGCGGCGGCGTCGGAAAAAACGGCAACCTGGCCGCCAACGCCGCCACCCTGATCATGCTGGGAGCCAGCGGCGTCCAGACCGGCAAGTATATCATGCAGGCCGCCGCCGGTTGCCTGGGCTCGGAGACGGACCGGTGCAACATCTGCAACATCGGCCGTTGCCCCCGGGGCATCACCTCCCAGGATCCGCGCCTCTACCGCCGCCTGGACGTGGAAAAGGTAGCCGAGCGGGTGGTGGATCTTTACCTGGCCTTTGACATGGAGCTGAAAAAGATTTTGGCCCCTTTGGGTCGATCAACGGCGCTTCCCATCGGCATGTCCGATGCCCTGGGCATCAGCGATTACTACGCCGCTCAGCGTCTCAGCATCAAGTATGTCGTTTAAATTTATAACCGTACGACGATCGATACCCACAGTGGTTGCACCATAATGGTTTTGGATCGAGCGGAGAACAAGCGATGACGGAAAATAGACAATCCATAAATATATCGGGAAAGCGTGACGGCCGGCGTCTGGATTCACGGGTTCTTGAAGAACAGATACAACGGGCCGTGGAGGCGGGCCATCGTCAGCTGAGCATCCAGGCCTTGGGTCAGCATGGTATTGGCGGACGCCTCTGGAAAACCGATGGCGAACCTTTACACATCGAGATCGAGGGAAATGTCGGCCAACGGGTGGGCGCCATGGGTTATCCGGGAACAACCATCGAAGTGCTCGGCCCGGCATCGGATGACGTGGGCTGGCTCAATGCCGGAGCGACCATCACGGTTCATGGCCATGCCTCCAACGGTGTGGCCAACGGCATGGCCCAGGGCAATGTTTACATCGCCGGCAATATCGGCGCCCGCGGCATGACCATGACCAAGAACAATCCCCGCTTTGAACCACCCCAGCTATGGGTGCTGGGTTCCGCCGGGGATTATTTCGCCGAATTCATGGCCGGTGGTGTGGCCGTGATCTGCGGTCATGCACCCCAGGATCCGAAAAATGTATTGGGCTACCGTCCCATGGTGGGCATGGTGGGTGGGCGGGTAATGTTTCGCGGCCCCCACCAGGGATTCAGCCACGCCGATGCCAAGATGACCCCCATCGATGACGACACCTGGACATGGCTGACCGACGGCCTGGAAACGTTTCTGACGGCCATCGACCGCATGGAACTGCTAAAAGCACTTACGGTCCGTAACGAGTGGCAACTTATCGCGGCCCGGTCACCCCAAGACAAAGGGGGCGTCCCACGACGTTCCATGGCCGATTTCAGGAAAAACGTCTGGGACGAAAAACTGGGCAGGGGCGGTATTGTCGGCGATCTTACCAACCTCGACCGCAGTCCCATTCCATTGATCACCCACGGCGACCTGCGGCGCTTCGTTCCCGTGTGGGAAAACCGCAAATTCAAGGCTCCCTGCGAAGCGACATGTCCGTCGGGGATCCCGGTACAGGAGCGTTGGCGTCTGGTGCGTGAAGGCCGGGTGGATGAGGCGGTGGACCTGGCCCTGGCATTTACGCCATTTCCGGCCAGCGTGTGTGGTTACCTTTGCCCCCACCCCTGCATGACCGCCTGTACCAAAGGCTCGGCCTTCATGACGCCGGTGGATGTGTCCCAACTGGGCCGAGCCAGCATCGATGCCCGCCTGCCGGCATTTCCGCCACTTTCCGGCAAACGTATTGCCGTGGTCGGCGGCGGCCCCGCCGGCATCTCCACGGCCTGGCAGCTGCGGCGCATGGGTCATGAGGCGGTAGTGTTCGACGATGCCCCCACCCTGGGCGGCAAGATTGCGTCGGTGATTCCCAACAGCCGGATTCCGGCGGAGGTGATAAAAAAAGAGCTGGATCGGGCCGCCGAGGCGCTGCCCCATGTTCATCTCCAGCAACGACTGAACCGGTCCGACACCACACAGCTGATCGCCGATCACGATTTTGTGATCGTGGCTGCCGGCGCCCAGAAGCCCAGAACCCTGCCCATACCAGGTAAAGAACGGCTGGTCACGGCTACGGCATTTCTCGGCGATGCCAAGCAAGACCGAATCAAACCGGGAAACCGGGTGGTGATCATCGGCGCGGGAAACGTGGGCTGCGACGTGGCCACCGAGGCGGCCCGTCTGGGCGCCGGGGATATTACCCTGCTGGACGTCCAGGAACCGGCCAGCTTCGGCAAGGAGCGTGAAGACGCCGAGGCGGTCGGTGCCGTGTTTCGATGGCCGGTGTTTACCCGACAGATTACCGATCAGGGAGTGGAACTGGATACCGGGGAGTTGATTCCCGCCGATACCGTGGTGGTCTCCATCGGTGATTCGCCGGACCTTGCATTTTTACCCGATGATGTGGCCACTGAGCGTGGTTTCGTTGTGGTCAACGAGGACTACCAGACAACCAATCCCAAGGTGTACGCCATCGGCGACGTGGTGCGACCCGGCCTGCTCACCGACGCCATCGGCGCCGGCCGGCGGGCCGCCGAAACCATTGCGGAAATCCTGGCCGGCAAGCGGCCCGGTGCCGACCGCAAGATGGTTATCGACATCAAGCGCATCTCCCTGGAATACCTGGATCCCCGGATCATCCAATATGAAGACATGGACCAATGCGGCTCCCAGTGCTCATCCTGCGGCACCTGTCGGGATTGCAGCATCTGTGTGGCAATATGCCCGGAGGTGGCCATCAGCAGGAAAACGATCGATGACGTTGCCTTCGAATATGTAGTGGACCCGGAGCGTTGTATCGGTTGTGGATTCTGCGCCGGTGCATGCCCATGCGGCATTTGGAATATAGTGGAAAACACCCCCGTGGGTTAGGATTGGGGACGAAATAAGGGGCGCCCTCGCAGGCGCCCCTGAAATCCCAACCACTTTTTGTTTACCTATTGTCCGTCCAAAAATGAGGGGTTTTGGTCGAGATCAAGGCGTGCG
>DEIP01000028.1:1041-1223 GCA_002352605.1 Desulfobacteraceae bacterium UBA2771 | reverse complement strand
GGGCAAAATAACCATTTATGGATGGGCACTATCTATTTTTTCAACATCCGGAGCGCGGTTTCAACGATTTTTTCGGTCGATAATCCATATTTTTCCAGAACCGTTCCCCCGGGTGCCGAGGCCCCGAACCCATCGATGCCGATGACTTGTCCGTTGGTGCCGACGTAACGTTCCCACCCCAT
>DEIP01000028.1:0-987 GCA_002352605.1 Desulfobacteraceae bacterium UBA2771 | reverse complement strand
GGCTGATTTCTGTTCGAAAATCTCCCAGGAAGGCATATTGACCACGCGGGCGGCGATGCCTTTGCCGGCCAGAATTTCCTGCGCTTCAAGGGTAATGTGAACCTCGGCCCCGGTGGCAATGAGGATAATTGCGGGTTTGCCGGAGCAGTCCGAAAGGACATACCCGCCATGTTCCACACCGTATTCGGTCTGTTTGGCGTCGAGGATGGGCAGCTTCTGGCGGCTGAGGATTAGTGCTACCGGACTGTCGTTCATGGCGATGGCTTTGCGCCATGCTGATGCGGTTTCCGTGGCATCCGCCGGGCGGATCACCGTCAGGTTCGGGATGGCCCGCAAGGCGGCCAGGTGCTCTACGGGCTGATGGGTGGGGCCGTCCTCACCCACGGCCACGCTGTCGTGGGTGAACACATAGACGACCGGCAGTTTCATCAGGGCCGCCAGTCGAATGGCGGGGCGGATGTAATCGGCAAAGACCAGGAATGTGCCGCCGTAGGGGCGGATGCCCCCGTGCAGAAACATGCCGGACATGATGGCGCCCATGGCAAACTCACGGACGCCGAAGCGGATGTTGCGGCCGTCGTAATGATTTTTCTGAAACTCAGGCGAATCATCGATAAAGGTTTTGTTGGAGGGCGCCAGATCGGCTGAACCACCCATCAGGCTGGGAAAAATGGCGCTGGCGGCATTGAGCACTTTGCCCGATGCGGCACGGGTGGCCATGGGGCCGTCTTCCGGCTTGAACCGGGGTAGGTCGGCCTCCCAGCCCTTGGGCATGAAGCGGGTCAGGGCGTTGACCCAGGCGTCGGCCAGATCCGGATGCTTCCGGTTGAATTTCTGATAGGCTTGTTTCCAGCGGTTCTCTTCCTTTTCGCCGGCCTCTACGCATTGACGAAAAGCGGTGAGTGCTTTTTGGGGAATGGAAAAAGGCTTTTTCTCCTTCCAGCCCAGCGCCGCTTTGGTCAGTTCGATCTCTTCGTCACCCAGCGG
>DEIP01000190.1:3505-4715 GCA_002352605.1 Desulfobacteraceae bacterium UBA2771 | reverse complement strand
TTCACTTTATAAAGTTCACGATCCCAAACCAGCGCGTAAAGGATACCCATGGTGAACGGGAACGCCTCCCGAAGCAATGCCCTGCTCTGCCCGGACTGCCGCAAGCTGATCAGCGCCGATGAGCCCGAATGCCCCTATTGCGGATTGTCGACACTGGGGTCTCGCTTGAAAAATACAGTTCTCACCAGGGGGTTCGGCAGTGGCGAGCGGCTCGTCAACACCATCATTGCCGTCAACGCCGTCATGTACCTGCTCTCCTTGTTGATGAGCAATCGCGGATTGCATCTTTCGGCGAACCCGATGACTTTTCTCTCACCGGACACCCGAGGACTGCTCTTGATGGGTGCCACCGGCGCCATTCCCATCGACCGTTTCCACCACTGGTGGACGTTGGTATCCGCATCCTACCTTCACGGTGGGATGCTTCACATCGTTTTCAACATGCTGGCCCTTCGCCAGATTACCCCCCTGGTAATTCGCGAATACGGTGCCTATCGCATGATCGTCATTTATACGCTGAGCGGTGTATGTGGGTTCCTGATTTCTTACCTGGCCGGAATCAGCATAACCATCGGTGCGTCCGCCGCCGTCTGCGGTCTCATCGGGGCGTTGCTCTATTACGGCAAGCGTCGTGGCGGCACCTACGGTCAGGCGGTCTATCGCCAGGTGGGCGGCTGGGCCTTAAGCATCGGCCTGTTCGGTCTCTTGGTGCCGGGAATCAACAACTGGGCGCACAGTGGCGGCATGGCCGGCGGCATCTTATTCGGGCTGTTTTTAGGATACCACGAACGCAGAAAAGAAGACATGCTTCACCGTCTGCTGGGAAGAATGTGCCTGTTCGGTACGGCCGCCGTCTTGTTGTGGACGATCTTTGCCGGTCTGTCGTACCATTGGTAGCTGTCGGGAAAAGGATGGTGTTTCTTCATGGCCAGAAGGCACGGGCCAACCGCGCGGTCTCTTCCGGAGCGGTAAAGGTGGCCATGTCCCCCAGCATTACCTCGAAGCCGGTGTGGTCGCTCCTCACCCACGGGGCGTAGTTGGCGCGCACCAGCATAACTGCCCGCAACTCCAAGGCGCTTTGCGGTGTTTCCACCGCGAGCAGGCCGAA
Source organism: Desulfobacteraceae bacterium UBA2771 (assembly GCA_002352605.1). GTDB lineage: Bacteria > Desulfobacterota > Desulfobacteria > Desulfobacterales > Desulfosarcinaceae > Desulfosarcina. Next base: position 3,607 of record DEIP01000190.1, on the reverse strand, counting down.
GTTATACCCGTTGCGGTGCAGGCTGCGGTAAAACCGTTGAACCCGGATCATGCCATCGGCCAGATGACACCACTCGCGTTCATCTACCGCCAGCAAAGTGGT
>DEIP01000190.1:3064-3473 GCA_002352605.1 Desulfobacteraceae bacterium UBA2771 | reverse complement strand
GGTGGTGATTGGAGCCGATCCGATCGGCATGGACCTGGAGGTGGGGATGGACCATGGATCCGCCCGCCGACGGCAGGTGGTTCTGGGTGATGGCCATGTATGTCGCCGACGGGTCGTGCTGCTTTACGCGCTTCAAATAGTCGGCGCAATTGACCAGGCAGTCCGTATAGCTGCTCGCATTGGCCGTACCGATCTCCACGAAATGGGTGTTGTCGAACAGACTAACCGCGGAATAAGCGCCGTAGGGGAACAAGTTGGGAAACAGCAGCGACTCCCCCCGGGTCATGCGACCGGCCGGATGTATTTGAGGGATCAGCCGTGGGGTCCGCACCATCACCTGGGGTTGGCAAAACGGGCAGCTCGTCGTTTGTCGGGATTCCGGCGGCGGCGAAGGCAGACAGTCGGCACC
>DEIP01000190.1:0-2965 GCA_002352605.1 Desulfobacteraceae bacterium UBA2771 | reverse complement strand
CAGCTGCCGGAAATCGGGGTTGTCGCCACCGCATTCTCCTTGTTGTCGAATAGGCTGACGAATCCTATCACACCGTCGGTTTCACTTCAAACCGGCTATTGATTTTTAGGTCAGCCCATACTAAATTTGAACTGTTTAAATAATCGGCACATTCAAAAGGGGGCAAAAATGGCAAAATCGCCATTGAAGTACCACTTGATCAACCCGCTCAAGATCAGAAGCGACCAGTCAGACTTGGATTTCATCTCCGCCCAATGCATGGCGGATGAAAAGGTGAAATCATTGTGCCCGGATCCCAGGCTGGTTTCATGGTATGATGCCACCACCGGCGAATCGTATCCCAAGGTTGAATGCGGTCGTACCGGAAAGCCAGGCTGGCTCAATCATGCGGAGTCCCACAATTGCGACATGACCATCGACATCAATGACGAGCAGTATGTGTTCGTCTACCTGACGCAACCCTAACCCCATCACCCCTTAAAAATCGTGCATCGAAGGATAATAGGCCAAAAAGGTGCCCGCCATTCACACATGGGGGGTATGATGCACCTGTCCACGCTCAACTGAAACAGCCTTATTCAAGAAGAAAGGAGCACCATGAGCGAAAAAGCATTTCAGGATGCCCATCCCGATAAATTGCGCCATTGCCATGGATGCGGACGGCTGAATCGGGACGGGCTACAACTGGAAAGCTATTGGGATGGAGATGAGACGGCGGCCCGTTTTCGCCCACGGCCCAGCCACATGGCCATCCCCGGATATGTACACGGCGGATTGCCGGCTTCATTAATTGACTGTCACGGCACCGGTGCGACTATATTTTTGGATCCGAAATCATATACGAAAGCGAAGAGATCGATAACCCTGATCCCCTGTTCGCCCGCTTCCTGATACCCAATGGCCAGAGGCGACCAGCTGAGTCGGCAGTGGAAGATCATCAACACCCTGATTGCATCCACAATCGGCAAAACCGTTCCCGACCTTGCCGAAGAACTGGGTTGCACCCCACGGACCGTTTACCGGGACTTGGAGGCACTTCAGGCCGGCGGATTTCCCATCACCACCGAGTCCAGAGAAAATCGCAGTTATTGGTGCATCCTGAACGCCAACCGGCAGCAGGTTCCCCTGGCCTTCAGTATTCCTGAAATGATGGCCCTGTACTTCGGCAAAAACATGTTAAAAACCTATCGGGGAACCGTCTTTTACGACGCGATCGAAACCCTGTTGTCCAAGATCAAGGCCACACTGCCCCCCGCCTACATCGACTACCTGGACCGAATCCGAAACCGGGTGGATGCCGGTCCGGCCCCCAGAAAGGACTATACCCGGTTCGGTGCCATCATTACCGACCTCAACCGGGCGATCATTGACGAGAAAAAGGTGCACATAAGCTACTTTTCCATGGGCCGGCGGAAAGAGAGCCGGCGGACGGTTCACCCCTACCGGCTGCGCCATGTGGAAGACACGCTCTATCTGATCGGCTATTGTGCACTTCGAAAAGAGGTCCGCACATTTGCCGTGGATCGCATCAAAACCGCAGCGCTAAGCGATGAAGGCTTTCATATTCCCGAGGAATCCGACATGCAGGCCTTTTTGCAGGACAGCTTCGGCATCTACCGGGGAGCGCCGGTGACGGTGGAGATCCACTTTCTCAAATCGGTAGCCGGCTACGTTCGTGAACGCATCTGGCACCCGAGCCAGAACCTGTCGGAACAGGTGGACGGGTCTCTGATTTTCACCGCCACCGTGGCCGGTCTCGAGGAGATCAGCCATTGGGTCCTGCGCTGGGGGGCCGGGGCACAAGTACTGGCACCCGAATCGCTTCGCCGAACCGTCAGCCGCCATGCGACGGCGATGGCAGCCTTTTACCGGGACGGGGTATCCGAAGAAAAATCGGATAAACCGTAAAACCAACGGTCGTTTGTCGGCATCATCAAGAAAAACTGTCGGCACTCGGAAAAAACAAATCAAACAAGATGACGCACATATTCGGGTTGGATCAGGTGAGCGCCCTTTCATAACCGTCATCAGGAGGCTGGTTCCCTTTGGCGGCGGCCCGGGTAGCCAGCTGGTCGCATCGTTCGTTCCCGGGGTTTCCCGCATGCCCTTTCACCCAGATAAACCTCACGTCATGCCGCTCACAAATCGATAGCAGACGTTTCCACAAATCGACGTTCAGGGCTTTTTCGCCGTTTCCCTTGCGCCAGTCGTTGCGCCGCCATTTTTTTGCCCAGCTTTTGTTGATGCCGTCCACAACGTATCGGGAGTCACTGTAAAGGGCCACCTTCGAAGGTATTTTGAGCTGCTCGAGGCCGACAACGCAGGCTAACAACTCCATGCGATTGTTGGTGGTTTTGCGAAAACCACCGGAAAATTCCCGGTTTCCCTCAAGGGAGGGAATGACCACGCCGTAACCGCCGGGACCGGGGTTGCCTAAGCTGGAGCCGTCGGTGTAAATGATGGTTCGGTCTGCAAGGAAATCCGCCGGTAGCGTGGTCCGCCGGGCCGGTGACCGCGGGCCTGATTCCTTAAAACGCCTGGCGATTTTTTTCTGGTCTGAAGGTTGCTTACGAATAAAGGCCCGCGCTTCCTCAATTGTCGCAAAGCCCTTGTAGCGCGCGTCCTTAAATCCGTTTACCTGAGCATGGGCACCGGTTTCACCAAACCACTGGGTATAGATGCCTGGATGTTTGCCGACGGCGACGGCGTAGTATTTTTTCTTGGCCATAAAAATAGATTCCCGATGCGGTTCCCCTGACCGGCTTCTTGAATTGGGGTCGTGAATTGGGGTCGGGCCAAGCTAAATTGAATTGGGTTGAATTGCAATTGAATTGTTTGAATCTGGTAGGAGGTGGCCGTATAGGCTACCCCCTCCCTACGGAACGGCTCTTACCGGCCAGGTAAGCCGCTCTTCGATTAGCGACTGAATGTTAATTCAAGATAATGTCCCGACGTTCAATCCCAC
>DEIP01000083.1 GCA_002352605.1 Desulfobacteraceae bacterium UBA2771 | reverse complement strand
TCTCAGCTTCAGCCCATCTTTGGCTGATACCTCACTCTCAAATCCCACGAAATAGCTCGCTATTCCTGTGGTTTTGCTCTCTCGGATCAGCCAAACCTGAACCAAATCTGAGCGCCAATTCTGCGAAGTTATTTTTGCGCGAACCCTTATCTCTCTATCGGAACGGCGGAGATCGATGTTCGTACATCCGAAAAAGGGCCGAAAGCGAAGGAGGACTCCTGCCTGAAATCCCCCTTGCTTCCTGGAACCGGGTGCGGCATTAACCGGTAAAAAAAAAGCCCTTCATGCCTCTGCTCGCATGAAGGGCTGCACCCAGCTTACTTGACCCTTGACGTTTGCCGTCCACCCAAACCTCCGTGGGCACGGCTCATGTTTAAGGCAGGTCTTCTGACTCTCGGATCGCTCTACTCTCCACGCCTTCCCGCCCCACTCGTTGAAGCAGTGACAAGTGCGGATTTCGTCCCCGAACACAGCGGCGGGACCGTCCCCGATTTTCGCGGGATTCCCTATTAAGCCTTTCAGCACCTTATGGTCTCCCTTTTAGCATGCCGAGAAGCAATGTCAATAAATTTCTCAGAAACCGGGTCCAATATTGAGGCCATACACTGCCAACTATTGTAAGCGGAAGACCACCGGCACCCGAACCCACATGGGGATAATCCGGCTGCCCTGTCGACCCGGCTCGAACCGCCAATCGTTGACGGCCTTTATGGCCGTACGGTCCAGCATTGTGTGGCTGCTGGATTCGATGATGCGCAGATCGCCCACCCGGCCGTTTGCTTTCACGAATACTTCCAGGATAACCGTGCCTTGGTAACCTCGTTTGCGGGCGATTGATGGGTAGGCCGGCGGTGGATTCTCGCTGTACCGGGGTCTCGCCTTAACGACGGTCGTTACGGTGGCGGCCCTTTCGCCTGGTTCCTGGTCTGTCTTCCGGGGTGCTGTGGGGGACGGCGACGCGACGGGCCTCACAGTCTGATTCGATGCCGACGGCTGTTTCTTTGTGACGGGGCGCGGCACCGCCGGTTCCGGGTCGGGTTCATGGGCCGCCATCACGGGTGTCGGCTGTGGCAGCGTCGGCGTCGGGATTTTTTTTGGCGGTGGTTTCTTCTTTGCTGTTTTTGGCTTCTTGACGACTGGCTTGGGCTTGACGACTGTATTTTTGGGCGGCGGCACGGGAGACGGCAATGCCGGAAGCGGATGGATGGCCGCTGTTCGAAGCGGCGCCCGATCCACCAGCCGCATGGTGGTCACCTGTGTTCGGGGCGCAATGGTGGTGTGGCGGATCAGCCAACGCGTGTCCGCGGTCAGCAGGACCGCGTGGATCAGCGCGGCCGCGACAAATGCCGGCAAGATCCGCTTCATTTACGGCTGCCTTTCACATTCAAGGGAGAGGCGGTCGATTCCCGCCAGTTTGATCTGGTCGATGATTCCGTAAAGGGTCTGGTAGGTGATGCTGTTGTCGGCAAACAGCAGCACAGCCGGTTCTTTTTCAGATCCGGCTTTAACCCGCAGATGTTCTGCCAGGTTTTTTGTCTCCACCGGTATTTCGTTCAGAAATACCGAGCCATTTCGATCCACGGTAACGGACAAGGTGACCTGTTTGTCCGGCGGCGCCGTGGAAGAGATGGGCAGGGCCACGGGCAGCGCGTGGTGAACGGCCATGGAGAGCATGGCGTAGATGAAAAAAACCAGCAGCAGAAACACGATGTCGATCAGCGGCAGCATATCGATTCGTGCCTTGCGGTGATTTCCCAGATCAACCTTCATGATCGTTTTCCACGGCGCCGTTGTTTTGGGTGGTCATCTTTTCGTAGATGATCTCCAAGCTGGTGGCATACTTTTCGATGAACCGTGCGGCACGCTCGATGCGGGCGTTAAAGTAATTGAACGGAAAAACCGTGAGAATGGCGATACCCAGGCCCGAGGCCGTGGTGATCAGGGCCTGGGCGATGCCCTTGGTGACGGCTTCCGGGTGGTCGATGCCGCCGCCACCCAGCATCTCGAAGGAGGCGATGATGCCGATGACCGTACCGAAGATACCCAGCAGGGGGGCTACGGTGATGATGGTGTCCAGCACGCCCATATTACGGCGCATGCCGGCAATCTCATCGGCGGCCGCCGATTCCATGGCCTTGACCAAAGAGTAGTTGCGGTGCAGGATGCCGGAAACGAGAATGCGGACGACGTAGCTTTTCGAGCCTTTCGCGATCTTGCGGATACCCTCCCAATCGCCGATCTGGCATAAATCCATCACCTCGCTTACCAGATGTTGATTGTTGCGCATGCCCACGATGGTCCAGAAGATGGCCCGTTCGATAATGACAGTCAGAGAGAGGAGCGAGCAAAGGAGCAGGGGAACCATTACCGGTCCGCCGCTGAGAAAGATGTCGATCATGAGTTATCCTTGAAAAATAGGTTGATCGCTGTTCGGGATCGTAAACTTTATAGAGTGAACGGAATTATTTGTCTTTACGTACGGCTTCCTTCCTTCGGCACCAGGTTCACACGGGGCCAGGGGCCGGCTGGGCTCCGGTCAACCAGGATGTGGCAGCCGTAGGCCCTTGCCAGGGTTTGCTCATCGATGACCTGCGCGGGGGGGCCGCATGCCGCCACGCGACCGTCAACGATCAGAAGCAGTCGGTCGGCATACATGGCCGCCAGGTTGATGTCGTGTGAAACCATTACCACCGTGATCCCCTGGTCTTTTATAAGTGTGGCCATCAGGTCCATAATACGAATCTGGTGGGCCAGGTCAAGGGCGGCAGTGGGCTCGTCCAGCAGGATCAGTTGGGGTTGCTGACAGATGGCCCGGGCAATGTGGGCCCGCTGCCTTTCACCACCGCTCAGGCTGTTCATGCGGCGGTTGGACAGGCGGCTCAGGCCAGTGTATTCGATGGCCTGCCGGGCAAATTCCAGATCCGTCCGACCTTCCACCCCCAGCACGCCCAGGTAGGGGGTTCGGCCCATGATCACCATTTCCTTTACGGAAAAGGGGCTGTCGTCGATTCCGGCCTGGGCCACATAGGCCACGCGCCGGGCCAGATCGCCGCGACTGTACCGTTTCAGCGGGCGGTCCCGAAAAAAGATGTCGCCACCGGAAACGGGCAATAGGTTGGCCAGGGTCTTAATCAGTGTGGTCTTTCCCGAACCGTTGGGGCCGAGAACGATGAAACATTCCCCCCGGGCCACCTCAAAGGTCAGATCGTGCAGTACCGGCGTGCGGCGGTAGGCGTAGCTTAATTTGTTTACACGGATGGCCATGATCCTCATTCCTACGATTAAAAGCGTCTTGCCGTGTTTTTATTCTAACACTTAGGCGTCATTGTTTGGACCGCCTCAGCAGGATGATAAAAAGGGGCGCGCCGATCATGGCCGTGATCACACCGCCGGGCATCTCCCCCTGGGCCGGCAGCACCCGGGCCAGCAGATCGCAAACAACCATATAAGCCCCGCCGCCGAAGATACAGGCCGGCACCAACACTCGGTGATCGGGGCCGATGATTAGTCGCAGCAGGTGGGGGATGACCAGACCGACAAAACCGATGAGGCCGCATTGGCTGACTGTAACGCTGATCATCAGCGAGGTGGTAACCAGCAGCACCAGGGTCACCAGCCGCACATGGACCCCCATGGAGGCGGCCATGTCGCTGCCCAGCAACAAAAGGTTCATGCGGTTGGAATGGATGAAGATCACGATAAAGCAGGGCAGAAGGATGGCGGCGAGCATGCCAACATGTTGGATCATTGAGGCAGAAAGGTCGCCCATGAGCCAGAAGATAATGTTGTGCAGCCGGGAATCCTGGGTGATGGAGAGCAAAAACATGATTACCGCGCTGCAGAATGCGTTGACCATAACCCCGGAGAGCAGCAGGGCGTCCTTGACCAGCACCGTCCGGCCGGAAGAGATGACGATGATTAGCAACAAGGTGGCCAGGCTCCCTAAAAAGGCGGTGATGCCGACGCCGGGGATGCGGGACAGGCCAAGCATGATGCCGATGATGGCACCGATGGCCGCACCACCGGAAATACCCAGGATATAAGGCTCAGCCAGCGGGTTTTTCAGCAGTGCCTGGAACACCAGGCCACCCAGAGACAGGGCTGCGCCAACCAGTGCGGCCAGCAGCACCCGGGGCAGGCGGATGCGCCATATGATGGCTTCTTGCATGGCATCACCGGCGCCATCTTTGAAAAGTATGGTCCGGACCGCCTCGAGGCCGCTGCTCGATGATCCCATGGTCAGGCCGATTACCATTACTGCCAAAAGCAGTAGGGTCAATGCCAGGGTTACCAAAATCATCCTGACGGACAATGATGAGAACCTTTGGCTCATTGTTGTGCACCAGTTCCAGCAGCGTTGAAACGATCCGGGTGGATCAGTCGGGCCAGCAGTTCCAAGCCGTCCACCAGACGGGGTGTGGCCCGGTCCAATACATTGGAATCCACTAGGTGGATTCGGCCATTTTTTACCGCCGGCAATTCCGGCCATTGTTGCCAGGCTGATTTTACCTGGTTGAACACCGCCTTCCGGTCCATGGAGGTGATGACGATCACCTCCGGTCGCAGGCCAATCACCTGCTCTTTGGAAAATCGTGGGTAGGGTGTCTTGCCCTGTGCCAGATTGGTTCCCCCGGCCATGACGATCAACTCGTGGATAAACGTTCGGGTGCCCACGGAGACTATAGGGGAGACGCCGATTTGAAAGAAGACCAGGGGCCGCTGCGGGGCGTCGGATACGTGCTGTTGCACCTGCAGAATCCGGTCGGTCATATCGACCACGATGGCCTTGGCCCGATCATTCACATTCAACAGCTGTCCCAGTTCCAACAAGGTGTCCATGACTGCGTCCAGATTCCGCGGATCTACGGCATAGACCGGTATCCCTACCGATTCCAGCTTGCGGACCACCGAGATGGGATTGCCGTCCTTGACGGCGATGCACAGGTCGGGTCGCGAGGCGACGATCTTTTCCACGTCCAGATGCACGTATGAACCCACTTTGGGCAGTGCCCCGGCCGCCGGCGGGTAATCACTGAACTGGGTAGCGCCCACCAGCCGATCGGACAGGCTTAAGGCAAAAATAATTTCGGTGATGCTGGGAGCCATGGCGACGATTCGTCGGGGATCGTCCGGTACGCGGACCCGCCGTCCCAGCTGATCGGTGACCGATTTTGCCGCACCCGGAGCCGAAATGAGGGTCAGCAGGCATAGGATGAACAGCGCCCGAAGGAGCGGGTGCTGCAAATACTTTTGGGGAAGTTTGCTTTCCGGGAACCTCCGCCCGGCCGATTCAAGAGGTTGTCTGCCCATAAATTGGTTGCCCATGGATCTTCTCCGGTAGGACGAACAGTTTGGTTCGCGGCGGTTAGTAGACTCAAAAGCATGGCCGATGTCAATGGATTTTCATCCAAACGATTACTGAATTGTCGGCCGGAAAAATCATGTAGGAAAAAACAAACACCCAACCTACAGGTCGGGCCATACACCAGGTGCCTGATCATCGATTGATTTTTCCTGATCGTAAATGGTAGGTATTGCCATGCCTTGAAATATATGGCTGCAAGGATGCCGGTAGATGTATAATCAAGGATGATGATGGAGATATACAGACCCTGTTGCAGCGCACGAATGGGTTGACGCTGGCTTCACCGATTTTTTTCTACAGCGTTAGTGCACATACCAAAATACCGATGGATCGCTGCAATCCATTATGGTCGGATAATGCTATTGATGAAAGGATCCTCATGATGACTTTGGAAACGGTTCAAACCGACAATGCTCCCGCGGCCATCGGGCCGTACTCCCAGGCGGTGATTGCTCCGCCCTTCGTTTTTGTCAGCGGTCAGCTGGGCATGGATCCGGCCACCGGCGACCTGGTGGGGGATGACCTGGAGAGTCAGTCCCGCCAGGCTCTGGAAAACGTGAAGCAGATTTTGATGGCTGCCGGCAGCAGCTTGGAAAAGACCACCGCCGTGGAGGTTTTTCTCACCGATATGGGCAATTTTGCGGACTTCAACCTGATCTATGCCGAGTACTTTTCGGCACACAAACCGGCTCGTGCCGCCATCGAGGTCAGTGCGCTGCCCAAGGGCGGGTGTGTGGAGATCAAATGTACGGCGGTGGTTGGGTAAAATCAAGTTGCCAATATGACGGTGGAAATCCGGTTGTCGCTATACAACATGCTGTTTTGACGAGACTATTGACACACAAGGACCAATCCGCTATATTCGCCCCGGGAAAAAGCAAGTGCTTGTCATTTATTTCTCATCATTTTCAACCGGCCTTTGTGGAAGACGCAAACATTCTGGCGACGTGCCGCGAACCCAAGGTCCGTATGTGAGTATTCAGGAGAAATGAGATGTCCAAAACAGTGATAACCCCCATCCGTCATCAGGAAAAAATCACCCATCCACCCGTGGGAAGTACAACATCCCTCCGATTTGGCGATGATCAAGGGGAAGTAGAGGGCGTGGTTGTGGGATCCGAGGCGCTGAGCTATATGATGGTTCGTTTGCCGCCGAATTTTGACGGCAGCACCCTGGCGGAGGGGCAGCCCCTGTGGGTAAACTATATGTTTTCGGGAAATACCTATAAATTCGAATCTTCCGTCCTTCATTATCTGAAAAAATTTGCATTGGTTTTTTTATCTTATCCCCAAGCCTACGAAATCTATCCATTGCGACGGGAGGATCGAATCAATTGCAGCATTCCTGCAACCGCCAGCATCCAGCAAAAGGCGTTTAAAGGATTGGTCAACGACATCAGTCATCATGGCTGCCAATTTATTGTTAAAATACCGGCAACCTTTAAACTCTATCAAGTCAGCGTTTTAACCGATATTGATCTTTCCTTATCTCTCTCCCTGTCCGGTTATGCCGACCAGGATCAGCTGAAAGGAAAGGTGCGCAATACCAATATCGATGAATTTAAGATCGTTTTGGGCATTGAATTTGAAAAACTGGAGGAACAGTTCACGCAACGATTGGGGGACTTTATCGAAAAATTAAAAACCTTGTAGCAATCGCCCCCACGCCCCGCCACCTTGATGCCCTGCGCAACGACCATCGATCTCTTCGGTTGTGCCGGCTGGAAACGACCCCAAGCGTGAATACGATCAGCGTCATATGGATAGACTCGTGGCGTTCGTCCGGCGGGGGTCCGTTCAGTCCGGCCGGCGCCCGGTGATCTTCTCGATGGCACGGCGATCGATCTTTCCCGTGGCCGTCATGGGGATATGATTGACCATGCGCATCCGGCGGGGTTTTTCATGGGGTTCCAAAACCTTGTCCAGCGCGGCGGTAACCCCGGCGGCGGAATTGCTGCCCACCACCAGAGCATCGATCTGCAGTTTCCGGCCGCTGTCCACGGGATTGGCCAATACCAGGGCATCGTCGACGCCGTCGACGCCAACGATGGCCTGGCGGACCTTTTCCAGATCTACCCGGTTGCCGCCTACTTTGACGATATGGTCCGCACGTCCGGTGACCACAAATCCGTCCCTGCCATGGGCTTTGACCCGGTCCGCTACCGTAAACCACCCGCTGTTGCGCACCGGCAGTTCTGCGGACAGAAAGGAGGAGCGGATGTCCAGGCTGTCGGCGGCCACCCGCCACTGGATGCAGTTGTATGGCGTGAGGGATCGCACTCCTTTTGACCGGCAGCGAGTGGCGATACCGCCGGTTTCCGTAGCGCCGTAAATCTCTACCAGGTCCACGCCCGTTGCCTTGGAAAATGCCGTGTCGTCTGCTTCGGCCAGGCGACCGGCCGAGGAAAAGGCCAGCCGCAGGGAACCCCTGTTCGGCGGGTTTTCCCTGAGTGCCCGATAGTGGACCGGAACGCTCACGAATATGGTGGGTGATGTGTCGGCCATCTTCTGTTTAATCTCTTCAGGAAAGGACGGGGTGCCCGCGACCACCCGGGCCGATGCCGCCAGGGGCACCAGCAGCGAATAGAGCAGCCCGTAAATGTGCAGGGCCGGGACGGAGGAGAGAATGCGGTCGTCGCTGCCGATCTCAAAAAGCTTGACCAGATAGTCCACTTCGCCCAGCAGGTTGCGGGGTGTTTTGGACCAGAGTTGCGGGGCACCGGTGGATCCGCCGGTGAACAGGTGAACCCAGGGCCGGTCGGGATCCGGCGCTTCATCGGACGTCAGGGTCTCCACTTCATCCGTTAATGCCTCCGGATCAATGACTGTTACGCCGGTTGGTAAAAGGTTG
>DEIP01000074.1:9401-29327 GCA_002352605.1 Desulfobacteraceae bacterium UBA2771 | reverse complement strand
CGAGCTTGACCACCAGATAGGTCCCCATGAGCAGTGGCATGAACTTGGCCAGGGGAGTCAATATTTCCATCTCCGGTTGGCGGTTAAAGGACTTGGCCACGATGATGGACTCAAAGGTGACCATGGGATAGCCGGCCGCAAAGGCGGACAACAAAAACAGCAGTGGCAGAATGGGGGTATACCAGAGTGGGTGCACCTTGTAGGGTGCGATGAGCATGAGTGATCCCAGGCTGGACTGATGCAGGCAGGAGAGCACGATACCGGCGATAATGAAAACGAACATGATTTTTCCCAGGATTTTGTCGGCCACGTCCAAAAGCTTTTCGACACCATCGTTTAAACCTGCAAACGGCCCGGGCAGTCTTACCCGCCCCTTGAAGCGTTCCACCACGATGGGGATAAATTCAATATAGAGTACGTGCAGGTAGATCATGACGCACATGGCCACTTCGAAAAGAACCGAATTGCCATTGTGGTTGAAGATGGGGCTGGTGATATTCCAGTAGCGGCCGATGTCAATCAGAAGGCCGAAAACCACAAAAGTATAGCCCAGCATGGCCGTCAGCAGCGCGGGGCGGATGACCGCATGGTATTGCTCCCGGTTGAATACGTAGGCGATGGCACCGGTGGTGAACCCCCCGGCGGCCAGGGCCACACCCGAGGCCACATCGATGCCGATCCAGATGCCCCAGGGATACTGGTTGTTCAGGTTGGAAACCGTACCGATGCCGTAGAGAAATCGTACGAGCGTAAAAGCGGCCCCGATGCCCATCAGCGCAACCATTACCATGACCCCCGGCGTGAGGAATTTTTCTTCAACCGGCGCTGCCGCTTCATGGCTGCTCATTGGATATCTCCTTTATCTGATGTGCCCGCATCGGTGTCGTTCTCCTTGTCATTCAAAAATCCGGTGAACCACATGATGCCGCCCAGGATCGCGTAGAGCCCGATGGGGGCGGCAAAATACTGGAAAAGTCCGTGCTGAATGGCTTCGGTCAACCGCGGTGGGGCCTTGGCGCCGAGTTTTGGAAAACCGATGGATTCGAACGGTTCGGAAGCCAGATAGAGCCATGACGTACCGCCGACCTCGTGCTCTCCGTAAATGTGATCGACATATTTGCCGGGGTTGTTTTTCATCTTCCAGCGGGCCAGATCGAGAAGTTCCGCCTTCTTGCCGAAGGTCATGACCTCACGGGGACAAACCTGGGCACAGGCGGGCAGACCACCGTTTTGGATATATTCGAAGCAGAAGGTGCACTTGCGCACCTGGGGAGCCAAGGCCTCACCGTACTCATAGGCCGGCACCTGGAAGGGGCAGGCAACCATGCAATAGCGGCAGCCGATGCATTTTTCGGCATCGTAGATCACGGCCCCGTTATCCTGTTTGGTCAGGGCGCCGACGATACAGGCCGATACACAGGATGGATCGTTACAGTGCATGCACTGGAATTTTACGAAGGTGGGCCGTTGCCGCCAGGTGAGGGTTCCGATATTTTTTGGATAGTATTTGTTAACCACGGTATAGGTGGTTTCATTCATACGCCGTTCATTTTCGAGAACGGTCAACTCTTCGAATGATGCTTCCGGTGCCGGAAGACTATGCTGTTGGTTGCAGACCTGTTCGCACTTGCGGCATCCCACACATAAGGTCGTATCCACCAGGCAGCCGTAGGCCTGGCCGGGGTCCGGCTGGCGTGGTGCCGCCTCGGCTGAATGCCGCCGGCTGGCCAGGGCCGCCCCGCCGGCCCCGCATACTTTGAGAAATTTTCGCCGATTCAATTTCATATGGTCTCCTGTCACCCGGCAATACGGGCGCGATTTCATTTTCCGCCGGTAAAGTCGCTTTCTTTGGTGGAAATGCGGGATCTGTTTTTTGTGATATCGATTGCATAACCAGACCCGATGGCAGAGACACCGAAGCTAAGCTCGGGCATCGCATGCAATATTAAAAGCAAGCTGTCTTTCACATCTTCGCCCTTTACTATGATGACCATCTCGTCACCCGGCTGCATCTCACCCGTATACCGGTGGCATTTTAAAAGATTCACGGGCCATGGTACGTCGATGAGGTCTATTTTGGTTTTTTTTCTCATCCCCTCCACTAGCCGTTGGATGAGTGAATTGTTTTCACCTGCTATGAATCCAAACAGTTAAACAAGACTCATGCCAATATGCTTCCGGTTAAACAACGTTATAACATACTGTTAATTCTGAAATATTTTAAAATTAAGAATTGGGTTGCCCGCGTAACCGTTTAAATGTTAACTATACACGTGTTAAAAATTTTAATAGTTTCTGATGATGCCTATTGATTATTGGGTATGGTCATCCGAATGTGATGAGGAGAGATCCACCCATGAAAAAAATCGTTACCGACCAGTATTGGGGGCGGGTTGTCGATACCATGAATGAAGGCTTGCTCATTATCAGCAATGAGGGGGTGATCCTATGGGTCAACCGGTCTTTTGAGGAGCTGACCGGCTATTCGGCCGCCGAAGCTACCGGACAACCGTGCACCTTGCTGCAGTGCAACGCCTGTGAATTGATTATGAACGGAAAACGCGCCGGTTGGTGCAAACTGTTCGAACCAAATTCCGAAGATGTCCGCAGGTGCCGTTGCGAAATCGTAGGAAAAAATGGTGAACGCATACTGGCCCTGAAAAATGCATCGGTGTTGTACGATGAGGATGGCAATCAGCTGGGCGCTGTTGAAACGCTCACCGATATCAGCGAAATCGATCGCTTGGACAAAAAAGTGGAACTGTTGACCCAGCAACTCGATGAAACCGATGGATATTGTGGTTTGATCGGCACTTCCAAAGCGATGAAAAAGGTGTATGGGATCATTGAAAAGGCCGCCATGAGCGATGCACCGGTCATCATTCTCGGCGAAAGCGGAACAGGCAAAGAGCTGGTAGCACAGGCGATTCACGAGAAAGGGCATCGAAAAAACGGCCCCTACATCCAGGTCAATTGTGCGGCATTGAACGAATCACTGCTTGAAAGTGAGTTGTTCGGGCATGTCAAGGGGGCGTTTACCGGCGCCTTACGGGATCGGAAAGGGCGCTTTGAAGCCGCACACGGCGGCGATCTTTTTTTGGATGAGATCGGCGACACGCCCCTATCCATTCAGATCAAACTTCTGCGGGCTTTGGAGACGAAACAATTCGAGCATGTCGGCGACGATCATCCCATTTCGGTCGATGTGCGCATCATCACGGCCACCAACAAGAACTTGATCGGGTTGATCTCTCAGAACCAGTTCCGAGAAGACCTTTATTTTCGAATTAACGTGATCCCCATCCATTTGCCGCCGCTACGCCAAAGGAAAGAAGATTTACCCTTGTTGGTTGAGACCTTCATGCGGCGGCTCAATACTAAGACCCAGAAAAACATCCGTGGCATTCAACGGGAGGCGATGAATGCATTGGTGGAATATCATTGGCCCGGCAATGTAAGAGAACTGAAAGGCATCATGCACTACGTGTTTACCATCGCTGAAAGCGGACCGATCA
Organism: Desulfobacteraceae bacterium UBA2771; assembly: GCA_002352605.1. GTDB lineage: Bacteria > Desulfobacterota > Desulfobacteria > Desulfobacterales > Desulfosarcinaceae > Desulfosarcina. Next base: position 25,812 of record DEIP01000074.1, on the reverse strand, counting down.
ACTGCGATCATCTGCCCCCCCAGCTGATGGAACATATCCAATCGGAAACTGGAAAATATTCGTCGTTGAAGGTTAAAGATAACAGAGAAAAACAGCTTTTATTGGAGGCGCTTAAAGATACCGGTGGAAATCAGACCCGGGCCGCCAAGATGTTGGGCGTAAACCGCGTCACTGTCTGGAATCGCATGCGCAAATACGGAATCGATATAAAAAGGGATGTGGTTGAGGGTCTTGGAAACAATAAAACCCACGAAAACGAATATCAGCGAAACCGGTGATACCTCTTACAGTGATGCGTGATCGAAGACAAACCGAAGGCTGTCGCCGATGCAGATTATGGTTCTCATTTTTTGCCTCCTTCATGGGACAATTTGTTACAAAATGACACGCTTTTGAAAAGCATCTTGCTCGTCAAGGGAATATAGTCATTTTGAACAGTGGGGTCGGTATTGCCGAATAGTCGTGAAACATCAACCCAAAGGAGACGATCATGAAGAAAAAAAATGTTCTCATTGCAATTGTGGTTACGCTGTCAGCACTATTTCTCATCGGCGGTGTGGCCGCCTGTAAACGCGGATTCCATCACGGCGGCTTCGACGAGTTCGATTTGAGTGCGGCGACCGACCGCATCGCCTCGCGGTTGGATCTGACGGAGTCCCAGAAGGCCGACCTGGAGAAGATCGCCCAGGAGATTGCCGAGAAAGCCAAAACCATGTGCGCTGACCGTGAAACCTGTCGCCTGGAACTGGCCGACCTGGTGCGTCAGGAGTCCATCGATGAGAAGGTTGTCGATCAAATGATCACGGATAAAATGGCCAAGATGCGTGAACTGGCCAATTTTTCGGCAGAGCAGTTGATCGCCTTCCACGCGACGTTAACGCCGGAGCAGCGCGAGGAGATTGCTACGCGTATTGAGGAGCATTCGTCCGGCGGTTGCCGAATCGGTATGCGTTGATTTTCCTCCCGGGGTTCCGAGCTCGCATGAATTGATGAACTTTCGATATGAACCCGCACAAAAAGGAAGACACATGCCCCGGACGGTTCTTAGGGTTCGCGAAAAAATAACTTCGCAGANNGAGAGCAAAACCACAGGAATAGCAAGCTATTTCGAGGCTTTTGAGAGTGAGGTATCAGCCAAAGATGGGCTGAAGCTGAGATGCGAAAATGTGAAGTTATTTTTGCGCGAGCCCTTATCATTGACGACGACGAAAAACTCAACCGCCTGCTCAAGCGGTTTTTAAAGGACTATGGGTTTACCGTTTATTCGGGGACCGACGCCGATGCGGGTCTAAAAAAGGTCTGAACCTTGGCGCTGGATTTGATTATCCTCGATGTCATGCTTCCCGGCATGAGCGGTTTCGATGTCTGCAGACGCATCCGTGAATCCAGTGGTGTGCCCATCATCATGCTCACCGCCAGGGGGGATGTGATGGACAAGGTAGTGGGTCTGGAATTGGGTGCCGACGATTATCTGCCCAAACCCTTCGAGCCCCGCGAACTGTTGGCCCGCATGCAGGCGGTACTGCGTCGGGTCCGGCACGCCGGTACGGATCGCCGCAGGCGCTTCGGATCCTTGACCATCGATTTTCATCGCCGACAGGTGTTGATGGTCGATCGGGAAGTGGACCTGACCACCAGTGAATTTGCCGCCCTGGATCTGCTGGTCCGGCATGCCGGAAAGGTTCTTGACAGAGACGAGATCATGCAAACCCTTCGCGGTATCGACAGCGAATGCTTCAACCGGGTGGTGGACGTCACCATGAGTCGGCTGCGTCAGAAGCTGGGTGATGATCCCAAGCACCCGCGGTTTATCAAAACGGTGTGGGGAACCGGATATACCTTCGTGGCCCGGGAGTCGGTCGATGAAGACGTTTCGCATTAAGCGGTTGTTTCGTTCCGTGTTCACCCGGCTGCTGCTGGCCACATTGGCCGCCGGCATGGCCATTACCTTTATCGTGATTGTCGGCTTCATTATCATCCGTTTCCACAGTGAAAGTGCCTTCAAGCGGAAACTGCTTCTTTATACCGAATACCTGGTGACGGATCTGGGAGATCCGCCGGAGGAAAAGCGGGCGCGGGAGATCGCCCGGCGCACAGGCATGGTGATCCGCTTCGACCATCCCGATCACACGTGGCAGACCGGCCCCTTGCCTCGGTTTTTCAATCTGGACCGGGCGTGGGTGTACCATCATGCATCAGGCCTGAGTATAGGCAGTTTCAAAGGCCATCACTTCATTTGCCTCACCCACCGCGGCGGTCAACTGACCTTCATTTCTGCCCGGGACGTGCATCATGGGGCGCAGGCCATCTGGATCCTGGCAGCCATGGCAGCCGGTACGCTAACGATTCTGGGGGCAGCCTATTTCTACATCCGCAAAATTCTCAATCCCCTGTACACCCTCAAGACCGGCGTAGATGAGGTGGGTGCCGGGCGGCTCGATCACCGCATACCCGAAACCGGGCGCGGTGAACTGCGTGATCTGGCCCTGGCCTTCAACGCCATGACCAAACGGCTGGCGGGTTGCTGCACAGCAAGGAGCAATTGTTGCTGGATGTGAGCAACGAATTGCGTTCCCCGATCACCCGCCTCAAAGTGCAGCTGGAATTTCTCGACGATGCCGACCTCCGAGAATCCCTGAGCAGCGATGTGGCCGAGATGGAAACCATGGTGACCACCTTGCTGGAATCGGCCCGCATGCGGCATGCTGCCGCCTCATTGAACCTGAAACCCGTCAGTATGGGCGAGCTGATCCGCTCCTTGGCCTCGGATATCAAGGATCGCCTGCCGGGCATTGTCCTGGGGCCGCTGGTTGATGAACCGGTTCAGGCAGATCCGGAGAAGATGAAAATCGTTTGGCGCAATCTTCTTGACAATGGGTTGAAGCATACCCCCGAAGATGGGCCGGCGGTGTCGGTATCCATGGTTGAAAACCCGGATTGCCTTGCCATTGTCGTCGAGGATCGGGGAGAGGGGATCCCCGCTTCGGCATTGTCCCATCTGTTTGAACCCTTCTTCCGGCCGGACATTTCGCGCAGCCGCAAGACCGGCGGCTATGGGCTGGGAATGAGTTTGTGCAAGGCCATTGTCGATTCCCATGGGGGAACCATCGATCTGGTCAGCTCCCGGGGGGAAGGCACGCGGGTGACGGTAACGTTGTTCCGTTCATAAACCCTTCAAGATCCGATCCACACGCAACCTCAAGAGGTCTTCGGACCCGGTGCCATTTTCCATCGTTGCACCGTTATTGGTGTCTCTCCAGCCAATGGCAATCCGCCCGCACCCTTTGCCGACATGGGTAAAATTACCTATGGTCCGTCCGGAAATTAGGCAGTTTTGCGGATTGTTGCGGCTGCCTATCTGTTGCATCATGAGAATTCATTAAGCATTCCTCATTGTCCGGGTGTTTTTTCCGATAGCTGACGCCAAGCTTATTTTTCCAACATCCGAGAGCAGTTTCACCTGCAGAAAGAAATCTGCCCGCACCCCGCGTAAAAACGGATGATACCTCAAATAGTTATCCGGTGACCATTTGTTCAGGTGGTGCGACCCAACGCCGAACCGTCATTAAAATTCCAGAACCGATAGAAAAGGAGGTTTTTCATGCCGACGATGACCATCCAACGATCAGAGCCGTTGTCCGATACGCGCTCACCGGTATCGCCTGAAATTTTGTATCCATCGACGAACGGTCACCCCGAGCAGTCGAAAAATGGGTTAAGGCTTGCTTCCGATACCAGGCGAATCCTGATCGCTGACGACAAACTGGGCACCTTGAAACTACTATACAGAATGGCGGTGTGCCTGGGCCTTTACCCCACTACCGCCATGAATGCGGTGGATGCCCTCGGTTTCTTGAAAAAGACCCGTTACGATTTGGTGATTACCAACCCCAACATGCCGTCGTCCGACGGCGACCAACTGGCCGATAAGATTAAAAAGGAGTATACCGGAACCAAGGTCATCATCTTGAGCGGCCACGGCGAAGGAGATATGACGGATCGGCTTGAAGGGGCCAATGTCATGGATGGGCTGTTGTTGAAGCCCTTCAACATGAAGACCTTGAAGGAAAAGATTGAATTGGCGGGATGTCCGCTTTCCGGTACATGGAGCACTTGATCCCGCTTGCCTCCTTCTTGGCGAATGCGGCATCGGGTGGGAGGTCTTCAATCACCCGGTATGTCCATCGAAAGCACCCATGCCATTTTGTGCCGCCATCAATAGGTCTTCCCCCGCCTGTCTATCATGGGCACAAAACGCACATCCACGATTTTTTTCCGTTTGACGTCGCCGTGCTGTTTGGTCAACAAGAGCAACTGTTGCTGCCCTGCTTCTCCCACGGGAATGACCATGCGGCCCCCTTCGGTGAGTTGGTCTTTGAGCGGTTCCGGGATGCCGGTCGGCGCGCAGGTGACGATGATGGCGTCAAAGGGCGCATGCTCACCCCAACCCTGGTAGCCGTCGCCGATTTTTACCCGGATGTTTTTGTATCCCAAGGGCCGGAGTGTTTTTATAGCCCTGTGGCCCAGTTCGGGAACGATCTCGACACTGAAGACCTGAACGCCCATTTCGGCAAGCACTGCTGCCTGGTAACCGGAGCCGGTGCCGATTTCCAGTATTCGCCGGCCGGGTTCTATGGACAGCAACTGAGACATCAGGGCCACGATATAGGGCTGGGAAATAGTCTGCCCATGGCCGATGGGCAACGGGGTGTCCCGGTAGGCCAGGTGCCGCAGGTATTTTGGTACGAACAGATGGCGGGGCACGGTTTTCATGGCGCTTAACACACGGGCATCCACGATATTCCGGCCGCGCAGCTGATGGGTCACCATTTGCTGCCGTTGGTTCGCCATACTGTCCACCGGCGCACCGGTGAGGCCGAGAACCCGAGTAGAAAATATTACTACCATAACCGCCGAAAGGCCAACTACCGCCGATATTCTTTCTGAGATAAACATTTTACTCCATCGGATCGATAAAGAAGAAACAGAATGATAAAGGCCAAGTGACGGTGTTTCGTCGAATATACCATTTCGCCGTTATCCTCGATGATCTCGATGCAGGTTAGGGTCTGGTGGTAGAGGTCTCTGCGGATGGGCCGGATCGCCGATACGGTTTGGTGAATTCACGTAGAACCGTGGTGGCGTAAGCCCCGGACGGAAGTGTAAAGGAAAAGCAGAGGCCGTCGTCTACTTCAGATACCTCCAGATCCATCAGAATCAGGATGGCTTCCCGCCGTGATCCCGGTGAACGCAGCCGTCGGAAATCTTCCAGGGTGAGACTGAATTTCTCGAGAAGGGACGCCTCCCTTTCACCGGCGGCATCCATGGCCGGTTTCATCTTGAATCCGTAAATGGGGCCGGTGGCGACGATTTCTCCGGCAGCGAAGCGTTGCTCCTCGATTGTCGGCTCCTCGACGATGAACATGCCTCCCGTGTCGGTCTTCTTGACGATGTCGCCGGCCAAAAGCCGCTGGTAATCGCCGGCCTCCATGCGCTGTTTGAGCCAGATGTTGAACAGGGCCGACTGGACCACCGACACCATGAACCTCTCCCCACGTCCCTTTTTTGTGGGTGAGAAAAGGGAAAATCCCCGGTGGATGTTAAGCATTCCGTGGCCGAATCGCTGGGGACCGTAGAAGTTGGGCACGCCGGTTTGCTTCAGCCGGTCGGCGATGGCCATTGCCCGAGGCAGTGCATCGGGTTCGGGCCGGCTGACCACGACGGTGAAGCGGTTGGCGGCCACGTGGCCGGTTTTGATCTTGTTGCGATGGCGGTCGATGGCCAGAATCTCAAAGGGAAGGTCGGCCAATGCGTTTTCAACTCGGGTCAGCGGGTGCTTGACGCCGCAGCGAAAAGACAGGGTTTGCACGACCACCGCCCTCTTGTCTTTGCGCCCGCCCCAGCCCACATCCGAGTGGGCTAGGCCCAGGCGTTTTTGCATGATGCGAGCAGCATCGGCGGTGTTCCAGCCGGCACGACGAAAGGTGATGTAGACATGCTCACCCTCACCGCCGGCGGCATAGGGCAGGATCTCTTCGACCACAAAGTGGTCAGGGGCGGCTTTGATCGTGCCGCCGATACCCGGCAGCGGATCGGCGGCATAGGGTAGGGGGGACAGCATGGCGATGGCGGCTTCCGCCCGATGGGTTGCGCTTTCATGGTTAGAATCAGGGGTCATCACTTCACAATTGCGAGCCTATTTTGTGGTTCGTTGAAGGCACCAGCCGGACCACACGAATCCGGAACTGAAGATATCCGATGCCTACTCAATGGCCTGGAATTTTTTCATGAACTTCCGGTCGATGTAATCCTTGATGATGAATGCCGGACGGCCGCCGAATACCAGCCGGCGTTTTTTCAGGACGCCGATCCCGCCGCCCAGGTTGAAGATCAGCAGATAGTCACCACCGGGGTCAAAGGGCATCGGGTCGTTGCCGTCCAGTCGTGCCACGATGTTGTGATACAAAACCGGATTTTGGCGAACGGCATAGACCCCCACCTTGTCCAGAGGCCGGTCCTGGAAAAAAATGCAATCGCCGCCGCCGAAAATGTCGGGATATTGGGTGCTCTGCAAAAAACGGTTGACCCGCAGGCCGCCGTCGGGTCCCGTGGCGATGCCGGAATCCGCAAAAATGACCGATGGCTTGACGCCCAGGGCCAGGAAGATGAAATCTGCTGGCAGGGTGTCGCCGTTATCCAGATTGACCGTTGACGAAGATACGGATTTTACGTAGCCACCCTCGTGGATGGTGATTCTGCGCCGGCTCAAGGTGCCCGTGATCCTCCGGCGGATCGGTATGGGAAAGCGGGACATGAAGACCTTGCCGGCGCAGATGGTGATGCGCGGCATCTGCCTGCCGGTGGTGGTGGCCAGTTGCCAGACGTTGCCGGCCACCTCTGCCGAAGAGGGGCCGCCGCCCACGATGACCACCTTCGGGGCGTGACGGCTGAAATGGTCGACGAGGCGACTTTTGGCCTGCATGAGGTGTTCGATGGGTTTGACGGAAAAGATATCCTCAAGATTTCCGTCAATGGTCGGTTGGGGAACATGACTGCCTGCGTTGCAGGAGAGTACGTCGTAGGGCACCACCTCCCCGTTTTCCAGTGTAACGACCCGCTTTTCAGGATCGATCGTGGCCGCCTTGCCGGGCAGGAAAGTGCCCCCCTGCATTTCGACCACGTGCCGGGTGGCGAAGCGAATCTGTTCGGGCCGGTAAGTGCCGGAGAGCATGCCCGGCCCCATGCCCGAGTAGTAGTGATGTGCCGACGGGCCGATGACGGTGACGGTGTGTCCTTTTTCGATGATTTTACCCAGGTTGGCCAGCGTGACCATGTGGGCATGGCCGCCACCGATGAGCACCAGTCGTTTTTGCATGTCGCCTCCTCCTTGCCGCCGGAGTTTCATCTTGAATGAAAAATAGCGTTAATTCAGGACCTCCTCCATCAGCTCACCTAACCGTGCCAGGTGGGTCTTCTCCTCGTCGGCAATCTGAATCAAGGCCTTCTTGCCCGCCTCGTTTCGCGCTTTCTGCGATGCCCTCAGGTAGAGATCCAGGGCTTGGGCTTCGATGGACATTGCCAATTCAATGATATCCGGCAATGTGTCGTAAGCGGGCATGAGAAGGTTGGCGTACTCTTCGGTGCTCAGTCCACCTTCCAGTACCGCCGGTACCTGTTGGGCTTCAAAAGTGTCACGGTTGACCGGCTCTCCGGTGATCTCGGCGTATTGTGCCAGAATCCGGTCCTGATGTTTCACTTCAATTTGAGACAGTTGGTGAAACAGTTGTCTCGCCGGGGCACTATCCACCCGGCTGGCCATGGAATCGTAAAACTCCTTCAACCCTTCCTCCAGGGAGTAAGCTACGGCCAAGGCATTTTCTACCGAGGTGACGCCGTCGAAAAGCGCCAGTCCCTTCTCTTCGCCCAAAAACGCCACTTCATTGGTCCAGGCGTTGAAGCCGCCGGCCACGTTGATGACGTTGCTGAATCCCTGTCCGGAAAGCAACTGCGCCGCCATCCGGCTGCGGCCCCCGGAGGCACAGTAAACCATGACCGGTTTGCTTCGGTCGATGCGGTGCATGTGGTCGGTAATCTCCGGCAGCGGGGTGAGGACGGCTCCGGGAATGTGGCCGGCCTCGTACTCTTTGGGCTGGCGTACGTCCAGAATGGTCAAGTCGTTCACCTGCTTGCCTTCGAGGTAGGCCTTGGCCTGGTTCGTATCGATGGATTGCACGGGGGTCAGGAATTGTCGCCAGTTCATATTTGTCCTCCAACATTGCTGGGTTTCTTAAGCGGAACGGTAAGGTAAACGTGATTATACACAAAACGAACCGGTTCCGCCATCGTTTTTTAGATGGCATACGGCTTGCAATCATATTTTGTTATCGATGAAACGAAAGAAACGATTGACTGACCGGAGGGCCGTTGCCCTTCTTTTTTCAAATCTTCTTCTCAACCGACCGGAGGACACTATGAACTTGAGTGAGTACAAGGATATCATCACGCAGGCCATCGCCAACGAGGTTGAAGCCGGAAGGTTCTATGACGATGCAGCCGCCACGCTCAAGGACCCGCACCTGAAAAAGCTCTTTGCCTCCCTGGCAGAGGAGGAGAAGAAACATCGGGATATCCTGACCACGATCTACACCGGCAACACCATGGACCGTTATTTTTCCGAATCGCGGGATTACAAGGTGGCCGAAACCATGGACGAGCCGGAACTTTCCATGGACATGCGTCCGGCCGATGCCTTTGCCCTGGCCATGAAAAAAGAGGAAGCGGCCATGAAGCAGTACACCGAAATGGCCGAGATGTGCGATGATGCCGACAAGAGGCGGGTCTTTTTTGATCTGGCGGCCATGGAGCGGGACCACAAGCTGAAGATGGAATCCGCTTTCATCGATATCGGCTATCCCGAGGTCTGGTAGGCGATGGCTCTTTCCGTCGTCGACCTGTACCGCGATGTGCTGCCCAAAACCAATTGCGGCGATTGCGGTTTTCCCACCTGTATTGCCTTTGCCGGGATGGTGGTCTCCGACAAGCACCCGCTGGATGGTTGTCCGTATCTGACAGCGGATGTCGTCGAACGATGCAATGCGGAGTTGGGCGTTCAGTATGCGCAGGGCAAATGGACCAAACGGGATCTTGCCGAAGACGCCCTGAAATGGGCCATGGAGCGCTCTACTTCCATGAATCTGGCGGACCTGCCCGATCGAATCGGTGGGGTTCTGGTTGAAAAGGATGCCGGCCCGGCCCTCAAACTGCCCTATTTTACAGACTACATTATCATCGGCACGGATGATATCGAGCGTATGGATGGGGTGGCACTGACCCGTTGGGAAAAGGTATTCATTTATAATCACCTGGCCCAGGGTGGAACCCGAACGCCCACGGGGAAGTGGAGAGGCTTCGAAGAATTTCCCAACACCGTGTCCAAGGTCAAGACCATGGCCGGACAGGTAGAGGCCCCTTTGGTGAACCGGTTCCACGGCCGAATAGAAGAATTGATCGCATCCGCAACAGGACTCGGTGGAGAAGACGTGACCGGAGGGGAAAACAGCGCCGATGCCGCCTTTTATTTCCGGACGCTGCCTCGGGTGCCGGTCATGCTGCTCTTCTGGGACGAAGACCCGGTAGACGGGTTCGGTGCTTCCGCCAAGCTGCTCTTCGACGAAACCGTCGTTGACCACCTGGACATCGAATCCATTGTCTTTTTAAGCGAACGGCTGCGCCGGATGTTGTGTGATGCCGCCGACGAAAATAAATAGAGGTGTATTGAAAATGACCCAATCCAAATGCCCGGTTTGCGGCTGCAAAAAATTCTATGTTAAAAACCCCGATGATGAATATGACATCTACGAATTCGAGTGCCGGGAGGGTGAGATTTGTTTCCAGGACGATTTGGATGATGACGAATGCCCGGAGGTCGGCGATGGCACGGAGACCTATTGCAATGCCTGCGCGTGGCATGATAAATTCAATAAAATCCAATAGCCCGTCCGGAAATGGCATCTTGCTGTCCGGTTCCAAATTCTTATTTTGGAGGTAATCATGGCAACCCATGACGTAACCGTTTTCAACACCTATCCTTTCAGGGTGGGGCGAAAAATCAATATCCAGGAAGGACCTCGCAAGGGGGATTGGGAAGTGGTGGCCGTTACGGACCGTAAGGTCAAACTTCGTTGTCCCTTCAGCCATCGGGAATTCGAATGGAACCGGTTTTGCTATGTGGTCGACGAGCAAACCGGTGTGGAGTGGCCTGGGAAAGAGTAAGAGCAATCTAAAATTAGATGGACGATAAGGAGATGGCTATGGCAGATAACGACTACGATATCGGCATCATCGGTGGCGGTGCGGCAGGTCTCACCGTAGCATCGGGAACGGCGCAACTGGGTGCCAAAACCTGGGTGATTGCCACCGGATCTTCGGCGGCCGTTCCTTCCATACTGGGGCTCAATGAGATCGACAAACGTGTGACCGGCAATGTCTTCTCTCCCAAAATATTTTCCCATAAGGTTCAAAAAGGGCTTAAGTTCTTCTTCAATCGGTTCCGCTGCCGATTTTTACCTTGACGGTCATGGCATGCATCTTGTTAGTATGGTTATGACCGCAACACCACCCGCACCGACAACAATGATACCGCCCATAGGAGGCTCTGGAAGATGAATCTGTCCGAAACCTTGAGCGCCAACTTCATAGACGCCCAATACCGTAGATGGAGATCCGATCCTTCCTCTCTTTCGGATAACTGGCGGTTCTTTTTCAAGGGGTTCGAACTGGCCGGTACCGTCGGATCAGCCGGATCGGTCGGTCCGGTATCCCCGGCAGATGCCGACCCGGAGCAGGCCCTGCGCCAGGCCGGGGTAGGGGCGCTGATCTACCGCTACCGTGACATCGGTCACCTGCTGGCCTGCATGGACCCCTTGTCCGATTGTCCCACCGCTCACCCGCTTCTGGATCTGGATGCCTTTGGCCTGGATGTGTCGGACCTGGACCGCGTATTTGCCGCACCGGATTTGATCGCGCAGACCTCGGCACCGTTGAAGGCGATACTGGGACAATTGAAACAGACTTATTGCCGCAGCATCGGCGTGGAATACATGCACCTTCAGGATCCCGACGAGCGCCGATGGCTTCAGGAACGAATGGAGCCGGTGCAAAACCGGGCCGACTTGTCGGCAGTCACGCGCACCGACTTACTGAGAAAGCTGACGGCGGCGTCGCTGTTCGAAGCCTTTCTCAATAAAAAATACGTGGGGGTGACCCGATTTTCCCTGGAGGGTGGCGAAGCGCTGATCCCGCTGCTGGATGAAATTTGCCGGCGCGCCACCGACGCCGGATGCCGGGAAATCATCCTGGGTATGGCCCACCGGGGGCGGCTCAATGTACTGCGCAACGTCCTGGAAAAACCGGCCGAGGAGATCTTCTCCGAATTCGAGAGCTGCTACGATCCCCAGGACCTGGTGGGATCCGGGGATGTCAAGTATCACAACGGCTTCCTGACCCGGCGCAATATGGCCGATGGCCGCGAGTTGACCCTCTACATGGTGAGCAATCCCAGCCACCTGGAGGCGGTAAACCCGGTGGTGGAAGGCATGGCCCGGGCCCGGCAGGATCTCCTCGCTGATGATGGGGAGACGGCGGTGATGCCGATGCTGTTGCATGGGGATGCCGCTTTTGCCGGTCAGGGCGTGGTCGCCGAAACCCTGAACATGTCCCAATTGAAAGGCTACCGCACCGGTGGCACCATCCATGTGATCATCAACAACCAGATCGGGTACACCACCCTGCCCGAGGATGCCCGCTCCACCCGCTACTCCACCGACGTGGCCAAAATGCTCATGGTCCCCATCTTTCACGTCCATGGGGAAAATCCGGAGGCGGTGATCCATGTGGCCCGGCTGGCCGTCGACTACCGCTACCGGTTCGGCAAAGACGTGGTCATCGATCTGGTCTGTTACCGCCGGTACGGCCACAACGAAGGGGATGAACCCTATTTCACCCAGCCCACCATGTACCAGCGTATCCGCCAGCATTCGCCGCTGAATCGGGTGTATGGTGACCAGCTGGTGGTCGAGGGAGTTTTGTCCCAAGCAGATGTGGAGAAAATGGACCAGGCCGTCAATGACGGTCTCGACAGTGCCTATGAGAAAATCCATGGCTCCACCTGCCTCTTCCCCGAACCCCGATTTTTTCCGGAATGGGACACAATCGGCGGAGTGTATAGCCCCGACCCGGTAATAACGGCGGTGGGAAAGAAAACACTATACCGCCTGGCGACTCGACTGGCGACCATGCCGGATGGGTTCACCCTGCATCCCCGGCTTAAGGGCGTGCTGAGCAAGCGGCGCGAAGCGGTGAACAACGGTGAAGGAATCGACTGGTCCGGGGCTGAAGCCTTGGCATTTGCGTCCCTGCTCGCCGAGGGCCACGCTGTGCGGCTCAGTGGCCAGGACGTGGGACGTGGCACCTTCAGCCAGCGCCACAGCGTGTTGTGGGAGTACGAGACGGGCCGGTCTTACATTCCGTTGAACCACCTGAACGACGGGCAGGCACCTTTTGATGTCAACAACAGCCTGCTGGCCGAGGCCGGCGTGTTGGGTTTCGAATACGGCTATGCCGTGACCCGACCCCAGGTGCTGACCCTGTGGGAGGCCCAGTTCGGCGACTTCGTTAACAACGCCCAGGGCGTCATCGATCTGTTCATCGCCGGCGGCCAGACCAAATGGCAACGGCTTTGCGGCTTGACCCTGCTGCTTCCCCATGGCTGGGAAGGCCTGGGACCCGAGCACTCCAGCGCTCGGCTGGAGCGCTTTTTACAGTTGTGTGCCGAGGACAACATGCAGGTGGCCAACCTGACCACCCCGGCCCAGTACTTCCACTTGTTGCGACGGCAGATCAAGGCCCCGTATCGCAAGCCGCTTGTCCTGATGACGCCCAAGAGCTTGCTTCGTCACCCCATGTCCGTCTCCTCCTTGAAGGAGCTGAGCCATGGCACCTTTTTACCGGTTCTGGATGATGCGGAGGCCACTGCCCGTGTAAAAAAGGTCATTTTTTGCAGCGGAAAGATTTACTACCAATTGATCACCCGCCGACAGCTGCTCAATGCCGCCGATACAGCCATCATTCGGGTGGAATTGCTTCACCCGTTCCCGGACGAAGCCCTTGGGACGGTCATCGGCCGATACCAAAAAGCTACGGCGTGGACCTGGGTGCAGGAGGAACCGGAGAACATGGGTGCCTGGCAGTTCATGCGGCTAAAACTGGCACCGCTGCTGAAAAAGCCCCTCGACTATATCGGCCGGAAGGCCGCGGCCTCTCCGGCCACGGGATTTCCCAAGATCTACAAAATGGAGCAGGACGGCATCGTGGACCGGGCCATCGGCCCCCATGACCGGGCGGGGAGCATGGGGGGGTGATGACGGCGGACCGACGATAGAGAACGGCGGTCGGACGACAGTGATTTTGGACTGCGTTATCGGTCGTCGCCGTATTACCATACGGCTTCCTCCCTCTATCCTCACCAAATTGATTATCTTAACGGCGATAGAAAAGGCAGAATGCCTTCATTCTTCAATCCAACCACCAATATTAGGAGCCTGAATGTCCATCGAAATCAAGATACCCAATGTTGGCGAGTCGGTCCAGGAAGCGGTCCTGGCCGAGTGGTTCAAACAAGATGGCGACATCGTTCCAAAGGACGAGCCCTTGTTTGTTATCGAAACGGACAAAGTGACCCTGGAGGTGGCGGCCGAGGCGGACGGGCGCCTCAGGATCCTGGTGGCTGCCGGAGAGACCGTGGCCATCGGTGCCGTGGTGGGGGCTCTCGAACCTGCCGATACCGTAGTGGCACCGGCAGCGCCGGAACCGGCGGCCGTGCCGAAACCGGAACCGGAACCGGCCACGCCTGTTGACGGCATCCCTCTGGCGCCGTCGGTACGCCGGTTGATTGCCGAAAAGCATCTTGATGTGTCCAAGATTCAGGGCACTGGTCCCGGCGGGCGGATCGGAAAAGGTGACGTGCTGCTTTACCTGGAGCAGGCGCCGGCCGGTATTCCCGATGCGCTGCCCATTCCGGCCGCTGAACCGTCGTCGGCGGCCATGGAAGAACGCAAACCCATGACCCCCATTCGCAGGCGAATCGCCGAACGGCTGCTGGAATCCAAGCAGCGCACGGCCATGCTCACCACCTTCAACGAAATCGATATGGTCCGGGCCATGGAGATCCGATCCATGTATAAGGAGGCTTTCCAGAAACGCCATGGCGTCTCCTTGGGATTCATGTCCTTTTTCCTCAAGGCCTGTGTGGCGGCCCTTAAGGAGGTGCCCGAGATCAATGCCTTCATCGACGGCAGCGACACGATCTACCACAACTACCAGCACATCGGCGTGGCCGTGGGCACCGAGCGGGGCCTGGTGGTGCCGGTGATCCGCCATGTTGAGCGCATGAGTTTCGCCCAGGTGGAAAAAGCCATCGTGGATTACGTGGCCAAGACCAAGGAAAACCGGCTGGAACTGGCCGATCTGGAGGGGGGTACCTTTACGGTGAGCAATGGCGGGGTTTACGGCAGCCTGCTTTCCACCCCCATCCTCAACATGCCCCAGAGCGGTATCCTGGGCATGCACAAGATCGAAAAGCGGCCGGTGGTGATCGACGACCGGATCGTCATCCGGCCCATGATGTACGTGGCGCTGAGCTACGACCACCGCATCGTGGACGGTAAGGGTGCGGTCACCTTTCTCAAGCGCGTCAAGGAGTTTGTCGAGAACCCGGAACGCATGGCATTGGAGGTGTAAGGATGACACAGCAAGTACAGTTCGACCTGGTGATCATCGGTTCCGGACCCGGTGGATACGTGGCGGCCGTTCGCGCGGCGCAGCTCGGTCTGAAGACCGCGGTGGTGGAAAAAAATTCCCGTCTGGGTGGTGTCTGCCTTAACGTGGGCTGCATCCCCAGCAAGGCGATGCTGGATTCTTCCGAGTACTATCATCTGGCTAAGGATCGTTTTGCCGAATATGGGATCAAGACGGGAAAAGTCACCCTGGACCTGGCCGCCATGCTGGCCCGCAAGGACAAGGTAGTGGAAGCACTTACCGAAAACGTGCGTAAGCTGCTGGAAGGCAATAATATCGAGATCATTCACGGTACGGCCAAGGTTGCGGCACCGGGAAGGGTTGAGGTCAAAGCGGGCAGGCAAAAACCGACCGGCCTGTCGGCCAAATACATCCTTCTGGCCACCGGCTCCGAACCCATGGAAGTCAAAGGCCTCGAATTCGACGGCAAGCATATTGTCAGCTCCACCGAGGCCCTCGCCTTCGAGGCCGTGCCCAAACACCTGGGCATCGTGGGCGGCGGCTACATCGGCCTGGAACTGGGGTCCGTGTGGCGTCGGCTGGGTTCCAAGGTGACCGTCATCGAGATGCTGCCAAGGATCGCCACCACCCTGGACGGTCAGGTGGGGCGCACCCTGGACCGCATACTAAAAAAGCAGGGTATGGTATTCAACCTGAGTACCCGGGTGGTTGAGGCAAAGGTGGCGCATGACCAGGTCAAGGCTGTGCTGGAAAGTGGCGGCAAGACCGAGGAGATGACCTTCGATCGACTACTGGTATCCGTCGGCAGGCGGCCCCTCACCCGGGGCCTGGGCATCGACGAACTGAACATCGCCACCGAACCGCAAACCGGCCGGATCCTCGTGGATGAAACCTATCGTTCCAGCGTCGAGGGCATTTATGCTATTGGTGACCTGGTACCCGGACCCATGCTGGCCCACAAAGCCTCCGCCGAGGGCACTGCGGCGGTGGAGTGCATGGCCGGACGTGCCGGCGAAGTCAACTACGACACCATCCCGGCAGTGGTCTACACCTGGCCCGAGGTGGCCGGCGTGGGCCTGACCGAAGAGGAGGTGCGCGAAAAGGAGATCCCCTATTGTGTGGGCAGCTTTCCCTTTTCCGGCACGGGGCGGGCACACTGCATGGGAGAAACCGACGGTTTCGTCAAGTTGATCTCCCACGGCAAAACCGATCGGATACTGGGCGTCCACATCATCGGTCCAAGGGCGGCGGACATGATCGCCGAGTGTGTGCTGGCCCTGGAGTTCGGTGCCAGCAGCGAGGATCTCTCCCGTACCATTCACGGTCATCCCACCTTTTCCGAGGCGTTGCAGGAGGCGGCCATGAATGTTCGCAAATGTTCGATCTATACCTCTTGATCCCCGCTCCTAAACGGCAACTTCCGGCCAATGCCGGTGTTCTCACATCTTTTTTGTGTAATTATTTCCGACCACGACCGTATGGCTGTTACTCACAACATGCGGAAGATTATCGGACACCTGAGACAAGAACGTGTTAATGCAGCTAAGGATTGGGGACGAAATAAACTGAACGAAAATTGCGAAGGATATCCGTTCGT
>DEIP01000074.1:0-9315 GCA_002352605.1 Desulfobacteraceae bacterium UBA2771 | reverse complement strand
CTTTATAAAGTTCACGATCCTTAAATTATTGTAGCCGATTTGAAACGATACAGAGAAAAAGGAGGGTGAACCATGGATTTCAAGGAACTGATCAACGCACGCCGATCTGTCAATTTTTTCGACTCTGCCAGGGGGGTGCCCGAAAACCTGTTAAGAGAAATGGTCGCCATGGCGTCCCAAGCGCCATCTAGTTTTAACCTGCAACCCTGGAGCCTGATTGTCGTCAAGGACCCGGAGCGCAAAAAACGTTTGCAGAAACTAGCCTGGGATCAACCCAAAGTCAGCGAAGCGCCGGTGATTTTGATCGTATTGGCCGACCGGGATGCTTGGCAATCGGGGCACCCGTTTGTGGAAAGGAATTTTCAAGAGATGATCCGGGCCGGAATGATGACGGAAGAACAGCGAGACTGGTTCAAAAATGCCCGTGAGTCGCTGTACGGCTATAGCGATGACGCCCGGCAGGCCTTTGCCAACAAGAACTCCGGTTTTTTCACCATGGGGCTGATGCTGGCGGCCAAAAGCCTGGGGCTGGAAACGCACCCCATGGACGGTTTTGACTTGGAAGGCGTGCGGCGGGAGTTTTCCATTCCGGAAAATTACTGGGTTCCTCTTTTGCTGGCCGTGGGTTATTTTAAAGACACCGAGAGCCTGGCACCGCCCAAATGGCGCAAGACCTATGACGAGATTGTGGTGAATTTCAAATAGTCCTGTTTTTTTCAATAAAGGTAATTTCGGTCCATATGCTTACACACATGATCGGCAAAACCGACGCCGGCTTCCTCATATACAACGTAGGCGGCATTGATACCGGCCTGCTTCAACACGGCGACCTCGTCCTCATAACGAACGGATGCGGTGATCTGGCCCAAATACCCCCTCTCATTCATCTGGCGAACGGCGAATGCAACGGTCTTGGGATCCGGCAGGGTCAACATGACCAGACGGATGCCGGTTTTGGATGGATCGATTCTCTCCCAGAAGTCACTGTCCGACGCATCACCGAAAACCACACGGCGGTCGTGTTTGAGATGAGTCTCCACGGTATCCTTATCATAATCGATTCCGACCACCACATCCCCATGCCGCCTGCGCATCTCGTCGTATGCCGCCGTTCCGATGCCCCCCAGGCCGATGACGGCAATGCGTGCGTCCCCGACATCAAAGGGTGCTTCGTCGGGCAACCGCTCAACGGTTTCAAAGCGCTTCAGACGGTTTGACCAACGGGCGTAGATGGCATGGACAAATGAATTGGCCGGTGCCGCCATGATAAAGGTCAATGAGAGGGCAAGGGCCAGGATGACCAGCCAATCTGCGCCAATCCAGCCATTGGCCACACCGATGGCACCGATAATCAGGCCGAATTCACTGTAATTGGCCAGACTCAGGGAGGTGAGCAGCGATGTGCGGGCACGCAGTTTGAAACGGGTGAGGATACCGAAAAAAAGGGCGACCTTCAACGGCATGACCAGCGCCAGCATAATCGCAATCCCCACTGCCGCCAGCGTGGGTGAACCGGTAATACCGATATTCAGGAAAAAGCCCACCAGAAAGAGGTCTTTGAAGCTAAGCAACGCCTTGGCCAGTTCGGATGCCTTCGGATGAACCGCAACCAGCATGCCGAACACCAGGGCGCCCAAGTCGCCTTTCATGCCGACCAGCTCGAACCCCCCGTAGCCGGCGGCAGGAATCAGGATACCGAACAGCATCAGCAGCTCACCATGGCCGCAGCGTGACATGAAACGAAGCAGCAGCGGACGGATCAAAAAAAGAGCGCCGATCAGGGCCACCGCCCATATGCTGGGTGTTTTTCCCGAGGAAACGGCCAGAAACACCACGGCGATGATATCCTGCATGATAAGAATGCCGATGGCCGTGCCGGCGTGGCGTGATGCCATCTCCCTCTTCTCCTCGAAGACCTTGACAGCAAAAACCGTGCTGGAAAAGCTCAGGGCGAATGCGATCAGCAAGGCCGGTTTCCAGTCCAGAACATTAAAGGAAGGCAATCCGGTAATGGCCAGAAGTTTGATCCCTGCGCCGAATACCACGACCGTGATCAGCATGTGGATAGTGGCACCCGCCCATACGTCCGGACTGGCCAAACTCTTGAGTTTCAGCTTCAATCCGATGGTAAAAAGAAGCAGCGTCACGCCGGCATCGGCAATGGTTTCCAGCTGATCGCCGGCCTCGATCCCAAATCTGTTGAGGACGAATCCGGCGACCAGGTATCCCACCAGCGGGGGCAGGCCGATTCTACTTGAGACAACGCCCAAGACAAAGGCGGCAACGATCAGGACAGGGTCCATACCTCAAACTCCTTGAATGGGTAATAGCTTAATCGGCGACGGCCGTATCCACCAACACGTGCTGCTTGTCCTTCTGCCACGCCGATAGATCCATTTCCTTTTCCGTTTTTGCCACGACGCAGGTCACGGCCAGGTCGCCGGTGACGTTGCAGGCCGTCCGCCCCATGTCCAGCAGGGCATCGATGCCGAAGATCATGCCATAGGCCATGGCCACCGGCGAACCCGGTTCCACCTTCAACCCCACCGACTCGAGCACCATCATCAGCATGATGGCGCCGGCACCGGGGACGCCGGCCGTGCCGATGGACGCCAGCAGCGACGTGGCGATGATGGTCAACTGTTGTGAGAAGGTCAGCGGGGCACCGATGGCAAATCCAACGAAGATGGCGCAGACGCCTTGGTAGATGGCGGTCCCGTCCATGTTGACGGTGGCCCCCAAAGGCAGCGAAAAGGAGTATACCCCCTGGGAGATGCCCATTTTACTGCCGGCGGTATCCATGCTTACCGGCAGGGTCCCCCCACTGCTGCGGGTGACAAAGGCGGTGACGATGGCCTCTTTGGCCTTGCTGAAAAAAGCGAGCGGGGATATCTTGAAGACCAGCAGCATGCCGCCATAGACCAACAGCATGTGCCCGACGAAGGCCAGGTAGACCGCCAGGGTCGTCCAGCCCAGGGGGCCGAAGGCCTCGGCGCCCTGTTTGCCGAAGACGTCGGCGATCAGGGCGAACACGCCGATGGGGGCGTACTGCAGGATCCAATGCACCACCAGGTACATGATTTGGGCGCCGCCGTTGAAAAAGCGGAACACGGTTTCGCCGGACCGGGAAATCTGCTCGTCTTCACTGTTGCGCACATAAGCCAGGCCGATGCCGAAGATAAGGCAAAAGAAGATCACCGGCAGCACGTTGCCATCGGCGATGACGCCGAAGGGATTGACCGGTACCAAGTTGATCAGGGTGTCCACCAGTGAGGGCGCAGATACATCCGCCTTGATGCCTTCGGTGGCACCGGCGGCAATCTGCATGCCCTTGCCGGGCTGGAACAAGTTGCCGCAGATCAGACCGAAGGACACGGCAAACCCGGTGGTGATCATGTAGATCAGCAGCGACTTGGCCCCCACCCGGCCCAGTTGAGAGGGATGGACGCTGGCGGCACCGACCGTCAGGGTAAACAGGATCACCGGCATGACAATCATCTTGAGCAGCCGGATGAAGATCACGCCGAAAGGGCTGACCCAGGCCATGGCCGGCCCGAAAGTTATACCGCAGACTGCCCCCAGAATCAGTCCCAGCAGGATGCGCACCAGCAAGTTGGATTTGAAGTACCAGCCAAACAATTTCATATGGGCCTCCCTGTCGGGTATAATAGCAGCGTGTTTGACAAGCAGCAGAATGTGTTACTCATAGCTGTCTCCTCTTCCCTGAAATGTGCTGCGGCGTTGTTCGATCATGGCCTGCTTCTCGGCAATGAACCGGTTTCTCAAAAATTGCGCCCGGTTCAGTTTCTCACCAGAGTCCATCTTGTCCCCGGTACAGACCGTCTGCTCAAAGTACTCATAAGTAAGCAGATCCAGGGTGCCGTCCGTCCGGATTTGATCCACAAAGAGATTGAGCCAATTCAGAAAATCCGGGTCCCCCTGACGGATGGCAAAGGCGTAGAATTCCCGGGTCACCGGTGCGAGCAATGCGGAAACCTTTTGGTAGTGTTGAACATGGTTTTTGCGCCACACCCGAACAAAGGGCGAATCCGCCACCATGGCATCCACCTCACCCTCGACCACGGCGGTGGCCGCGGCGGTGGTAGTGGGGTATCCCTTGATGGCGTCGGTGGGAAACAGCTGTCGGGCAAAGGCTTCATGGGTAGTGCCGGTCTTGACCCCCAATCGGAGCCCGTCGATCGCCATCAGGTCGAAATAGGCATCCGCCCCTGCAGGCACCCTGTCCCGCCGCACCAACGCTGCCTGGCTAACCTCGAAATAGGGCGTAGAGAAATTGACCTTCAGCCCTCTTTCCACCGTACGGGTCATGGCGGCCATGATGATGTCCGACTCGCCGGCCAGCAAAGTCGGGATCTGCTGGTCGTAAGTGTCCGGGCGGATGAAGCGCACCTTCACATTGAGGATATCGGCCAGCAGATGGGCCAGGTCAACATCGAGGCCGAAAACCTTTCCCGCTTTTTCCATGGAGAAGGGCGGGTAGTCCCGATTCAGGGAAACGGTAATCACCCCCCGTTCCCGGATACGACGAATCTCTCCGGCATGGCTGGAGACAGACACCACCAGCATGACGATAATCAGGATAAACGCGTATGGTTTCATGTTACACGCCACCTCCTTACAATTGAACCAGTCTTTGGTTTTATAGGGATCATCGCTCGAATGATTGTTGAGCGTCTTTTCATCATTTCATCGTTGGACTATTCGGAACAAGGACCTTTTTAAGAAGGAAAAATGAATGTCAACTATTTCGGTATCTCCCTGGGGTCGGTCATGTTCTCCGGGCGCAGCATGTCGTCCAGTTTCTCTTTGGTCATCCAGCCCTTTTCCAGAACCAGATGGTAAACGCCGCCACCGGTCTTTAACGCTTCCTTGGCGATGGCAGCGGATTTTTCGTATCCGATCACCGGAACCAGCGCGGTGACCAGACCGATAGAGTTCTCCACATATTTTCGGCACACCTCCCGGTTGGCCTCGATGCCGACGATGCATCGGCTGGCCAAGGTGATGCAGGCATTTTTCGTAATCAGCATTCCGTGGAGCAGGTCGTAGGCGATGATGGGTTCAGCCATGCACAACTCCAGTTCACTGGCCTCGGCGGCCATGGAAACCACGGCATCGTAGCCGATCACCTGGTAGCAGATCTGGTTGACCAGTTCGGGAATCACCGGATTAACTTTGCCGGGCATGATGGATGACCCCGGCTGCATGGGGGGCAGGTTGATCTCGTTGAGCCCGCAGCGGGGTCCCGAGGACATCCATCGCAGATCGTTGCAGATTTTTGATATCTGCACAGCCGCCCGTTTCATGGTGGCCGACATCTGGGCAAAAGCCCCGGCATTCTGTGTGGCCTCCACCAGGTTGCGGGCCCGGCGCAATTCAAAGCCGCTGACCTCGGACAGTTTTTGAGTCACCAATTCGGCGTACCCCGGCGGGCTGTTGATCCCGGTGCCGATGGCCGTGGCGCCCATGTTGATGTCGTGGAACTCGTCCTCGGTACGTTTGAGGGCTCCGGAGGCGCTCTCGATCATCACGGCATAGGCCGAAAACTCCTGGCCCAGGGTCATGGGCACGGCATCCTGGTTTTCGGTGCGCCCCATCTTCAGCACGTCGGAAAATTCCTCCGCTTTCGCTTCCAGGGAGGCTCTCAACTCGTCCATGGCGTTCAGCAGGTCCTTGAGCGACAGCAACACGGCCAGTTTGATGGCGGTGGGATAGGCATCGTTGGTGGACTGGGCGCAGTTGACGTGGTCGTTGGGGTGAAGGTGGTCGTATTCCCCTTTTTTATGCCCCATGATCTCCAGGCCCCGGTTGGCAATCACCTCGTTGGCGTTCATGTTGGTGGAGGTGCCGGCCCCGCCCTGAAACATGTCCACGGTGAACTGGTCGTGCAGCTTGCCGGCCAGCAGCTCGTCGCAGGCCTGGCTGATGGCCTTCATCCTGGCTTCATCCAGCACCCCCAGCTCGCAGTTGGCCTGGGCCGCGGCCTTCTTGACAAAAGCCAGCGCTTCGATCATGTGCTCGAAGTTCTTGACGAACACACCGGAAATGGCGAAATTCTCCATGGCCCTCAGCGTCTGCACCCCGTAATAAACCTCGCCGGGGAGTTCCCTTTCCCCCAGAGAATCGTGCTCGGTGCGCACACTGCCGATCAGCTGCCCGGGGTCCGTCCCGGTGATCCGTTCGGAAGCCATGCGCAGCCGGTCGCTGATGCCTGCCGCCACCCGGGCGACGATGCGGTAGAACAGGTCCGGTTTTTCTTCCCGGAAAGTCGCCAGTGCCCCTTGGGATATCTGCCAGACAGTGGCCCCGGCGCGGGTAAAGGCGCCGGTGCCGTGGGCTTCCTCTTCCAGAAAGGCGCTCTCTCCAATCAGGGCCCCGGTGGTCAGTTTCGCCAGATGCCGGGTGGTGCCGTGCAGCCCCCGGACGATGGTCACTTCACCGTCGATCACCAGGCCGGCCCACTGCCTGGGAGTGGATTCGTGGAACAGCCAGTCTTCAGCCGCATAGGCGACCTGTTCGCCGCGTTTAAAAAAATCCTTGAGGTCGGCCTGGGCCACGCCCATTTTTTTGGATACTCTCTCTAAGATGTCGTCAAGTTTGATCATGGGTACAATTCCTCCTTTGCAGGACTTGCCAAAAATCGCCTGGCAAGCAGTTTAAATCACCATGGGTCCGATCAGAAATCCCAACACCACCGCCATAGCAATGGTGACGGTTCCAGGGACGATGAATGGGTGGTCGAACACGTATTTGCCGATGCGGGTGGAGCCGGTGTCGTCGAATTCTATTGCTGCCAGAAGGGAGGGGTAGGTGGGTAGCACGAACAGGGCGCTGACCGATGCAAAGGCGGCAATGGCCGCCCCCGGGCTGACCCCCAGGGCCAGGGCGGCAGGCATCAGGGCCCGCGTGGTGGCCGCCTGGGAGTAGAGCAGCATGGCGGCAAAAAACAGTACCACGGCCAGCAGCCAGGGTTTGGTCTCCAGCAGGGAGCCGGCGAATATGTTGATCTGTTCCAGGTGTGCCGCCACAAAAGTAGTGCCCAGCCAGGCCACCCCCAGCACGCACACGCAGGCGCTCATGCCGGACTTGAAGGTGGCGGCGTCCAGCACATCACCCGTTTTTATCTTGCACACCATCGCAATCAGCGAGGCCACGGCCAGCATGACGGTCATGATGGCTTCGTCGCGGGGCATCACCGGGTCTTTGATCAACCCGACGCTGCTGCTGATGGCAGTGGCGTAAAATACGACGCAGATCAGACCCAGCAGGAAAATCAGGACGGAGGTTTTGGCTCCCTTTTTAATCTCACGTGCTTCCCGGCCCGAGGAGGTCTTGACTAGGCCCTTGGCCAGCCGATCCTGATAGATGGGGTCGTCTTTGAGATCTTTTCCCAAAAAGTTGGCCACCACGGCGCCCACCATGACTGCGATGAACGAACTAGGGATGCTGATCATGAGCAGCTGGATGTAGCTGACCCCGAGGGGTTCCAGTTCATTGGAGAAAAAGATCACCGCCGCGGAGATGGGCGAGGCGGTGATGGCGATCTGCGAGGCCACGGTGGCGATGGACAATGGGCGGGATGGGCGGATTCCGGTCTCCTTGGCCACCTCTGCGATTACCGGCAGGGTGGAAAAAGCCGTATGGCCGGTGCCGGCAAAGAGCGTCATGACATAGGTGACCACCGGCGCCAGAAAAGTGATGTATTTGGGGTTGCTGCGCAGGACTTTCTCGGCCAGGTGCACCATGTAGTCCAGCCCGCCGGCCACCTGCATGGCAGCGATGGCGGCAATCACCGACATGATGATCAGGATCACGTCAACCGGGATGCTGCCCGGCTTGATGCCGAAAACCATGGCCAGCACCAGCACGCCGAAACCACCGGCAAATCCGATGCCGATGCTTCCCATGCGCGCCCCCAGCCAGATAAAAAGTAAAACGACCAGCAGTTCGACGATCCACATATGGAATACCTCCTGTGATGGTATTATTTATCCTGAGTATAACGCAGAGATTGGGCGAAAAGACCGTTTCCGGATGGGCACTAATCAGGGAAGTCGGTAGGAGCCCTTGACATCCTTCGCATAACCGGCAATTACCTTGTCGTCGGTGTTGAAGGAGACGAGTGCCCAGGTTAAGATGAAGTTTCCCTGAATACCCTGGAAAGGCCCCGTGCCGCCAACAAACTCGCCGGTAAGCGTGGCCCCTTTTTCCAGTTGGGTGCCGTTGAGAACCAGATAGATCTTTCGGCCTTTCATGTCGTCCCAGACACATCGAATGGTTCCACCGGTCTCGGAATCCCACAGGCCCACCCATTCCGCCCAGAAGTCACGCTCCCCACCGACCGCATTTTTCAGGTTGACGTGGCCCTCCAGCGAAAAGGTAAAGACGGTCCGCCCCTCAATAAAGTCGAGTATCTGTCGATTCCCGCTGGCGGTCAGGGTGCCTTCGAAAGCGCCCGTTTCTTCGGCAAAGACAACCCCGCATGACAGGGTAAACCCCACCACGGCAGTGACGACCAGCACCGCTCTTGAAAACAGTTTGCCCCAGTTTCCCATTTTCATGGTCTTCTCCGGATGTTGGTTATAAGGGCCGCGGCAAGAATAAAATAAACAATCTTACTTGTCTTTTTGCTCGTGTTATGAGTTGCCTCAAAGGTTACAACCAACAAGGTTGCGCTCTCTTACGCGCCTTGAACACGAACAAAAATCCGGCGTCATCTCTGTGTATTTTATTCTTGCCGAGGCCCTAAGTAATGCTTCTTATGCGTTCCTATCGTGCCATCCCCAGCAGCGACCGGCCGCATCCCCGCGCCGCCGCACGAACGCTCGTAATTTTCGAGTCTAACAATGATTCCAAAAATCTGATCGTGAAAAATCGTTCGACCCATGTTTCTATGGCGACGGTGCGGTCTGGAACCGCAAACAGGAATCGTTGGGAACCGATTCGTTACGAAACACATAACCGGCCATGGTCCACTCCGTTAACCGGCTGCGGCCATCGATCTCGAAATGGGCACGGATACTCCACAGATATCGGGTTCCCGGTTTCAAAGGCGTTTCCAGCCGGTGCACCGGTGATGTCAAATTACTGCGCACATAGACGAGCCTGCCCGATTCGGTGGGAACCGTTCTCCAGATCCGTAATTCATAGGTGACATTTTCGATGCGACCGTTTTCTTTTTCCGTGGGTGGATCCGCACGCGTCATTTCCAGGGGCTGCCAGCGAAACATCGGCATGAGCGTATTCACGATAACAAAATCGGCGTACAGGGTGAAGCTTTTTCTCACTACCGGC
>DEIP01000080.1:32568-40025 GCA_002352605.1 Desulfobacteraceae bacterium UBA2771 | reverse complement strand
AATTAATGTTTATTTAGGTGGTTGGCACAAAGGCGGTCAAAAGTCTAGATTTTTAAATAATTACAATATGTTATTGTAAACTCTTCATATATAGAGTATTTTCGGTTAGTTGCAATGCGACAGGCTCAACCGCGCATTTGTTAAAAATGGCCCGTCCGTGCCAAAGTTACATTCGATTGCCCTGTACGCATTGGTTGAAGCGCTTGCTTTCATTTACCTTTCGAGGTAAGGGTCAAACAATAATTCATGGATGCCTGATTATTGCGGAATGCAGGCTACCCCACACTTAGGTTGTTGTAAAGAGGATCGCCATGGCCCGGACGTGCCGGATTGAACGAATTACAATGGAAACCCAAGTTAAAGCTGATCTGAATTTGGACGGACAGGGAACGTCCGATATCAACACCGGTATCGCCTTCTTCGATCATATGTTGACTTTGTTTTGTGTCCACGGCGGATTTGATCTGGACCTTCTGGCCGACGGTGACCTTGCGGTGGATTTCCATCACACCGTGGAGGACGTGGCCCTGGTCCTGGGAGAGGCCGTTTCCAATGCCCTGGACGAACGATTGGGCATTCGCCGCTACGGATTTGCCGTGACCCCCATGGACGATGCACTGGCCGAAGTGGCCATCGACCTGTCCAACCGCCCTTTTCTGGTTTATCACCTGCCGGTGGTGTTGGAATCATCCGGCCCCTTTGACCGCGGGTTGGCCAAAGAGTTTTTCAGAGCCTTTGCCGTCAAGGGCGGCATGAATTTGCATATCAACGTCAAATACGGGGAAAACGAACACCATGTACTAGAAGCCGTATACAAATCCGTTGGCCGGGCACTTAAACAGGCCGTATCCATTGATGCAGGCAACCGTGGTGTTCGTTCGTCAAAAGGGGTATTGTAACCCCATTGGGGCCAAGACCATTGCCAACCCCGTTGGCCGATGCCGCACCTTTTTCCGCCCATCCGGTGTTTTTTTTTAAAAGCGGCTGCTATGTTGACAAAAAGCTTTTAGGGAATTAGTTTAAAAATTTAAAGAAAGTTGATCCCATGCAAAAGCTGATTAGAGACACAGACCGAGTGTTCAGGCGCTTTTTGAACCGCCAATCTGACCCATGACCGTCCCATTTTTAGGATGGCCCAGGTCCTACCGGAGCACGATTGAACCCGAATCCATTTGAAATGGAGGCGGCCTTTCTTGGCGGCGCACATTCCTGACGAAAAAATTAAGGCGATAAAAAATGCATCCGATATCGTGGATATCGTATCGGAGAGCGTATCTCTGCGTCGCGCGGGACGTAACCTATTGGGGCTGTGTCCCTTTCATGCCGAAAAGACCCCATCCTTTACGGTGAGTCCGGACAAACAGATCTTCCATTGCTTTGGCTGTGGTGCCGGCGGAAATGCCATCGACTTTTTAATGAAACACGGTGGGCTCTCTTTTCCGGAGGCGGTCGGGGATTTGGCGAAACGTTACGGAATCGACCTCCCCACACGAAAAATGTCTCCCGACGAGAAAAAAAAGTTGACGGAACGGGAAACGATACTAACGCTTAACGGTAATGCCGTGTCCTTTTACCGCGAATGCCTCATTTCGGAGGCCCGGGGAAGACAGGCTAAGGAGTATCTGCTGAAAAGGGGCATGACCGGAAAAACAATTGATGAATTCAATTTAGGATTTGCCCCGGATGGCTGGGATCAACTGCTAAGGCATCTCCGGGAACAAAAAAAATCCGCTCGGATGGCCCGCCGGGCCGGGTTGATTGTCGCCCGTAAAAAAGGGGATGGTCACTATGACCGTTTTCGGAACCGGATCATCTTTCCCATTTTCAATGGGCAAAATCAGCCGGTGGGATTCGGTGGTCGCGTGATGGATGATGCGCTGCCAAAATACTTGAACAGCCCGGAAACGCCGGTATATACCAAGAGCCGGTCTCTGTATGGGTTAAACCGGGCCCGTCAGAAATGCCGGGAAATGCAAACGGTGTATGTGGTTGAAGGGTATTTCGATCTGCTCGCCATGCACCAGTTCGGCATCGAGAACACAGTGGCCACACTGGGTACCTCCTTGACGGCCGATCATGTTCAGACCCTGAAGGGCTTTGTGGGAGAAGCGGGCAAGGCCATTCTGGTATACGATTCAGACCAGGCGGGGATCAAAGCGGCTCAGCGTAGCGTGGCGATTTTTCAAAAAGGGCTGATCGAAGCCCGGATTCTGGTGTTGCCTAAGGACCATGATCCTGATTCGTTTCTGATGGCGCAGGGTTCGGATGACTTCCTAAAGGCGGCGGAGCAATCCATGGGGATGATTCCGTTTATGGTGGAATCGGCTATCGAACAATATGGATTGAGCATTGACGGTAGGGTTCGCATCGTTAATGACTTGAAATCGGCCATCCTGGCCATCGGCGATCCGGTTGCCCGGTCACTCCGGGTCAAGCAACTGGCCGAGCGGATCGGTGTGGACGAAACGGTCATCCTGCAGAAGGTCCGGCGAACGGCGCTAACTCCCTCCAAGGCGGTTTGGATGCCGGGTCGGCAGGACATGAACAAAGCAGCGCCGGCGCCGATTCACGGCGAAACCTATCGGCTGGAAAGGCAGATGGTGGCCATGATGCTTCAGTTTCCAGAGATGATCAACGATGTAGAGCGGCGGAGATTCACGGATCATTTCACGGATCCCGTGCTGGCTGAGATCGGGAAGGGCATCATCGATCATTTCGCCCATGCCGGCGGCGATATTGCCGGTCTGGTGTCCCGCTGGGAGGATCCGGAAAAAAAGGCCGTGGTTTCCCGGCTTTCGTTGATTGATGAACACTGGGACCGAAATGGCTGCATGAACCTGATTAACCAGTTCGCAGCCAGCATCCGCCGACGGGACAATACGCTGTTAAAAAGCATCGAAGCCGCCGAAAAAAGTGGCGATGAAAACCTTCTGGCCGCTTTGTTGCGGGAAAAACAGCAGCAGGCCCGAAGTGGGATGAAAAAACAAGGCAATACGAACCAATGACCGCTGACCATGATATCTGACGGCTTGCGACAGTCGCTGACAGGCATGAGGAAAAAAACGATTTTCAGGATTAAACGACCCATTGGCGGGCCGCAACAATCCTGTTTTGTTCCAGGAGGCCAACGGAATGACCAAAAGATCCGATAACAAGCGAAACGGGGCATCCATGCAGACTGAAATAAATCCGGTGAACAAGGATGCCGAGGATGGTGGCAAGCCCGTTGTCGATACCGCTGCAGGTGAGATTAAATCGGAAGACGTGAAAAATTCAAACAAGAAGAACGATCAGAAGGCGCTCAATGCCCTCATCGAAAAGGGAAAACGGCAGGGTTCGCTGACCTATGATGAGATCAACAAAGCCCTTCCCAACGAAATGATGTCTTCGGAAATGATCGACGATACCTTGATGATGTTTGACGATATGGATATCGAAATCATCGAAGAAACCGTGCGTTCCGCTAAGGACAGTACCCCAGATAAGAAAGCGGCGCTGAACAAACTGGTGGCCGCATCGGATTTCGGCTCCGTTACCGACCCGGTGAAGATGTATCTTCGCGAGATGGGAATGGTTACCCTGCTCAGCCGTGAAGGCGAGGTGGAAATCGCCAAGAAAATCGAAGAGGGGGAACAGAATGTCCTCAAGGCCCTTTTGGAGACCTCTTTAGGTGTAAAATACATCCTTGAATTCGGCGATTTGGTCGAAAAGGGTGCCCTGCGACCCAAACATGTGTTGCGTGATGTGGATGAAGGGGATGCCTATGTGGAGGAGCGGGTTCATATCGAAAACTTTCTGAAAACCATTGCCGCTATCCGCGGTGTAAATGATGAAAACCGTGAATACCGCGAGCGAATCTTCTCTGAGTCACTGGAGCCTGATGAAGCCCGCAGGATCAGACGTTGCATCATGCGGCGTAACAATAAAATTTTCGAACTGCTCAAGGGGTGGCGATTGGAAGGCGGTATCATCAACCGCATTGAAGCGCACATCCGGCGGCTCATCGACTGGTTCGATGCACAGAATAAACTGGTGGCCATCACTGCGGAGGCTTTCGGCAAAACGATCCGTGAACTTCGTGAACAGCTGAACACCGAAGCGATGTTTATGAATTGGGCCGATCGGCACTCCAGTTTGGATGATGAATCACTGGGACGAATCTACGCTCATCTGAAATTTGTGACCGAACAGCTGGGGGAAAAAGAGAACGACTTCAAGGCCAACAACCGCAATCTCAAACGGGTCATGGCCAGTGTGGATGAAGGTCGCATGCGGGCAAAATTTGCCAAAAGTGAGCTGATCCGGGCCAATCTCAGGCTGGTGGTCAGCATCGCCAAGAAATACACCAACCGGGGGCTCCAATTCCTGGATCTGATCCAGGAGGGCAATATCGGGCTGATGAAGGCGGTGGATAAGTTCGAGTACCGCCGGGGGTACAAGTTCAGTACCTATGCCACCTGGTGGATCCGTCAGGCCATTACCCGGGCCATTGCCGACCAGGCAAGAACGATCCGCATTCCGGTACACATGATCGAAACGATCAACAAGCTGATTCGCACCTCCCGTTACTTGGTCCAGGAGTTCGGCAGAGAACCCCGTCCGGAAGAGATTGCCGAAAAGATGGAAATCCCCATCGACAAGGTCCGCAAGGTACTTAAAATCGCCCGGGAGCCGATTTCTCTGGAAACCCCCATCGGAGAGGAAGAAGACAGCCATCTCGGTGATTTTATCGAAGACAAGAAGTTCATGCTGCCATCCGAAGCGGCGGTGAGCATGAACCTGGCCGAACAGACCCGCAAAGTGCTGGCCACGTTGACCCCCCGTGAAGAAAAAGTACTGCGCATGCGGTTCGGCATCGGCGAAAAGGCGGACCATACCTTAGAGGAGGTTGGCCAGGACTTCACCGTTACCCGTGAGCGGATTCGCCAGATCGAGGCAAAAGCGCTGAGAAAATTGCGCCATCCGACCCGCAGCCGGAAATTGAAAAGTTTTATCGATAATTGAACCAATCGTTACTTTGGAAACCGGTGCTCATCTGCTTGACAAATGAGCATGACGGCGGTAGGAAGACGATTGCTGTTACCCTGATACGGGCCCATAGCTCAGTTGGCAGAGCCACCGGCTCATAACCGGTCGGTCCCTGGTTCGATCCCAGGTGGGCCCACTTAAAAAAACTCCGGCGCCGTTCCTCAACCCGTTAACGTCCGGAGGCCTCGACGTCTGGTCCTGTTGAGGAAACAAGGCGATTCGGCGTGGTGAGATTCCGGCTACCGCGCCTTTTTTGTGCCCTTTGCCGGATCGTTGACGTACATAGGAAAACGGCATGAAGGGAACCGTCGCTCATATTGTCCGGATGCTCGACCGCTTGGCGCCTCCCCGACTGGCCGAATCGTGGGATAACGTCGGCCTTCAAATTGGCAGCCTGGACTGGCCGGTTGAAAAGGTGTGGACCGCCCTTGATCCGCTTGTCGATGTGGTGGCCAGTGCCTGTGACAACGATGTGGATGTGTTGGTTACCCATCACCCGCTTTTTTTCAAACCGGTACGGTGCATCGATTGTGGCACGCCGCTGGGACGAATTATCGAGATGGCCCTAAACCGACGATTGGCCATTTTTAGTGCCCACACCAATCTGGACAGCGTGTCGGGTGGTGTCAACGATGCCCTGGCCGGACGCATGGGGTTGCGTAACCTTCGTGTGCTTACCGGCCCCGCCGATGCCGAGATGGTCAAACTGGTGGTGTTTGTGCCCTCCGATCACGTGCGGGTGGTTCTGGACACCTTGTTTACACTGGATGCCGGTCGGATCGGCAACTATTCACGGTGTACCTTTAGATGCGAGGGCGTTGGAACTTTTTTTCCGGGAGACGATGCCACACCGGCTGTTGGGAAGAAAAACACGCTCACCGAGGTTCGGGAAAGCCGCATCGAAATCATTGTCGCCAATGGTGACGTGACCACGGTTGTGGACGCCGTGAAAAGGGTCCATCCCTATGAATCTATGGCCTATGATGTGGTCCCCCTTTCCGTCCATGATCACCAGGCCGGTTTGGGGCGGGTGGGCGAACTGTCGTCACCGATGTCTCTGGATGTTTTTTCCAACCGACTGAAAGCCGCATTGAACCTTTCAACGGTCAAGGTGGTCGGTAGGCCGGATATGGCGGTGGAGACGGTCGCGGTGTGCTCGGGAAGTGGTTCCAGCCTGATGACCGCGGCCATCGCTTCGGGTGCCCAGGCATTCGTGAGCGGCGATTTGGGGTATCACACGGCCAGAGATGCTCAGCAGGAAGGCATCGGGCTTATCGACATCGGCCATTTCGGTTCGGAGCACCTGGTCGTCGATGTTTTGGCGGCATCTATTCGAGAGGCGATTAAAGCAGCCGATCTGACGGCCATTGTGGAAGCCGTCGACATGGAAACGGACCCATTTCATTACCTGTGAACAGCGAGAAAGGCAGTTATGAGCAATATTGCGAAACAGATTAACATCCTCGTTGAAGTGCAAGGGGTTGATATGGAGATTCTTCAAGCCGACCGGAAGATCGGAATGCTTGGAGACCGGATGGTCTCCCTGGATAGGGAAGCGGCCGAGCATGAGAAGCTGGTGACTGCTGCTAAAAAGGCTCTGGACGATTTAAAAAAAGCCTATCGAGAGCTTGAATCCGAATCCAAGGTCAACAGTGAGATGATCGTCAAAAGCAATGAGAAGCTCAGGGGCGTAAAAACCAACAAAGAGTACCAGTCCATCCTGAAAGAGATCGAGGAGATCCGAAAAAAGATTTCAGGTATTGAAGATCGAATGCTCGATCAGCTGGAATGCATCGAATCCGCCGGACAGGCGGAAAAGGAAAAAGAGGCGCAACTGGCCGGTTTTACGCAATCATGCCGGGAAAAGAAGGAAACACTTGCCATCCGGCAGGAGCGCGAACGGCAAGTTCTTGACGGGTTGAACGGGAAGAAAATGCAGATCAGCACCAAGGCGGACCTGAATATGATCGCCATTTTGGATGATGTGAAGAAAAAGGTTCGGGGACTGGCGGTGGTGCCCGTTCATGGGGCAATCTGTATGGGGTGCCACATGAATATTCCGGCGCAGTTGTACAACGAACTCCAACGATTGGATGAACTCCGTTTTTGCCCCCACTGCCACCGAATTATTTATTGGAAAGAAAAAGATAACGAATAACGGTCGGAGTAGACCAGGCGATCGCTGGCCTCCTTTCGGGGGCTGGAGGAAAGTCCGAACACCACAGGGCAGGGTGCTCCATAACGTGGAGTCGCGGTGACGTGAAGGCAAGTGCAACAGAAAGCAGACCGCCCTGCCGAAGAGGCAGGGTAAGGGTGAAACGGTGCGGTAAGAGCGCACCAGTTCTTCGGGTGACCGGAGAAGCTAGGTAAACCCCACCCGGTGCAAGACCAAATAGGGGAGTGTTAGGGCCTCCGGAAAAATAATTTTT
>DEIP01000080.1:0-32385 GCA_002352605.1 Desulfobacteraceae bacterium UBA2771 | reverse complement strand
CAGTATTACCATACGGCTTCCTCCTGCTTTCTTTGCCGAGACCATTATCTTAAAACCGATACAGAAAAACTGAGTCGTTTGGGGCCGGGATAAATTTCTGGAAGCCTTTTCGAGCCACCAATGCCTGAAACGCCCATCCTTGCCTGATGAAGGAACGCATCATGAACGATACGTATTGTGAAATTTCTTATTCCGAAAAAGTCATAATGTTCTCATCCGATTACCTGAAATATTGCACCTATATCTCTACCCGGCAGACGCCCGACCATGTATTTACCAAAAAACTCTACTCGAAACTGATCAGCACCTCCCAGGTGCTGGAGGACTTCCTAGACTTCCATGGGGCCAAAAACAGCGAAGACTGGTATCTGTACCGGGAATTGTGCGCCGCCGTCAGGCACCTGAGCCTCGGGGCTTACTGCCAGAAACATATTTTAAATCGCCTGAT
The DNA here is from genome assembly GCA_002352605.1 of Desulfobacteraceae bacterium UBA2771. GTDB lineage: Bacteria > Desulfobacterota > Desulfobacteria > Desulfobacterales > Desulfosarcinaceae > Desulfosarcina. The sequence continues at coordinate 31,937 of DEIP01000080.1, read as the reverse complement.
ATTTTATGATATCCCCGATGCCGAGGTGTTTCGTGAGCATGGGGGAAATAACCTCAAGTTTTTAAATGATTCCCTGCGAAATCTGGCTCCCGTCATCATTGACGAGGCCTCGCGGCTCAATATCGCCAAGCCTGCAGACAGTTTCGGACCCGAGGACTTTCCCGGCATCACCACCGGTGAGATGCTCAAATACGACATCGATGATGATGCCAAGGATGTTCAAAAACGCAACGTCGTAAAGATCGCCAACGAGTTTCTTTCCATTGCCGCTAGCTTTGATCCCATGGGGTTTTACGAGCCGTACGGAAAAGAGGAGATGGCCGCCCTGGTGCCAGAAAAGGTGAACGAGGTGGAGATACGCCGTTTCGAGATGCTGGTGCACAACCTGCAGTCTTCATTCGACACCTATGTGATTCATGGCGGATTTCGATTCGGCGATCGCAAGCTCAAGTCGTTGAGAAGTTATTTCTCTGTCGTCTTCCACCTGCTGCAGATGATGGGGCGCCTGCTTCATTTCTACGAACGGCACCTTCATGAAGCCGGTTATAAAAACACCTACAAACGGGTCCAGGATAAGCTTGCCTTCCTGGTGGACCCGGTGATGTTGCTGGAACGGACCATCAACTATGGGCTCTACTATGCCTGTCATTACCTTAACTCCGGTAAGAAACTGGCGCGGGAAATCCTAAACGAAAATATTGAGCGTTCCGCCATCAGTGTGGGCATTCCGGTTAAACTCGGATTTCACAGCCGTCCCAGTCTCCTGGTGGCCAAGATCGTTCAGCATTTCGGGGGGCAGGTGGAACTGGTGGTGGGCGAAGACCGGTTTGATGCCAGCAGTGTACTGGATATCCAGTGGGCCGGTGGAAAGATCCAGAAGGAGAAGATTACCGCGGTGACGTTTGAGGGCGATGCTCGGGCGCTGGCCGACATCCGGATCCTGGCCGGTGTCAATTACGGGGAAGACACCATGGGTAAAGGCGTGTCACTTCCCGGCGAATTGAGCTACCTGAGATGATCTGGGCGATCATCGTTGCCGGTGGAAGCGGTTCTCGAATGAAGTCTCCGGTGAAAAAACAATATCTGGCCCTGGACGGCCTGCCCATTGTTTCCCATACCCTGCTGGCTTTTGACCGATATCCCGTTCTGGACCGGATCATCCTGGTGGTACCCATAGATGACCTGGAATACTGCCGGGCTGAAATCGTGGCACCGTTGAACTTGGATCATGATATCCAGGTCTTGCCTGGTGGTCCGCGGCGGCAGGATTCGGTGTTGAACGGATTGACGGCCATGGGTGCCGGCGACGGCGTCGTCATGATCCACGACGGAGTGCGGCCCTTTGTTCGCCCGCCTCTCATCGATGCCTGCGTTGCCGGCGTCAAGGTAACCGGCGCCTGTATCCCGGCCATACCGGCCACGGACACTTTAAAACGGGTGGATGAAAACGGGGTGATCCTTGGCACCCTGGACCGGCGGCAGATCTGTCTTGCTCAGACCCCGCAAACCTTTTCCATCGACCTGGTCCAGTGGTCCCACCAGTTGGCCGCAAAGCGTGGATTTGTCGCCACCGATGACGCATCCATCGTCGAATTTGCCGGTGAGACAGTGACTGTCGTTCCCGGAGACCGGGAGAACATCAAAATCACCATGCCCCAAGATCTGTCGGTCGCCCGCGCGATTTTCGGTCGGTGGAACGAAAATCCCTCCGGACAGCCGTTTTAAAACAGACCTCATGCACCAACTTTAAAGGCGTTTGTCGTCCAACAGGATACGTTTAATCACACCGGCGAGTTTTTTCGGATCGTGGCGGATGATGTCTCCCGATGTTTCCAGGAGGTCTTCCAATATCAACCGGCATCCGGGGTCCGGGAGGCCAATGTCCACAAAGTCGGATTTCTGTTGGCGATAAAGGGCCAGCAGACGATTAACGGGCCGTCGGTTGTTGACGATTGCGGCGTCGATTTTACGGCCGGTAAAGCTTTCTAACGTGGCAATGAAATCGCTGGCCTGGAAGTGGTTCGTCTCGCCGAATTTGGTCATGATATTGACCACATAATAGATGGACGCCGAAACGGCCGATAGCTTTTCCCGCAGGCCGGGAACGATCAGGTTGGGAACGATACTGGTGAACAGGTCGCCCGGCCCAAGAAGGATGATGTCGGCGTCGGCGATGGCTTTTAGTACAGGCGGATAAACGGTGATGGCGTCGCTATGGTGGGGCACCAGGAAGACGTCCCGGATGGTCTCGCGCTGATGGCCCCGGGGGGTGTCGATGGCGCTCTCTCCGAAAATCCGGCTGCCATCGGTCAGTTCCGCGACCAGGGTGGCCCGATCAATGGTCACCGGCAGGACCTCACCGTCGACATCCAGGATCTCGGCCAGCGCCTGCACGCCAGCCGGAAAGCTGCCGGTGTAGCGTGAGAGCATGGTCAAGAGCATGTTGCCGGCATTGTGGCCCTTGAGGCGTCGATCTTTCTTGAATCGCTTCTGAAAGATGGCCCGGGCGGTATCCTGGTGGGGTGACAGGGCCAGGATGCATTTGAGGATGTCTCCGGGAGGCAGGGTGCCCAACTCGTCGCGGAGCCGGCCGGTGCTACCTCCGCTGTCCATCATGGAAACCACGGCGCTGACGTGGATGCCGGCTAAATTTTTCAGACCGGACAGCAGGGCATACTGGCCGCTGCCACCGCCGATGGTGACAACCTGAACCGGTCGGTTTCTTCTATATGTTTCGTGCGTCACGGTTTTTCTCTTATGGACGGCATCAAAATGACAAACAACTCTCGGTTTTAAATATTAGATTTGGATGCCATACTTTTTTTTAACCACGCATCAGCGATACTTTGCCTCTCCATGGTATTCCAGCCGCTGATCCTTGAAGCCGTCGCTGCGGGTGATGCCTTTGGCGATGATCAGTTTTCTGCCTTTTTTCGTTCCGTCCGCCAGTACCTGGGCGTCGTGTGCGGGTCCCTTTCTTGAAAATGATCGCACATGGGGATAACGTTGGGCCAAGTAGCCGGTCAGGGCGTGGTCCTCGAAAAAAACGGGAAGACCGTCGCCGTCGCCGGGGCGAGCCGAAGGGGATGCCTTCCGCAATGTGGTCGCAAAGCCCCTGATGATGCCGACGGCAAAATCGGTTTTGCGGTATCGGTTCAGGCCTTTGCCCCGTCGATAGTCCGTCCAGGCCGTATCGATATAGCGGCAGATGGTATCGTGGACGTATTCAGCGATCATGATATTTTTACGGTTGCCGCTGATTTCCAGCACCCGTCCCATTTTGTCCTTTTCCAGTACCCAGGTCCGGATCCACATGCCCTGGACGAAGTAAAAATCCTGGAGCAGGTGGGCCAGGTGATAGGCCTCCCGAAAATGGCGCAGGCGGGGTGTCCCTAAAAAAATACTGTGGTAATCCTGATCGACCCCTCGACCGATCAGATCCACATTGTGACGCGAGATCAGCTCAAAGGCTTTACGCATGGCGGCATGGGCCTCGTTGGGGTTGCTGCTTTCGGCCAGGGCCATGAGCTTGCGGACCCTGACCACGATGCGGTCCCGACCGTCAAGTTCCTCACCCCGGCGCAGGCGCGCATGCAGGGAACGGTACTTTCCGGAGGCAGCCGGATTGGCTCGCAGCAGGCGACAGGCCCGACGGAAACAGTCGCCGTGGTCGGTTTCCGATGTGGCCCGAAATCCCTCGTGGGCCACCTGATGGGCCATTTCGTGGAGCAGCACCTCTTTGAGGTCATCCCAGCGACCACCGTCGACGATTTCGCGGCTCAGGGTGATTTCGCGCTTGTTCGGGCTCCAGCAGCCCAGCCGGCCCGGTATCTCCCGAATGGCAAAAAGGGGTTTTTTTATCATATGTCGAAGGGGGGCGGGCAGCAGCCATACGACATTTTCCCATTCCGCCAGAAGACCGCGCAGGATCCGGCGCTCGAAGGCGCACAGAAGCGTGGGGATATCACCTTGGGCATGCCGGTCGGCCATTGTCGGTGCTTTTTTCCGGTTGGCGGTCATGGCTCCGAATTAGGCGATCCGTTGCGCCAGGGCTTCCAGGGCGAACAGATACCCCGATGCCCCCAGCCCTGAGACCTGCCCGGTGGCGATGTCGGCGATAAAAGACTGCTGCCGGAACGGCTCGCGTTTGTGGATGTTGGACAGATGGACTTCGATGGTCGGTACATCCAGGAGCAGGACCGCGTCGCGGATGGCCACACTGGTGTGGGTGTAAGCGGCCGGGTTGATGATAAGGCCCTGTACTCGCCCGACGGCCCTCTGGATGGCCTCGACAATTTCCCCCTCATGGTTGGACTGGAAGGTGGAAACTTGGAGGCCCAGTTTTGCGGCCTTTTCACCCAGGGATCCGTTGATGTCGTCCAGGGTTCGTTTGCCGTAATGATCGGGTTCACGTTGCCCCAACATGTTCAGATTGGGGCCGTGGACCACGAGAATGTGTTTGTTCTGCGGTGTATCAGCCACCATGGCACCCCCCTACCATATTGCCTTGAGTTCGCAGATGGTTTTCTTATAATCGTCACTGCCGAAAATGGCGCTGCCGGCCACGAACACATCCACGCCGGCTTGGGAGATGGTGCCGATGGTACCGGTATTCACGCCGCCGTCGATCTGTATCAGGGTGGACAATCCGCGCTCGTGAATCATTTCCTTGAGTCGGGCGACTTTGTCCAGGGCCGACGGGATGAATTGCTGGCCGCCGAAACCGGGATTGACACTCATGATCAGGACGAAATCCAGATCATCCAATACCCACTGCAACGATTCCAACGGTGTGGCCGGGTTCAGGGCCACACCAGGCCGGGATCCTTTTTCGCGAATCAGCTGAACGGTCCGGTGCAGATGGGTGCAGGCCTCCTGGTGGACGGTGATATAGTCGGCACCGGCACCGGCAAAGTCGGCGACGTAGCGTTCCGGGGCTTCAATCATCAGGTGGACATCGATGGTCAGTTCCGTGGATCGGCGAACCGCTTCGACCACCAGCGGGCCCATGGTGATGTTAGGGACGAAGCAGCCGTCCATGACATCCACGTGGATCCAGTCTGCGCCGGCGGCTTCCACATCACGAATCTCGGCCCCCAGCTTAGAAAAATCGGCCGACAGGATCGACGGCGCAATGCATTTCATTTTTTCTTCTCCTCACTTGTCCAACCACCATAGGGGTCTTGGAAATCGATCATCCATCATCCGGGTTTCCACCAACCGACCATCCACATAAACAAGTATCGTGGGGTTAGCATTTTTCGGTACTAAAAGCCAGACCTCTTGGCCCGGCGACAAAAAATCATCGAACAGGCTGAGCGACATCCGGGCCTGATTCATTTTGATCCGGACCCGTTTCTTCAAAAAGCCGTTTTCCAGGGAGAACCGAAACAGTTCAACCTGAGATACGGATTGGGGATCGCCGGTATGCCGGTCGGTTCCGGACCGGTTGACTGCCAAGTCCACAGAGGCGCCCAGGATGACCTGATGCCCGGCCATGGGCATCTGATCCACGATGGTTTCCAGGGGCACACCGACCGCATGAACGGTCCTGATGCGTCCCAAGGTCAGCTGCAATCGTTCCAAACGGCGAATGGCCGTCTCCAGGGAAAAACCGGACAGGTCCACCATGGGAAATGCCGGCGATGGCGGCCCCCGGCTGATCAGCAGGTCGGCGCAGGTGTTTCGGGAAACGACTGCACCGGGCCGTGGATTTTGGGCAATCACATGACCGGCGGCGTTGCGAAGACTGGTCATCGCGGACAGTACCCCTGTGCACAAGCCGTTTTCCGTTAAATGAATCTTGCCCTGTTGGAGGGATAAGCCGGTCAGATTCGGCATAACGATGGTTTCCGGACCGCGGGAAACCCGAATCTTGACATCCCGGCCCCGTTTGATGGCGGCGCCGGGGGAAGGATCCTGGTCGATGACATGGTGTTTTGGCACCTGGTCATGGTATACCGTTTTTTTAACACGCGTATTGAGTCCCAGGTCCGAGAGGATTTCGAGACCGTACAGGACCTCCTTGCCCACCAGGTCAGGAACGATGACAGTATCCGCGCCTTTGATGATCAGGTTCAGGGCCACATAGGCACCGATGCCGGCCATGACCATGAAAAGGGCAACCATCAGCGCGATTCGCAGTGCATTTCCTGCCAGGTGTTTGGCCGATGAGACGGGTTGAGGCATGCGCTACTACTCCACCGCGGACCGCGAATCGGTGCGGTTTCAGGTCCGCGTATCGAATTGAGACCCTCGAATTAGCGATTACCGACGGCGCTTTATCCCACAGGGGGCATAAATGTTAATCGGCCGTTCGGTTTTTTGCGTCGGCTGAATGAGGCTGATAGCCCTTTTATTTAAACTCCGGATAGAGCTTTTTCAGACATTCCGGACAGATCCCATGTGAAAACTGAGCTTCTGTCTTTTCGCTTATATAACTCTCTATTGGCACCCAACAAGCTTGTTTTTTTGGGTCGGTTTCCTCCGATCTTATTTTTTTACAATTGGAACATATTGGCAAAATACCCTCCAGATTGTTAATATGAGAAAGCGCTTTCTCCAGCTCATCGATTTTCCTCTTGAGCAACTTTTCGTTGTTATCGAGAGAAACAATCATAGCGTTAAATGCTTCCGAAAAATCCCCCATAAAGTCGACTCGCTGGCTAAAATCACCATTCGCAACTTGTTTTGCCTGCCAAGTAAGATGAAGCAAACGGGAATGCAATTCCTTAAATGGTGAGCCGAAAAAATTCTGTGGCAATATTTTTATCTTGGTTAATTCCCCTTTCGATAATGGAATGAGGAACTCATGCACCTCCTCCGTAAAGGAAATGAGGTGATTTAGCGTATTTGCAAAATATCGTTCATGTTCATCAGTAATCTTTCCAGTGTCGATTTTTTCGGGGATTTTTCCTCGCAAGAGGATTGCAATTTTTTCGGCAATTTGTTCTATCATTCGGTATCCTTTTGTAGCCTTACATCAAAACGGCAAACCCTGTCGCCACTTGTCCAACAGTCTATCTCTTTTGCATGAAAAGTTTTTCCGGTATAGGCCTCCATAACACCGGCGATAAATCCTTCATCATATTGGCAGACCACTTCATCCGAGGGCGGCAGTCCTGAACAATCGATATCCTCTGCTACCGTCAACGTGAATCTCATGTTTTCAAAATCAACTTGTTCAACACGAAGAATCCCGATGGTTTGCTCTCTGAGAACGCTTTGTAACTGAGATAAAAATTCGTTAAAATCAAGTTCCCTGTTCAGCATATTCTCACAGAATTGCCTTCCGGCAAGCCTGCCTGCCTTAATGATGATATCATTTGTTTTGTTTATGCCCAACTCGGTTATCATCACATCTCGTAAAGTAAATTGGAGTAATCGATAAACCAAGACGGGAACATTTAAACCGAGGTTCGGTCTCCCGGCTTCAAGATCACCCAAGTCTTCCCACAGAAATTTGTTATAATCACGATTTTCCTTAAACATGGTATCATTCTCCTGGACCTGAAACTGTCTGGGATCAGCCGAATCGCGCAGCACGGACCCGCATGCTGTGTGGTGTGGGAAGGGCGTCGCTTAAAAAGGAAAAAAGGTGCAACCGTGATCCGGCTGCACCGTCGATGGTTCTTGAGTATGAAATGATCAGGCGGCGTTCTGGTCTTGCGCCTTTTTTTGATCCGGATCGTAGCAGATCCGGCAGCAGTTGAGGCACCGGTTGGATTCGTGTGCGGCGTCGGCCTCGCTGATCACCAGGTCCACTTCGCTCATGGAAGTGATTCGCTGAGCAACAGGCAACTCGGGCATGGGGGTTCTGGGCGACTTGATCACGCCGGGGACGACTTCGAACAACGATTCGGGGATGTGCCGGCTGCGCAGGGATCTGGGGGTGCCCGTGATCTCCTCACCGGTGATGTACTGGTGAATGGCGCGGGCTGCACGCCGCCCGCCGCCGATGGCATCGACCACCAATGATGGCCCGGTGGCTACGTCACCGCCGGTAAACAGGTAGGGCACGCTGCACTGCAGGGTCTCCGGGTCGTTGTCAAAGGTGTTCCAGCGGGTGATGGTGATGTTCTCCTTGTCCGGTTCCCCTTCCATGAAGCCGATGTCGGGTTGCTGGCTGATTGCGGAGATGACCATGTCCACATCCAGGATGGTTTCCGACCCTTCGATGGGCACCGGTCGCCGCCGTCCGCTGGCATCGGGTTCACCCAGTTCCATCTGCAGGTATTCCAGGCCTTTGACATTTCCCTGGCCGTCATCGATGACCCGCGTGGGGGCGGCCAGGAATTGAAAATTGATGCCTTCGTGTTCGGAGGCCACGATCTCCACTTCGTTGGCGGGCATCTCTTTGCGGGTTCGACGATAGACGATATAGACTTTTTCGCAACCCAGGCGTAGCAAGGTGCGGACACAGTCGATGGCCGAGTTCCCGCCGCCGACTACGGCCGCCCGTTTGCCCACGGGAATGGTCTTTTCCGGGTGGCTGGCCACGGTGGACAGAAAGTTGATGCCCTGGGAAACACCCTTGAGATCTTCGCCCTTGATGCCCAGCGTGTAGTCCTTCCAGGCGCCGATACCCATGAAGACGGCGTCATAACCTTCGTCGCGCAGGGACTGGATGGTGAAATCCTTACCAATGCACGTGTCGTAGTTCACGTCGATACCCAAATTCAAAATACCCTCGATCTCCCAGTCCAGCACATCGTCGGGTAGGCGGTATTCGGGGATGCCGTATCGCGTGATGCCGCCCAGCTTGGGCATGGCATCATAAATCGTGGGATGATGGCCCAGGCGCCGCAGGAAATAGGCACAGCTGACGCCGGCCGGACCGCCGCCGATGACGGCCACACGCTTACCGGTGTCCGGTGCGCAGGCGATGGGAAAGCGTCTGCCGCTGTTCATTTCATAGTCGGCCACGAAGCGTTTGAGCTGGTTGATGGAGACCGATTCATCCTCAAGGCCGCGGCGGCAGTATTCTTCGCAGGGGTGAGGGCACACCCGGCCGCAGGAGAGCAAAAGCGGGTTGCGTTCGCGGATGGTGTTGACGGCCCCTTCGTAGTCGCCCTCCTTGATCAGACGGATGTATTTGGGAATATCGATCTCGGCCGGGCAGGTCTGCTGGCAGGGGGCCAGGGCGTGATCCTCCTGGTTGAAGACCAGCAGACGCTGGGACATGGTTTTGACCGAGAGCAGGCCTTTGGGGCAGGCTGTCTCACAGGCGCCGCAGCCCACGCATTTGAATTCGTCGATCACCGGAAATCCCTGGGGGCCCATGTGGATGGCATCGAATTGACAGGATTTGACGCAATCGCCTTTGCCCATGCAACCAATCGAGCAGACGCGCTGCCCACCGTAGAGGGCGGTCATGGCCGCGCAGGTATCGGCGCCGTTATAGATGAATTTGTCGTCGGCGCGGTCGCCCCCGCTGCAGGCGTTGAGGGATTTCAGCGGTTCGGCCGTTCCCGGATCGACACCCATGACCGTGGCGATGTTGGTGGCTGCCTCCAAGCCGGCGACCACACAGACGCTGGGGCCGGTCTTGCCTTCAACGACGCCAACGGCCGCCGAACCGCACCCGGCAAAGCCGCAGCCGCCGCAGTTGGCGCCGGCCATGAAATATTCCACCTCGGCGATGCGCGGGTCTTCATAAACGTAAAAGACCTTGGAGGCAACACTGAGGATGATGCCGCAGGTTGCGCCAATGCCCAGCATAACGAGAATAGCGATGGTCACGAAAACCTCCTTGAATCGAGATCAATGAAAAAAAACCATTCGGAACTCAGGTGCCCCAAACGGTTTTTAAAACAATCGGCGTTTTAATGGCTCCCGCTGAATCCCCGGGGTTACCCGTCTATACCATTCCCCTGAAGGCGTAAAAGCTCAGCGAAATCACACCGGCGGTGATCAGGGCGATGGAGGTATCCTGCAAGGGCTTGGGCACCCGGGCGATCAGGATGCGTTCGCGCAGCCCGGCGAAGATGATCAGTGCCAGGCCGAAACCGGCTGCATATCCGAAAGAGGTGACCAAGGCCGGTAAAAAACCGAGCTCTTTGTCGATATTGAGCACGCACACACCGAATACGGCGCAGTTGGTCGTGATCAACGGTAGAAAAATGCCCAGACCGGCGTAAAGAGCGGGGATGCTTTTTTTCAGGAACATTTCCACGAACTGTACCAGGGAGGCAATCACCAGGATAAAGGCGATGGTTCTAAGGAATACCAGCTTGTTAGGCAACAGCAGGTAATTAAAGATCAGCCAGGTCATAACGCCTGCCATGACCAAGACGAAGATGACGGCCATGGCCATGCCCACGGCGGTTTCCATCTTTTTGGAGGTTCCCAGGAAGGGGCAGTTTCCCAAAAACTGCGCCAGCAGGATGTTGTTGACGAAAATGGTGGCGATGATGATTTCAATATATTCCATGGTGGCTTAACTCCTCGATGCTATTTGCTGGGGATCAAGTTCATCGCACAGAGCAATAATCCCAGGATGACAAAGGCGCCCGGTGCCTGTACGGCAAAGCCGAACGGCTCGAATGAGGCACCGAAGATATTGGGCACGTCCCAATGGATCAGTCCGAACACGTCTCCTTTCAAGGAGCCGGTCCCGATCAGTTCACGCACGGCACCCAGCAAGCCCAATGCCCAAGTGAATCCGAGACCGATACCCAGACCGTCGGCGGTCGATTTGACGACACCGTTTTTCGAGGCAAATGCCTCGGCGCGGCCCAGAACAATACAGTTGACCACAATCAGGGGGATAAACACGCCAAGGTCTAGAAAGAGGGTGTAGGCAAAGGCCTGCATCATCTGTTCGACAACGATGACGAAGGTGGCGATGATGATGATGAAGCAGGCGATGCGCACCTTGGCGGGGATGACCTTCCTCAGCAGGCTGACCAGGATGTTGGAGCAGAGCAGGACGAAGGTGGTGGCCAGCCCCATGCCAATGCCGTTTTTCATGGAAGTGGTCACGCCCAGCACCGGACAGAGGCCGAGAACCAGCCGGAACGGCGGGACCTCTTTCCAGAGGCCTTTGGTAAATTCAGAAGCGATCGATTTGGCCATTGCGTAAACTCCTTTAATTGCCCATGCCTTTAATTTGTTCTTGCAGCTGCGGTTTCAGCCTGTTGTATGTATCGACGGCTTGGTTGATCCCGCTGCATACGGCCCGGGAGGTGATCGTGGCGCCGCTCAGGGCGCTGATCTGGCCGCCGTCGTTAGTGACGCCGAAGGAATCGGTGATATTTTTACCCGCGAATTGGGCTGAAAAATTGGGATCGTCCTTGGCCATGGCGCCCAGGCCGGGGGTCTCTTTGTGCGTGGTCACGGCCATGCCGCGGAGGGTATCATCCGTCATGTTGATCGCTACCACCATACCCACCTTGTCTGCGAAACCATTGGCACTGGATTCCACCACGACGGTATCGGCCTTGCCGCCGAACACACCCACGAAGATATTGAGTTCTTGGTCACCGTCTTTGATCTTGAATCGGTCTTCGACGGGGTCGTTGTCGGCCGCCTCCAAGATTTGCCGGATGGCGGGTCCTTTGACCAGGTTCATAACATTGTTTTCAATCTTGGGTTTGGCCCATTCCTCCAGCCCTTTCAAGCCGCCGCCTGAAATGACACTGAGAATGGTCAAAACCATAACCATTTTGATCATTTCACCCATGTCACGCCACCTTTCCAATTGCCTTGGGTCTGATCTTGTCGACCAGCGGATTAATCAGATTGATCAGCAGAATCGCGAAGATCACGCCATCCACGTAGACGCCGATGTTGCGGATCAGCACGGCCATGACACCGCCTAAGGCACCGTAGACGAGCATGGGAATGAAGTTGACCGGCGAGGATGAGGATTCGGTGGCCAGGAAGAAGGCCCCGATCAGGGTATAGCCGGTAAGCAGGTGGAACATCGGTGGGGCGTAGCGGACCGGGTCGGCCATGTTGAACAGCATGGCGCTGATAAATACGCCGGCGATGAAGGCGATGCTGATCTCCCAGCGGATGATCCCCCGCAGCATCAGGTAGATGCCGCCCAGGGCCAGGGCCAGGCCACAAGAACTGCCCAAGCCGCCCACCTGCCGTCCCATGAACAGATCGACGGGATTGAGGTCCTCGACGGCAGCGGGGCCAAATGCTTTCAGGGCGGCCAGCGGATCCGTGGTGGACGGGAAATCCAGTGTGAAATTGACCAATGCGGTGTCGAAATCCAGGTGGCTTTTGTAGGACACCATCAAAATGGCAATCGCCAGGGCCACCGGGTTGAAGGGATTGGCACCGATCCCGCCGAAGATCTGAATGCCGATGATGATGGCCAGAAAGGTGCCGATGAGGACGAGCCACCAGGGGGCCGAAGCGGGAAGCACCATGGCCGTCAGCAGACCGATCAGGGCGGCATTGCCGTTGCCGACGGTAATGGGCCGTTTGCCGGCATAGTTGAGCAGCAATTCCCAGAGGATCGCCGATGCCACGGCCAGGCTGATGACGCCCAGCGCCGGCGCGCCGTAATAGGCGATTCCCACGAATGCTGCGGGAAGGGCGGCGATGATGGTATGGTAACTTCGCTCGGGAATTCCGCTGCCGTCGTGCCAGAACGGCGCGTGGGATACAATTAGCATCTTCTTACTGTTCATTCATCTCCTCCGCAGATATGATCCGGTCTAATTCGTATTTTGCCAGTTTGATATACTGATAGATGGGAATGCGGGAGCTACAGACGTAGCTGCACAGGCCGCACTCGATGCACGCATATAGGTCGTACAGATCGGCGCCGTCGGCATACTGGCCGGCCTCCAGAAAGCGAACCAGCATGTTTACCGGCACATTGGCCGGGCAGATGCGTACGCAGTCGCCGCAGTTGATGCATGGATAGTCGCTGTATAGGGGGATCACGCTTTTGTCCTGAACTAGGATGGCATCGGTATCCGGCCCGATGGGCAGATCCTCGCTGAAGATGGCGCTACCGGTCATGGGGCCGCCGAAAATAATCTTGTCCCGGTCGTTGATCTCGACTCCAAAAGTCTTGAGCAGATTGCCCACCGGTGTGCCGACCCGCGCCCGGGCCAGGTGTTTGACCCCGTTTTTATCGATGACGGTGATCGTTTTCTCAACGGGCAGGCGGCCGGTCGAGAAGGCCTGACCGATAGCGGCCACGGCTTCGGCGCGGATGAGACAAACACCCATGGGTGCCATGCCTCTTTCATCGGGCAGTCGTCCGGTCAGGTGGTGCAGGACCATGAGGGGTTGGGCGTAAGGATAACGGGATGACACGGCCTGGATCCGGGCGTCCAGATGGCCGGAGTAATTCTGTACACTCTCTTCCGGGACCACGATGACAATCTCTTCGATACCCGTGGTTTTTCTCAGGATCTCGATTCCCGAATTGACAGCATCAGCGTTGTTTTTGAGCACATACAGGCTGGTGTCGATGAGAAGATCCGAATTGCCGCCGGTGATGACGATGGTGTGCACCGGATTGCGTTCGTCCATCAGCGGCCCGATGTTCGGTTCTCCGGGGCAGGCGGCCAGATAGCGGTTGAGGGTGTCCAGGGAAGGCGGCTCGCTGGCCCCGGCAAATTCGGTGTCCGCTGTGTCCTTCCCCTCGGTTTTGATGGAGACGGCGGTCCATGCGCGTCCGTAATCGGCCAAAAAGGGCGCGATGGCACAGATGGTGCCGGTCACCGACGAGATCGTGCAGATCTCACTTCCTTCGTCCAGTACCAGCCGCTGACCGGTCTTTACCGGTGTGCCCACTTTCAGGATGCTGCTAGTTCGTTTCAATTCCTGCTTTATATAAAGGGTGACGGTTTCCGGTATGGGGATGGCCACCGGGTCGCCAACGGCGGCGGTTGCCAGTTCGTAGTTAAAGCGAGGTCCGGACAGACCGAAGAATGATCGTTTTCGCATAGTTCAACCTTTTATTAGGGCCGCGGTGAAAAATGAAACCGTCGAGACAGATCCATGAAGTTAACTGCCTCGACTACAGGACGTGACATTTGGAGCAGTTTTCCGAGCCGGACTGCGGGCCTTTTTCAAACTGCTCATGGCATTCGATGCACTGCGTGTGGAACGCATCCGCGCGTGACGACATTTGCGTATCTTCGATCTCGCTCTCATCGTGGCACTCCAGGCATCCTTCCGGTTGAGTACCGTCTTCGGCCGGCGCCTGATGGCATTCCCCGCAGGCGATCAGCGCGCTGTCATCGTCGATGGGATGATGGTGGCAGTCGAAGCATGTTGCCCCGTATCCGGATGCGGCGGTATGTGTCTGGTGGTCAAAAAGGACTCTTCCGGCATTGGTTTGGTACATGATCCGAATGGGTTCATCAGGCGTTTTGGCTGGAAAAGCGGCATAGCAGATAATGCCGACAAGCAACAGGTGGAATGCCAGACCGTAAGCAAACAGCAACTGTCTCTTCGACGTCATTTGGTCTCGATCCTTTTTGAAGTTGGGTTGTGAAACATGTGGGCTTAAAAAAACAGACCATCGACTATCATAATGAACAAAAGCTTTCAAGGCTTTATTTGGATGATCGGCAACCTATTGAAACTTTAATGTAAAAGCATTTACTGCCAGACAAATAATTCGCCCCCGAGCCCTTTGCCGAGGCGCGGGGAAGCGTATCGTATAGGGGCTTAACCCATCTTAAGGCCGGCCCGGCCGGTTGCCGTTGGCGGGCACCGTTACAGACGGGAAACGCGATCTGTCCGTGTGAGGCAGGAATTTGGCGGCGGAAAAACGGTTCATGAAATCCTGGTTTACGTTCAGTTCCAAGTAGGTGATGCCGTCGCGGATCCGGTTGATCCGGTCGAAGCAACCAGGATCCGCCAGTACTCGCGAGGCACCGCCCAGCGAACTGTTGCCCAGGCTGTGGTAGGACGCTATCGGCAGGTCCGGGATCATGCCGATGGTGATGGCTGATCGGGGATCGATGTAGGCGCCGAAGGTGCCGGCCACAAAAAAGGTCTCCAGCTCCTGCTGCCGGATGCCCACGCTGTCGGTGATGGTTTCCAGGATGGTGTACATGGCGGCCTTGGAGCGGATCAGGCTGTCCAGATCCGCCTGGGTGACGCCGAGGTCTTCTCCGGTGGCCGACTGGTCGGCGGGCACGATGGTCAGGTGTCCCAATCCGTCTTTTATCCTGAAGCGATCCCCGCAGCGGTCGGCGATCAGTTTTCCCCGGATGTCGATCATGTTGGATTGGAACAGGGCTGCGGCCAGGTCGATAACCCCGGAACCGCAGATTCCACGGGGGGGCCGGTTTTCAATGGTGTGGATGTCGATCGCCAGTGAATTCGCATCGATGGTGATACGGTCGATGACCCCCGGGCCCGCCGTGGTGCCCATGCGGGTCACGCCTCCCTCCAGCGCCGGGCCTGCCGCACCGGCACAGGCCATCATCCAGTTGCGGTTTCCCAGCACCACCTCCGCATTGGTGCCCACATCCACCAGGATGGCGGTCTCCTCCCGTTGGTCCATGTCACAATATAGGATTCCTGCAATCAGGTCTCCACCGAAATAGCTGCCCACATTGGGAAAGATCAGTGCCCGGGCACCGGGATGAACGTCGATACCCAGTTCGGTTGTCTTGAACACGTCCGGCCGATTCACTGCCGGGATATAGGGTTCCCGGATCATCCACCGGGGGTTGAGACCCATCATCAGGTGGGTCATGGCCGTGTTGCCGGCGACGGAGACCATGTGAATATTTTCAGGTGAGATGCCGCATCGGTTGCACAGGTCACGCAGCCGGCTGTTGATCCCATCGGTGATCAAGCGATTGAGCTGATCCAGTCCGCCGGGTTTTTCCACGTGGTGGATGCGTGCCAGCACATCCGGCCCGATAGCGATCTGGGGGTTGTCGAACACCGATTCACCCCGGTGTTTACCGGTGCAAAGATCGATGATTCGCAGCACCACCCGTGTGGTGCCCAGGTCTACGGCCAGGCCGCACAGGGCCTTGGTGGTATCCGGTGCGGCCAGATGGACCAGGATGCCGGCACCGCCGGCATCCTTGAACAGTACGGTGGTGGCCCGGTAATCCCATTCCCGCAGCCGGGCAGGCAGCTGTTTTAACAGACCCGGATCCATGTGGACGGTTCGGGTTCCCAGGGCCTTTTTCAAGGCTGTTTCCAGTCGATCGGCGTCGGCGGTGTTATCCCCCAGTGAGGGCGGCGAGAGGGTGATCGTTTTCACCCAGCGGTTGTCATGGGTTGGTTTCATGGGCTGTCCTGGGGATTGTTTTATGGACGTGCTACGGGTTTTCAGGGGGATGCCAGCCGCTGCCGGACGGCTTGCAGCAGCCGGGGCATGATGCTTTCGGCGCCGCCCAGCAGGGGCAGGTTGCTGATGCGTGAAGTCAGAGGCGTCGGCTCGGGATTGATTTCGATGATGAAGGCACCGTTGTCCTTGGCGATGAAAGGCATGCCGGCGGCCGGTTGAACCATGGCCGAGGTGCCGATCACCATCATCACCTCGCAGGTCGCCGACATATGCTGAGAGCGGTCCAGCGCCTCGGGGGGGATCATTTCGCCGAAAAAGACGCAGTCGGGCCGAAGAATGCCGCCGCAGCGGCAATGTGGCGGTATCTGCGCCAGATCCACCCGTGATGTCTCGATGCGACGATTGCAGTCCAGGCAGCGCTGCCAGGCAAAACTGCCGTGAAATTCGATGACATCGCTGTTCCCCGCTTTTTGATGCAGGCCGTCCACATTTTGGGTGATGACGGTTCCCAGGATGCCCAACCGCTCCAGATCGGCCAGGCCGGTATGTCCGGGGTTGGGTCGGGCCTTGTCCAGGACGGTCTTCATCTCCTTGATCAGCACATTCCATACGGTCTCCGGATCGTCCAGAAAAGCGTCGATATGGGCCACTTTCATGGGGTCGATCTTTTCCCACAAGCCGCCTTTGCCCCGAAAGGGCGGGATGCCGCTTGCCACTGAGATGCCGGCGCCGGTCAGGGCCACGGCGCGTTTGGCGGAGGCGATGATATCGGCAGCGCGTTCGATCGGGTCAGGCATGGTGTGGGGAGCCTTGTTGAAGAAGTAGGTGATCGTCACGCATTTTTCAATTCGTCGACTATTTAAAATAGTTAGCAGAAAATGACAAAAACCAAATGGTAAATTGCGGAAATTAATCGATTTATAAGCCATCATCGGGCATTCGGCATTCACATGGATGTAAAAACGGCCTGCCTGCCATCCGCGTTTTAATCAAGACCATAAATCGTAATCGGCCTCTACACGGTAAACGTCATATCCCGGCCGACGGCGAAGCATTCCAGGGCGTGGCCTTCTTCGGCGATGATCTGCCGGCAGTGGTCCACGATCGCATCCACCTGATTGTCGGTGCGCTCTTGGTTCAGGTGAAAAAGGCCCAGGCGCTTGACCCCTGCTGCGAATGCCAGCTTCAGGGCATCGGTGTAGGAAGAGTGGCCCCATTCGGTGAGCTTGCGGTACTCGGCTTCGGTGTATTCAGCATCGTGGATCAACAGGTCCGCCCCGGTGCAGAAATCCACATAGGCCTGGAAAGGAAGCCCACCGGGATGAACGAATCCCAGTTCGTTATCGGTAATGAAGACGAAGGTCTTCCCGTTTTCGATGAACTTGTAGCCCTTACCGGTATTGGGATGGCTGATGGGGATGGGCACCACGGTGGCCGAACCGATCTGAAACTCGGCCGGATGGCCCTCTTCCCAGACCACCTTGGCCTTGAGGTCCGAGTAGCGTACCGGGAAATTGGGCGGCGCCATCACTTTGGAAAACATGCTCTCCATGAATTTTTTGTGGAATGGTGCCCGGTGCATGTGAATTTCGGAGCGGCTGAGAAACAACGGTTTGAAAAAGGGGAATCCCATGAGGTGGTCCCAGTGACCGTGGGTGAGCAGAAAATTATAACGGTAACGGCCCTGATCGATCAGATGGTTGCCCAACCGCCGGATGCCGGTTCCCGCATCGATGATAATGATGTCGTCACTGTCGGTGCGAATATCCATGCAGGTAGTATCACCGCCGTACTTGATGTACTCCTTCCCGGAGACGGGTATGGAACCTCTGGAGCCCCAGCACGTGATGTTCATGGCCTGTCCTCATCCCGCATGTCAATACGATTCACCGTAGAAGGTGTGCCAGATGCCGTCTTGATCCCATCGGCGAACAATCTTCACCGGAAGATCGGTCAGTCCGGATTCGATGCGTGCGGCCTCACTGCGCATCAGCCCGGACAAGATGAAGCGCTTCTTCTTAAGAAAACCCGTGGTGTGAATCAGGTTTTTCATGACGTCATAATGGATATTCGATACCACAAGGTCGCTCGTAAAGTCCATAAATTTCTCGGCATCCCCCTGTGCCACCAGTATCCGATCCGCCAGGCCATTCAGCCTCACATTTCGTCTGGCAGTCTGTGCGGCAAGCAGGGTCAGGTCGGTGGCCAGGATCTTCGGACAGCCCAACCGGGCCGCCGCCAATGCCAGAAGGCCGGTGCCCGTGCCAAGGTCCAAGGCGCTGCGGATGGTCCGGTCCGCAAAGGCCAGTTCGAGGGCTTCCAGACAGTCCCGGGTGGTGGGGTGGGTGCCGGTTCCGAAAACGACGCCCGGGTCGAGGATGATCGTGGTATCGGTGTCGTTCTCATCTACCGCAAACCACGGGGGGGAGATGGTAAATCGGCCGATGCGGTCGGGCACGATGTCGCCGCCCTGCCACTGGCTGTAGGTCATATGGTAGTGGTCCAGCAGTTCCAGGTCGGCCAGCCCGGCGACGGTCGCTTCCACCATGGCCATGTTCGGCCGGGTGAAAAAGAGAAAGGAGAAATCTCCCTCTTCCCAATTGCCGATATAGTGGTCCGGTTTAAAATCCCGGCCCGGCCGAAACCGTCCGGACAGGTAGTAGATGTAAAGATCCTGGTAGGGATTGGCTGCAACGGGGAGGGGTGTCATCTTCGCCGATCGCCTACGGTTTTTCCGGTAGCTTGTCCAGGTACCAGTTCATGGGATCGATCATTTTGTATCCCATGCCGGTGAGCTTCTTTTTCACCTTGGCCACGTTGTTGGTGAGAAGATAGGGAAAGACCGCCCGGTTGCCCGTCTCCCAGGTCTGGGCCACCAGGACGCTGCCGAACGAGATGTTTTCTTCGGTGATGGCGTCCACAATATTTTTCAGCTGCCCAACCTTCTCTTCCACCTCGATGCCTACCAGGGTGCCGGGCTGGCCAATGCCCAGCACGTTGATGAAAGCCCGCAGCAGGTCCCGCACAGACAAAATCCCTTTGAGCTTGCCGTCGTCGTCTACCACAGGAAAGGCACCCACCTGCTCCTCTTTAATCATCAGAAGGGCATCCTGGATGGTGTGCATGGGGGAGATGGTTTTGGGGTTGCGGGACATGATCGCCGCCACCTTGATCCGGGCCAGTTTTTCCTGTTCTTCGGGTTTGCACGCTTCCTTGAACAGGCTGTAGGGCATGGCACTGCGGATATCCCGGTCGGTGACGATGCCGATGAGGCGGTTGTCCGCATCCACGACGGGGAGATGCCTAACCTTTTTGGCCGCCATTTTTTCCTGGGCCTCGAAGATGGTGGCATCCTTGTCAATGGTGATGACTCGTGAAACCATGGATCTGCTGACAAACATATTATCCTCCGAAAAAGCAGTGGTTAAGGTTCCCTACTCGATCTTCAATCCGGTTCCGGCTTGTCCGGGTTAGGGAAATGGTGCTAAAGATTGCGCACCGGTATTCAACCGTTAAGCAGAATCCTCACGTGGTTGGCGGCCAGTTCCCCCAGCCGTTCCAGGCAGTAGCCACCTTCCAGAACCGAAATTATCCGGCCGGCGGCATATTGGTTACCCAGTTTCATGATGGTCTGCATGATCCAGGAATACCCCTCGGTGGAGAGGTTGATATCCGACATATCGTCATCGTAGTGACCGTCGAAACCGGCGGAAACCAGAAGCACCTCCGGTCTGAAACGGTCGAAAGCCGGGAACAGATCACGCTCGATCAGCTTGCGGTAGCTGTCGTCTCCCTGACCGGGCAGAACCGGCGAGTTTTTGGTAAACCCCTGGCCGTCTGCGGTGCCCGCTTCGAATTCCCGCCCGGTGCCCGGGTAGGCGAAGGAGGGGTGCTGGTGAATGGAGTAGTAGAACACCGTGGGATCATTTTCGAATGTGTGCTGGGTGCCGTTGCCGTGGTGGACATCGAAATCGATGATGCCTACCCGCTGGATGCCGTGTTCCATCTGAAGGTAGCGGGCGGCAATGGCGATATTGTTAAAATAACAAAATCCCATGGCCTGGTCCCGCTCCGCATGGTGACCCGGTGGGCGGACGGCACAAAATGCGTTGTCTATCTCGCCCGCTATCATTCTTCGGACGGTGTCCAGGATGCCCCCCACCGCCAGCAATGCAGTTTCGTAGGTGTCCGCGCACATCTGGTTGTCGGGGTAGTCGAATGTCCGGTTGCCGGTCATGCAGATATCCCCGAAACGACGGATATATTTAGGGTCGTGGACCGTTTCGACCCACTTGAGATCGGCGCGAACCGCCGGGATGAGGGTCAACTGGTCCAGTAGCCCGGCGTCCTTGATGCCGTTGTACATCGCGGTAAGCCGGTCGGCTATCTCCGGGTGATAGGGCCCCGTGTCGTGGAGCATATACCTGACGTCATGCAAATAGCCGGTATTTTTCATAGGCGTCCTCGTCCGGTTGGGCCGGGGTTATGGGATGATTTTGTCGAAGATGGAATAGGCCGCCTTGATGGCCGGATTCTCCTCATCGATGTCGATGGTGGGGCGGCCGTCCAAATCGAATTCGTACACCTGTTCATCTTCAGGGATGACGCCGGCCAGTTCCAGGCCGTCGCCGTCGATCATCTCCTTGACCGCATCGGTTGGGTCGCTTTTTGCCTGGTTGATGATGATGTAGCTTTTGCCCACACCGAGGTTCAGGTCCTTGGCCAGCTTGTGGATGCGCAGCCCCGCCTGCAAGCCCCGGCGGGAGGTGTCGGTGACGATCAGCAGCACGTCCACGTTCTTGGTGGTGAGCCGGCTCAGATGCTCCATGCCCGCCTCGTTGTCCATGACCACGTAAGGGTAGTTACCGGACAGGCGTTCCAGAAACCCGGCCAACAATGTGTTGGCTGCGCAGTAGCAGCCTGCGCCTTCGGGCTGTCCCATGACCACCAGGTCGAATCCCTGCTGTTCCATGACGGCCTGCTCCAGCTTCATGGAAATGAACACGTCCTTGGTCATGCCGCGGGGCACGATTCCCTTTTTCATCTCCTCTCGGGCGTTGCCTATGGTTTGGGTCACCTCCAGGCCCAGAACTTCGTTGAGGTTGGCGTTGGCATCGGCATCGACGGCCAGAACCGGGGATTTTCCACGGTTGCCTAAGTATTTGATCAGCATGCCGGAGACGGTGGTCTTCCCGGTTCCCCCTTTTCCGGCCATGGCAATGGATATGGGCATAATTGTGAGCTCCTTTTTGGTAGTAGAAATCCGTGCCGGGGCGGCCCATCGCCGCCGGACAATCCACCGAATCATTAAGCCAGTTGGGTCAAACAGTCAAGGACCTAAGTTGCGCGTTTTTACTTTTTCATCGAAAACCCGGACCTTTGGGAAAAATTTAAAAGCATTCGGTTTTCCCCATAACCAAACAGGCGGAATACCTTGCTATGATCAGGACCTTGTGGTAGTTTATGCTCGGTTTCCCCGGCCGGATGTTGGGCCAAGTTGACGGGCTTTCCAATCCGCCCATTTTCGTCACGATCCTTAAAAATCTTGCAGCCGGAGGATACGGTGTCCGTAGTTGTCCGTTGGATTACGACCCTATCATCAATAAAACACAGGAGACATCCATGTTTGATCTGATCAGAAAGAGCATGCTCGCCGGCGTCGGCCTCGCCCTCAAAGCCTGGGATGAGGTGGAGGACCTGGCCAAGGACGTGGCCGAAAAGAGCAAAATGACCGAAACCGAGGGCCGGAAGTTTATCGACGAACTGCAAGGTCGCTACAATGACGCCCAGAAAAAGCTGGAAGAGCGTGTGGAGAAGAGCGTCAAGGAGCTACTCAAGAAGGCCGACGTGGTGACCCAGGAGGAACTCAAGGGTTTGAAAAAAGAGATCCGGGACCTGAAAAAACTGATCAGCAATCAGGGCGGCGAGGAAAAACCCTGATACGGCCCGCATGATCAGCATACGCAAAATCGGTGTGATCGGCCGCACCTATCGAAACGTGAATCGCTACCGGCAGATCCTGGCCGTGCTCTTCAAATATGAATTCGATGATATCGTTGAGCTTTTAAAAATCAATCAGTACATAGAGATTGGTCTTCAGGTGATCTCCCGCAGGCGTGGCGAGCGTGTGGAGCGCTTATCCCGAGCGGTGCGGGTGCGATTGGCCATCGAGGAATTGGGACCCACCTACATCAAGATGGGCCAGATACTCTCCACCCGTCCGGATCTGGTGCCCGTGGATTTCATCCGGGAGCTGACCCGACTGCAGGACAAAGTTCCCGCATTCCCTTTTTTCCGATGTCCGTCGAATCATTAACCAAGAGACCGGCAAGCCTGCCGATGCGTCGTTCGATCATTTGGATCCCGAGCCCTTGGCATCGGCTTCCATCGGTCAGGTCCACCGGGCCCGACTCAAAGACGGGGAGGAGGTGGCGGTAAAAATTCAGCGACCGGGGATTGGAAAAATCGTGGAGGTGGATCTGGAGATCATGCTTCACCTGGCCACCCTGGCCGAGCGCCACATCGAAGAACTGACCCACCATCGGCCGGTGAAGATCGTCGAGGAGTTCGCGCGAACCATCGAAAAGGAGATGGACTACACCTTAGAGGCCACCAGCATGGAACGGGTGGCTAAGGTCCTTTATCCACGATGAGACGGCCTACATCCCCAAGGTGTGCCGTGAGGTGACCACCCAGCGCGTGCTGACCACCGAATTCGTGGCCGGCATCAAGGTTTCTCTGCTGGAGGAACTGGACGGGAACGGCTATGACCGCAAGCTGATCACCCGGCGCGGTGCCGACATCCTGCTCGTCCAGGTCTTCGAGCACGGTTTTTTCCACGCCGATCCCCACCCCGGCAATCTTTTCGTACTGCCCAACAATGTGATCTGCCTGCTGGATTTCGGCATGATGGGCACCGTGGACCGCAAGACCCGCGAGGGTTTCGTGGAGCTGGTAGATGCCGTGGTGCGCCGTGACGAACCGCGCACTATCCGGGTGCTACTCAAGCTGACCCTGTGGGAGCAGGAGCCCGACCCGCGCCTGCTGGCCAAGGACGTGGCCGACTTCATGGGCCAGTACCTTTACAGGCCGCTCAAGGATATCCAGATCGGCAAACTGCTGCACCAAATGCTGGAGTTGGCCGCCCGGCACCGCTTGCGCATCCCACCGGAGTTCTTTCTGATGATGAAGGCCCTCAGCATCGTCGAAGGCGTGGGCCTGGTGCTGGACCCCGATTTCGACATTATCACCCATGCCGAGCCATTCATCAAACGGGTCAGACTCTCGCGCTTCTCTCCCCGGCGCCTGAGCGGCGACGTGATGAGCATTTTTTCCCAGTACATTGACTTCGTCCAGGTGTTCCCCAGGGACCTTTTGGAAATTACCCGCACCATCCGCCGGAAGCGGTTCACCTTCATGCTGGAGCTGAAGAACATGGAGAATATGCTCCACACCCACGACCAGATCAGCAACCGCATCTCCTTTTCGATCGTCATCGCCGCCATGATCATCGGCTCGGCCCTGATCATTATCTCCAAGACGCCGCCACTGTTATACGGCATCTCGGCGATCGGCATCATCGGTTTTATCGCCGCCGCCGTCATGGGCATCTGGCTGCTGGTGGCGATTATTAAGAAGGGGCGGTTGTAGCCCGGCGATAATTTTTGTCCATTCGAATAAACGATGAACCTTCACCATGCGGTCCTGTGTTTTCAGCAATTTCCGGCGCCAATGGCTTCTTTGCCGATTCGAGGATTATTACATGCATATTGCACGGCTGCCAAAACCCTGATTTCAGGTATGGTCGTATATTTTTGCGTATAAGCAAAATTAATTTATGTTATTTTTGCTTATAGGTTATAAATATTGACGTCGATTGATTGCCCTGCCATATATCAAATATGATTAAAGAAAGATACTTAACCAAACATGTGATCGAGGATTTGTCGGAAAAAATGGTTTTTGTCGGCGGGCCTCGGCAAGTAGGCAAAACAACATTGGCCAAAGAATTGGTCGCCCAACACTTCGGATGCACCGGCTACTTGAATTGGGATAGCCGGCGTGACCGTAAAAAAATTATTCAATCGCAATGGCCGGGTGATGCGGAATTAATCGTTCTTGATGAAATCCATAAATATAAGAAATGGAAATCATTTCTAAAAGGGGAATATGATACACTAAAAGACCGCTACCGGTTTTTAATCACCGGAAGCGCACGTTTGGATATATATCGCAAGGGCGGTGATTCGATGATGGGCCGGTATCATTATTACCGGCTTCATCCATTCTCCATGGCCGAGTTGTTAGCCAAAACAACCACACCATCCGTCATGCAGGAAATCCGGATACCTTCAGAGAACAACTGGGAACTGATGGAGGGATTGGATAAATTCGGTGGCTTTCCCGAGCCGTTGTTAAAGCAGAATACCCGTAGCCTTAGACGCTGGCATAATGAAAAAAACGCGCGTCTTTTCCGGGAAGATATCAGAGATATCGAATTGGTTAGGGATTTATCATCAATGCAATTGTTGGGAGACATGTTACCGGAAAGATCCGGGTCTTTGCTTTCCATCAATTCCATCCGGGAAGATTTGGAAATTAGTCATCGGGCAGCCTCTAATCGCCTTAATATTCTGGAATCGTTTTATTACTGTTTCAGAATATATCCTTATGCCGGCAAAACGTATCGATCGTTGAAAAAGGAGGCCAAATTATACTTGTGGGATTGGTCGGAGGTTAAGGATGAAGCCGCGCGCTTTGAGAATTGTGTGGGATCACATCTGATAAAGCTCTGCCATTTTCTTCAGGACTATGAAGGGTATCGGACGAATGTTCATTATCTCAGAAGCATTGAGAAAAAAGAGGTGGATTTTTTGGTTACCATCGACAAAAAGCCGTGGTTTGCAGTGGAGGTAAAATTAACGGATACGAATGTATCGCGCAATCTTCTTTATTTTAAGGCCAAGTTGGGCATCCCATTCTCTTATCAAGTCGTCAAACCATCAGGGATTGACAGCTTTATCGACGGCGTGCGAGTTGTCTCCGCGGATCGGTTTTTTACCGGTCTGATATAAGGCATTTGCATAATGAGGCGTTTGGGGCGCATTACCATCGAAAAGCTTTTCAAGTGATTCATCGGCAGCAGGCCTTGACGCAGCAAGTACCCATTCCATCAGCGGCCGCTGCATCAACAAGGCTGCGCATTGATTACTTCTGTTTGCCGGCAGGGTCCCGATTCGATCGACTGTGCAATGGTCATCCGAAACATGTGCTGATCATCCACCCTATTTGAATAGATAGGGAATTTGCCGTTGAATCTATAGAAAAATGGTTTGTGGATATACCAGCGAGATGTTAATACGAGGGGCATTTAAAATGGAGCTTTAGGTTAAACAAAAATGCGGGCTGGGACAATTATTTTTTTCCGCGTACCCAATGCCTTTATTTCATGATGAACTGAAAAAGGATAGGAAAATGCGTGTTGTGGTGATCATCCCATCGCGTCATGGGTCAACCCGATTTGAAGGTAAACCGCTGGCGGCCATTTGCGGAAAACCGATGATCCAGTGGGTTTGTCGACGGGCCATGAAGGCAAGATGCATAGAATCCGTCCACGTGGCCACCGACGACGGCCGGATCCGGGATGCGGTCAACGCTTTTGGCGGCAACGTCATCATGACTTCGTCGACATGCCGGTCCGGTACAGACCGTGTCGCCGAAGCTGCCTGTCGGCTTGGTCTGGATATGGGGGACGTGGTGGTCAACATTCAGGGCGATCAGCCCCTGGTGGACCCGCGGTGCCTTGACGCCCTGGTTCAGCCTTTTCACGAAGACCCGGCGGTTAAGATGAGCACCCTGGCCTTTGCCATTGTGGACGCGCGCGAAATCACCGATCCCAAGGATGTCAAGGTGACCTTCGACAACAACATGGATGCACTCTACTTCTCCAGGGCGACCATTCCTCACGGGCGGGACGGGTTCGTGGGATTCGACACCTATAAACATTTGGGTGTCTATGCATATACGCTGGAATTTCTGGAGTGTTTTACTTCTCTTGCGCCAGGACGGCTGGAGAATGTCGAGAAGCTTGAACAGCTTCGGGCCATGGAGTATGGCCATCGTATCCGAATCGTGGTCACGCCCTATGATTCTCCCGAGGTGGACCTGCCAGTGGATATCCAGCGTATCGAGGAAAAGATCAGGGCCCTGGGGGTGTCCGAATGAGCCGCTCCAATGGGCGGTGCCTGCCCAATCCCAACATGATCCCACACCGTACGGTTAATTGATCGTTTGTTCCATAATCTTTTTGGAACCGGAAGGATGCTTGGGCGACTGGGCCGGTGGCACCGGGAGCGGTGTTGCGGCTGACGATGGTGCCGGGGACGCCCGGCGCGGCTGTGCATCCAGCCGTTGGTTCAAGGTGTCTGTTTGCTTGCTCAGGCGTGCCAATTTTTTCTCCAGCGCACGAATTTTATCCTTGACCATCTCCTGCAGGGCCAATCGCTCCAGACCCAGAGCCAGATTCATGGATTCCTTGCCCAATTTTTCCAACTCAAGCTGCTGCGTTTTCTTTTCGATTTTCGATAGCCGGCCCTGATCTTTTTTCAAATCTTTGGCCATGAGCAGAATCTGGGCGGCCAGTTCCTCCTCAAATTTGCTGAACGCGGCGTTCAGGTCCGATATATCCTTTTTCAGGACGGCGTAAGACGCCACCGTTTTTTTGGATATGGCCGTCAACACCGATTGGTCCGGCTTGGCATCGATTATATTATTAAACTCGGTCGTGGCCTTTTTCAGGCTGACCCGCATGGCGGCGGAGGCGGTGTCCAGGGTTTTGGCCTGTTTATCGAGTTGGGCCTTTATTTTCGCCTGTCTAAGGGAAAGGTTGGAAAATCGTGATTCAAGATCCTTGGAGAGATTTTGGACGCCCATGGAGCCCGTGTTCTGTGTGTTGATGACCCGGTTCTTTATATCCAGATAGGCGATGACCAGAACAGTCACCAACAGGCAGGGGATGAGCACGGCCACCAGGGTAACCCGGGTGCTCAGCTTCTCGATCCGCAGATTGTCTGCATCCGAAAAGTAAATAGACTCCGGTTCATCCTTCTCGTCACGGATGGTGAATCGGGCGGTGTCATCTTTTGGGTTCATCCTCTGGCTACTCCCATTCGATAGTGCTCGGCGGTTTGGAGCTGATGTCATACACGACGCGGTTGACACCGCGCACTTCGTTGATGATCCGATTGGAAATTTTGCCCAACAACTTGTGTGGCAGTTTGGCCCAATCAGCGGTCATGGCGTCTTTGCTGGTAACAGCACGAATGGCCACGATGTTCTCATAAGTGCGTCCGTCACCCATGATGCCGACGCTTTTTATGGGCAATAAAACGGCAAAGGATTGCCAGAGTTTGCGATAGTATCCGGATGCCCGAATCTCTTCCTGGAGTACCGCATCCACTTCCCGCAACACATCCAGACGCTTTTTTGTGATCTCACCGATCACCCGGATGGCCAGCCCCGGTCCGGGAAACGGTTGACGCCATACCAGGTCTTCGTTCAGCCCCAATGTTTTGCCCAGCTTGCGCACCTCATCCTTAAACAGGTACTTTAAAGGCTCCACCAGTTTGAGCTTCATCTTTTTGGGCAGTCCACCCACATTGTGGTGGGATTTAATCACCGCGGTAGGGCCGCCAAAAGCCGATCGCGATTCGATGATGTCCGGGTAAAGGGTGCCCTGTGCCAGAAAATCTGCATCTTTGATTTTCAAGGCTTCGGTCTCGAATACATCCAAGAAGACCTTGCCGATGATTTTGCGTTTACGTTCCGGATCGGATACCTTGGACAGGGATTTGATGAAACGGGATGCCGCCCTGACAAAGCGAATTTTGCTGTTTAGGTGGCTTTTGAGTTTCTTCTTCAGCTGGGCTGCCTCATCTTTTCGCAGCAGGCCGTTATCCACGAAAATGCAGGTGAGGTTTTTGCCGATGGCCTTGTGAACCAGCAGGGCGGTCACCGATGAATCGACGCCGCCGGAGAGGCCGAGGATCACTTTTTTCTCACCCACGGTCTCACGGATCTGATCAATGGTGTCACCGGCAAAGGATTTCATGGTCCATGACGGTTTGCAGCCGCAAATGTCAAACAGGAAGTTGCGGATCATCTTTTGGCCTTTGGCGGTATGGACGACTTCGGGATGAAACTGAACACCAAAGAATTTTTTGCGGTTATTGGCGATGGCGGCCACTTTGGTATTGGCCGTTGATGCGGTGATGGTAAAGCCTTTGGGCGGCTTTTGGATGGAATCGCCGTGGCTCATCCAGGTGACCGTTTCTTTGCCGATGCCGGTAAATAGGCCTTTTTGCTGCCTGGCGGTCATGGTGGCAGATCCATATTCCCGTTTGCTGGTTTGCTTGACCTTCCCACCCAGGGTGTCCACCATGAAATGCATTCCGTAGCAGATGCCCAACACCGGGATACCCAGGTTGAAGATGCCGGCATCCACCCGTGGGCTGTTCTTTTCGTAGATGCTGGACGGCCCTCCGGAGAGGATAATTCCTTCGGGTGCCCAGGATCGAAGCTGCTCCACCGTGACCGTCGGTGGTTCGATCTGGCAGTACACGCGGCACTCACGCACCCGCCGGGCAATCAGTTGGTTGAACTGGGATCCGAAATCGATGATGACAATCATGGGCAATCTCCAGGTTGAATCGTCGTAAAACCGCCATAATTCAATCATTTGATTGAATTTCGGGGGTCATAGCACTATCGGGTGAAAAAGGCAACCGAACGAAACGGTGATCAGCGCTGACGCATCAAAAAAATATAAGAGAGCAGGTATGGGTTCATGACTCATTTTTATCCCTCGGCTACCTTTTTACCGGACAAAGATTATGCCTCAGGCAATTGTGTCGACCTAAACCGCCAATTGTCTTCCTGCCTGTCCATTGGTCCTAGGTTCCCAAAGTTGGGAAGGGGCTTTTCCACTTCTTTTGCGCGGCTACTGTGTCAAACCAACCGGAGCTGAAAGGGAACGGCCAGACGTTCTGACTGCCACTTATCGTCCGGCCATGGGTTGGCTATGGCAAGAAGAGAAACATCAGATTTTGCCAAAACATCGGTCGGGTCATCTCCCGGTTGGCCTCGCGGCAAGAGCTCATCTGAAGAACAAACGTCAGGATCCCGTAGAGCATCAATGCGGACAGCTTGTGCTTTATCTTTTTAGGATTTCTCGGATCTTCGATCATGGACAGCCTTTGAGCAGCACGGGCGGCTTGGCGCGAAAGATCCTTATTTTCTCTGCAACCGCCTCATTGCGGGCACAGCGCTCCTGCTCTACACTTTTGTATTCACACTTGCGGTTTGAAATCGTAGCATGAGACGGCTCCTTTAAACCCTTGTCCTGCCCATCTTGACGCAATTTGCGTTGCGCCTGTTTATCGGCCTCTCTTTTTGTTTTGATCTGCTCACGATTGGGTCTGTGGCTGTTTTTTTTCATCGTATCTGACGTTGACCCAGAGAAAAATCAAAAACCGCCCGTCATTGACAACAAAGCCCAGGTTCTTCAAACGCTCATTGGCGCTCCAGCCGATCCCTTGATCCCTTGATCGCAATGCTCTGGCTGCTCATGAAAATAACATACAACCCAGTATCGTCTCTGCACTTTCCATAAAATAGCGCAGATGGCATCCAAACGGCTGCTTATAGCCCAGATTGTGATAACGGCTCAGGTATTCATTGAAAAGGGCTGTCTCTTCTTTGTCCTTTACCACCCTGAGCCTGACCGGTTTTATTTCCGAAAGCGTGCCCACGACCGGCTCTTGCGGCCGGGTCCTGTTCGTCGCCACCGGTTGCTTGCAGATCCTGAGCGGGCAATCGCGTTTGCCGGGCAGGCTTATGAGCCCTTTGGCTTCCAGGCGTTTGAGCAATTTTCGACATGCATCCACCGTGTTGGCGCCCGAAGCGGTATGCCAGCCCAAATGTTCGCATACCGTCTGGGCTATTTCCGACTGACTCAGCCGATGGAATGTCTTAACCGTCTCGCGAATCTGCTCGAGTTCCTCCGTCTTGATACGCCGACCACACTGAACGATCACAATGCCCCTCCTTTTGCAAACGTAGCATCTGAGTTGAGCTGTGTGAGAACAAAGCCCCATGCCACTCCTATCAAAAGGCGAGCCGGGTGTTTATGGTTATTTTGAGACAAAATAATTTTGGATGCCGATCGGGATCACTGATATCATTGAGTCAGAATGTTCGTGCGTCAGCGCTGGCATTGGGAACGTATTGTTGAAGCAATGCCTTCGCGTGTTGTATAAAATAATGCTAACTTGCCGTTCGCTATCCCAAAGAATGCCTTATGGTCATCCTTTATTTTTATCCCAGATGGGTCCGCTTTCTTTAGCGTCCAAGTATCAAGATGCCACAGCTGCTTTCCCAGAAGTAAAAAAAGCAGCACTAATGTTTATAAACCAAAAAATCCAAAAATAATTGACTATTGTCGTTGTGTTGAAGCTCATTTTGAGGAACTTACGGGTGTGTGGGATGATCGATATGAAACGCGATGATGCAAAACCAGGCGCCACTATTACTGTTCACACATTTGGTGTTTTAAGGAAAAAAAATCAATGATGCGGTGATTGAAAACATGATGTCATGAAACCACAGCGGTTTTAATATTTATTGCGGCAATGCCATCTGGACCAGTAACGAAAAATGTCTTGAAGTTGAGCCTCTCATTTGTCCAAAATGTATCGGCCCAATGAAGATCATATCAATTATTGATGAACCACCAATTATCAGGAAAATTCTGAAACACTTGAAATTATGGGACATCAAAATTCATGACCCGCCGGTTTCAAAGCCTGTCAATTTCGCTGAACTGACTTATGACGATTCATTTTCGCAACTCCTGCCTGAGGATGAGGAATACTGGATTCAGTAAATCAGGTTATGTTATTCAGAATCAAACCGGTGAGGTGCGTTTAAAAATAGCCATTTCGACCATAATTCCTAATAGTTACATATTTTTCAAGAATATTTTTCTTCTATATTTTCAACTCCCATTATTTATAATTTACCATCTGTTTAGGGCCTCGGCAAAAAATAAATAAACAGTTTTTCAATTGAACATCCGTTGCATAACGAAATATGATCACCATGGACCCTATTAAGATAAGGATACTATGGATGATCATCAAAAAACAAAGCAGGACCAGGTTGTCAGAGAAATAACCCCTTACTAACCTCCTTATCATAGTAAATACAATCCTGTAGAGCGTGTTTGGGGAGTGTTGGAAAACCACTGGCGCGGGGAGCTATTAGGTAGAATTGACAAGGTCGTTGCATTAGCAAACACGATGAAATGGAACGGAAAAAATCCTGTCGTTAAAGTAGTTTAGACCTCGTTATTTCCACCCATTTTGAGGGCCAAAAAATGGACATTTCGCCGTATCAAAATAGTGCTCAATTGAACGGGCGGTAGATAACTATCTGATATTACAAGCTGCCGGAAATCGAGAGTGTCCAATTTTTATCTGAGAGCGTGTTTTTTTGTCTGAAACAACTGTATTCCCAGGGTATTTTGGACATGGATAATTTTTGATGTAACGAGGTCTGAAATTAGACAAAATGATTTGCTTGGTCCGACCCAAATTCGAAAAATATCAAGAGTGGGTGACTCCTTTTTTTTCGTAATGTATAT
>DEIP01000098.1:3981-8856 GCA_002352605.1 Desulfobacteraceae bacterium UBA2771 | reverse complement strand
TTGCCGCGATCGCTGCCCTGGCCAAGCAAAACGGGATCTGCATGCACACCGATGCGGCCCAGAGCGTGGGTAAGATCGCCACAGATGTTCAAACACTGAACGTGGATCTGCTCTCCGTGGCCGGGCACAAGATATACGCCCCCAAGGGTATCGGTGCGCTCTATGTGAGAAGCGGACTGCTGCCGGAGAAGTTCTGCCATGGCGCCGGCCAGGAGATGGGCTGGCGGGCCGGCACCGAAAACGTGCTGGAGATCGTGGGGCTGGGCAAGGCCTGTGAGATGGCTGACCGTAGCCTCGAGCATGCCGGCCGACACCTGACGGCCATGCGTGACCGCCTTCACCAGGGCCTGATGGATCAGTTGGGTCATATTCGCCTCAACGGCCATCCGAAGGCACGTCTGCCCAACACCTTGAACCTGTCGTTCAAGGACCTGGAGGCCAACCGCGTCCTGGAAGAGATTGGCCTCAAGGTGGCCGCCTCGGCCGGTGCCGCCTGCCATGCCGACACCGTGACGCTGTCCCACGTTCTGGAGGCCATGCGGGTGCCCGTGCCATGGGCCAAGGGAACCGTGCGTTTTTCCACGGGGCGCATGACCACGGATGAGCAGATCGATTGTGCGATTAATGTGGTGGTCGACGCCGTCAACCGCTTAAGGTCGTAGATGAAACCGCGCCGGCTGCGTCTGTTTGATGGGAATTAGAAGAACAGATACTGCTCGCCCGATGTCGGGGCCTTTTTTTTCAAGATGGTATCGGCTTTGATCACCGGCACATCCGTTCCGTTGAAATCGACGATCTGTACGGTGCCGTCCACCCGGATCCAATCTTCGTCATCGAAGGCCTCCACACCTGCTTTTTCCACAAACACCCACACCGGCAGGGCGTCCGCCGCACAGCAGAAGATGGCAAAGCGGAAAAGGGTAAGGTAATTTTCAGGCATGATGTCGGGTCGGTAGACCATCCCTTCGGTGACCACCCGCCGGCCGTCTATCTGTTTCATCCGCCGGGCGATCTCCAGCAGGGACATGTCGGGCTTCGGTTTCGCATTCCCGGTTTTGGCTTTTCCGCTTTCCAACAGGCGCAAAAGGGTTTGCTGCTCCATCCCCGTATATTTTTTAGTCAGCGCATGGGCGCCCAGGCGCTGATCGACAACCGTGCTCAGGAAAAGCAACGGTGCCATGAGCAGGAGTGCCCGGGCGGATGCCGCAGCCAACGGCCAACCGATGCTTCGCCGTTTCGGACCGTAGAGGATCACTCCCATAAATGCAGCCAGCAGTATACCCCCACCCGCCAGAAACAGCCTGAACCGCGGGTGAAGAAAGGCTTTGTCGCTGCCGGTCAGCAGCAGCCAGCATATGACACCCAGCCAGAGGCCAAAAAGAAACACGTCGAGGTAGTGGCCGATCAGGGTCGCCATCGCCTTTACCATCCGGATCATCTGCCCACCCATGTGCCGGCCATCATGCTTAGAAAAACGATGATGAAGGTCAAAAGGGACATAACCAGGATCAGGCGTTTTTTGAAGACCCTGAAATACATGGCCACCAGTTTCAGATCCAGCATGGGGCCCAGTACCATAAAGGCCATTTGGGCGGTAAGGGGCAGTGTGGTGCGAAAGGATGCCGCCACGAAGGCATCGGCTTCGCTGCACAGGCTCAGGAGCAGTGCCAGGGTCATCATGGCCAGAACGGACAGGGGCAGCGATCCGAACAGGGCGGCCAGGTCGCCCCGCGCCACCAGGGTCTGGAGTACGCCGGCCACGAAAGCGCCGAAAACCAAAAACCGGCCGATATCGATAAAGTCCGACGCCCCGTGCCGGAAAGCCCGGCGTATTTGAATTGAAATTCCGGGTGATGATGCCGGTTCATTACAGCCGTCATCCATTTCCCCGATATTTCCCCTGGGCTCGTTTACCAGCGCCGTTTTTCGTGAAAAGAATCGATCGATCAGCAACCCCACGGCCACAGCAATCAGATATCCGGATACCAGCCGATACCCGGCGATGGCCTGATTGTTACCGTAAGCCACCGCCGTGGACAGGGCCACCAGGGGATTGACGATGGGTCCGCCCAGCAGAAAAGCGATTCCGGCACCCAAGGGCAAACCTTTGCCGAAAAGCCGGCGCACCACCGGTACGATGGCGCACTCACATACCGGGAAAACCAGGCCGAGGCCGGCTGCCAGGAGAATGGCCGGCAGGGGCCGAGCCGGAACGATGTGCGTGATTATTGTTTTTGAAACAAAGACCTCGATGAATCCACCGATGAATGCGCCCAGCAGCATGAAGGGCAGGGCTTCCAGGAATATGGAAACGAAGGTGATGCTCAAGGTGGCAAATTCAGGGGTGTGGCGAAAAAAAACAATCAAACCGGCCATCGAAGCAATAAATCCAAACTGAACAAAGACGATCAGTCGGACGGTCGGCGTCGCACACGGGGCCTGCTGATGATGGCAAGGCGTGACCGGCGTTTCAGAGACGAAGGGGTTCATTTATTTCATACAGTTTGTGCAGATGCCGTCCACGCGGATTTCCACCTTATCGATGCGGCCGGGGAAGGTTTTTCGCAGTGCGCCGCTATCCACATTCAGGCTGTCCGGCGTTAAACAGTCCATCTGACCACAGTTTGTGCAGTAAAAATGGGGATGGGACCGATGGTTTTCGTTGGGCGCCATGCCATAGTAAAACGCCCGGCCGCCGGTGCTGATGCGATCCACCAGTCTATGTTCCACCAGCAGATCAAGGATGCGGTAAATGGTGACCCGGTTGATGCTGCAGGTCCGCTCCAGGGTTTTGAAAATATCGGCGGCGGACAGGGGGTAGCTGTTGTTACCGATCACTTCGAGTACACGAAGCCGGTTGTCGGTCGCATCCAGATCCGCGGCGTTCAGCAGGTTCTCGTAATTGCATCGATTGCACATGTTAGCTCCTCTGCGGTTCCACGGCGATGTTTTTTTTCGGGATCTTTCTGCGGCCAGGGATCAACCGTTCAACCAGCAGGTTGAGGAAGAAAAAGATGCCTGCCACCATGATGATGGATGCCCCCGAGGTGAGGTCAAAGGCGAAGGAGATCCACAACCCGGCAACCGTAAACACAACACCCAAGACGCTGGATCCGATCATCATCTGCAGCAGGGAGCGGGCATACTTTTCCATGATGAAGGGCGGAATGGTGAGCAGGGCAATCACCAGGATCAGTCCCACCACCTGGATCACCATCACCACGGTTACGGCCAACATGCCGATGAGCAAAAAGTACAGGGCGGTAACCGGAACCCCGCGAATGCGCGCAAACTCTTCGTCGTACGATAGGGCCAGCAGGTCTTTGTAGTAAACGGCCACCAATGCCACAATGAAAAGGCCCATGGACACCATGATCCACAGGTCGGCGTCCGGTACCGTGAGGATGCTGCCGAACAGGTAGCTCATGAGATCTACGTTGTAGCCGGGACTCAGGTCGATCAGGATGATGCCGCTGGCCATGCCCAGGGCCCAGATGACACCGATGATGGTGTCGGCCCGGTGTTTGTCCTTCAAGGTGACCGCAGCCATGATCATGGCCGCGCCCAGGGAAAATCCCAGGGTTCCCGCCAGGTAGGGCCAGCCGAAGTAAAAGGCCAGGCCGATACCGCCATAGGCGGCGTGGGCGATGCCGCCGGAAAGGAAAACAATGCGGTTGACCACCACCAACGTGCCCATGATGCCGCAGATGACGCTGGCCAGCAGACCGGCGGCCAGGGCATTGCGCATGAACTCAAATTGCATCACCTCGATCACGATTCACTCCTTGTGGTGTTCCAGCACGCGATGGGGCAGGTGGCCGTGGGTGACCAGTTCCACGGGGCAGGTTTCTTCCATGGTACACGGGTACATGGTTTCCAGCATATCTCCGGTAATCTCGGCCTGCTGGTGGTAATACAGCCGGCGGTTGACGCAGGCCACGGACTTCACATAGGTGGAGATCACCAACAGGTCGTGGCTGACCACAACAATCGTGACGTCCTTGTTCAGTCGTTTGAGCAATTGGTAAAACGCCGTCTGCCCCCTGGAGTCGATGCTGGCCGTGGGCTCGTCCAGCAGGAGCAGTCGGGGCCGGGTGACCAGGGCCCGGGCAATAAATACCCGCTGGCGCTGGCCGCCGGACAATTCGCCGATCCGGCGGTGGGCATTATCGGCCATATCGATCCGGTCCAGGGCCTCCAGCACATCCCGGCGGTCCTGCGCGCTGTTTTTAGACCATCTTTTCCCGGGGGCCAGCTTTCCCATGAGTACGACATCCAGGGCCGTGATGGGAAAACGCTGGTTGATGTGCACATCCTGGGGTACATACCCGATGTGATGGGAGACGCGAACGGCCGGTTTTCCCATGACCCGGATCCGTCCCCGTTGCGGTTTGAGCAGTCCCAGCATCAGTTTGAGCAGGGTTGTCTTGCCGCCACCGTTGGGGCCGATCATGGCGATAAAATCACCCTCCCCAACGGCCAGGTTCACCGCTTCGAGCACCGGCTGCCCGTTGTAGGTAAAGTTCAGATCGGTGATCTGGATGATGGGGTCAAGCAGGTTGTGATCATTCGAAAGCATGTTTAAATTCCCCGGCGACGTGGCGCAAATTGGTTGCCCAGTTCCGGGCCAGCGGATCGACAGCGAGCACCCGACCGCCGATCGCTTTGGCGATCTGCCGGGCGTTTTTGGACGAGAACTGGGGTTGCACGAAAACCACTTTGATCCGGTTCGCGCGTGCATGTTCGATCAATGCTTTGAGTTGTGCCGGTTTTGGGCTTTTGCCTTCGACCTCAATGGACACCTGATTCAATCCGTAGGTGTGGGCAAAGGTTCCCCATGAGGGATGAAGCACCATGAAGGACGACCCCTTCAAC